>NZ_JBYTAJ010000019.1:0-118172 GCF_058788075.1 Pseudomonas sp. FW305-20 | reverse complement strand
TGCCTCAAGGGACGCTCCGCGTCCAGTGACGCGGAGCGTCACGGGCTGCATTCCCACGCAGAGCGTGGGAACGATCTTGCCCCCCTCCCGACTGCTGGAAATCCACCAAAACCCTGCTGTAATCAGCCAAGGTTCTGGAGATGGACCTGTCGTAAATGTGCAGGATGCATCACTCGATACAGTCTCGATAGGAAGCCTATCAAGGACGCTCTCATGTCTCTGTTCAAACGTTCAGTCACTGAGTTGTTAGGTACGTTCTGGCTGGTGTTGGGAGGTTGCGGCAGTGCGGTCCTGGCTGCGTCTTCTCCGCTGGGGATCGGGGTGCTGGGTGTGGCCATGGCCTTTGGTCTGACGGTACTGACCATGGCATTCGCCATTGGTCATATTTCCGGCTGCCATCTCAACCCCGCCGTCTCGGTCGGTTTGTTCGTCGGCGGTCGATTCCCCGCCAAAGAGCTGCCCGCCTACATCATCGCTCAGGTGATTGGCGCGATTATCGCGGCGGGCTTGATCTACTACATCGCCAACGGCAAGGAAGGCTTCGACCTCGCCAACGGTCTGGCTTCCAACGGCTACGGCGAGCATTCTCCCGGCAAATACTCGATGGCCGCAGGCTTTGTCTGTGAACTGGTGATGACGGCGATGTTCGTGCTGATCATCCTCGGTGCCACCGACAAGCGCGCCCCCGCCGGGCTGGCACCGATCGCCATCGGCCTGGCCCTGACGCTGATTCACCTGATTTCGATTCCTGTCACCAACACCTCGGTCAACCCGGCACGCAGCACTGGCCCGGCGCTGATCGTCGGAGGCTGGGCCATCGCGCAATTGTGGATGTTCTGGGTGGCGCCGCTGCTCGGTGCGGTGATCGGCGGTGTGACGTATCGATGGCTGGGCAAGGAAAGCAGTTGAAGCGGGGCGAGGATCAGGCTTGCCGGTAAGGCAAGGCCGTCTTCGCTTCCTCGGCATACGCCAGCACGCCCACGCGCTCTTGCTGCAGGAAGTCTTTGACGGCAGCTTTCAGGCCGGGATGACGCAAGTAGTGCCATGAATGCGTGATCACCGGTTCGAACCCGCGAATCAGCTTGTGCTCGCCCTGAGCACCGGCGTCGAAACGCTGGAAGCCATTGGCAATCGCGTAGTCCATGCCCTGGTAGAAACAGGTCTCGAAGTGCAGACGATCGAATTCCGCCAGACAGCCCCAGTAACGGCCGTAAAAACTGTCGCCCCCCACCAGACTGAAGGCCATGGCCACCGGCCGTGAGCCTTGCTTGGCCAACACCACACGAATCGACTCTGGCATACGCTCGGCCAGCAAACTGAAAAACTCCCGCGTCAGATACGGCGCTTGCCGACGCACTGCGTAGGTATTGGCGTAGCAGGCATAGACAAAATCCCACTGCGCCTGATCGAGTTGCCGACCTTCAAGCCATTCGAAATCAATGCCCTGCCCCGCCACTTGTTCGCGTTCCTTGCGCATCTGCTTGCGCTTGCGCGAACTGAGGACGTCGAGGAAGTCCTGAAAATCCCGATAGCCACGATTCTGCCAGTGGTACTGACAGCCGATTCGCTGCAACCAGCCTGGCTGCTCGGCCAAGGCGGCGTCAGTGAACGGATCGGTGAAGTTGATGTGGGCGCTGGAGAGTTGTTCGATTTCAAGGTAGCCCGGCAGGCTTTTCAACAGTTCGAAACCGTCCTCGAGCGTGGCCGCCAGCAAACGCGGGCCGCTGACCGGACTGAACGGCACAGCCGTCAGCAGCTTGGGGTAGTAATCGATCCCCGCACGCTCACAGGCATCGGCCCAGGCGTGATCGAACACGTACTCGCCGTAGGAATGCCATTTGCGATAACTGGGCAACGCGGCAATCAGGCGATCGCCTTCGATGTGCAACAAATGCTCGGGTTGCCAGCCGGAATGCGGGCCGACGCTACCGCTGTCTTCCAGCGCGCTGAGAAAGGCGTGACGCAGAAAGGGCTGATTCTCGGGCACCAGGGCATCCCACGTCTGCGACGCGATTTCGGACAGATTTTGCAGGCGTTGCAGCGGCATCGGTTCTTCCCTACTTCTTTGCGTGAAAGCCCGGCGAGTATCGCCCATCGCCAAAAAATCCACACGAGCAATCCGCCGACAGGGCTCTGGATAAGGGTGTGCGCGATATTTGTATCGTCATCGAGACGCCATCACTTTGCCACTGCCCTGTCATAAACCATCGCGATACTGGCGCCTGTTTTTAGAGCGCCAGGTTCTAAACCTGGTCATTGTTTTCCGTCCTCAACGGTCGGTTGTGTCCTTGGATGGCTCGGTCATCCCATTACATCTTCGGAGATTGATATGCGTCTTGCTTCCACGAAAACTGCGGCGGCCTTGTGTGGTGGGTTGCTGCTGGCCATGAGTGTTCCGGCCAGCGCCGCAGTCGACGCCAAACTGCTCGACATGCTCAAGGCAAATGGCTCGATTTCGCCTGCGCAGTACACCGAACTGCAAGCCGAGCTGGCCAAGGATCAGAAAGACCAGCAAATCGCCCGCCAGGCTCAACAAGAGACCAATGAGCAGATCGCGGCGACTGCGAAGAAAACCAATGAACTGAGTACCTTCGACCAGAAACTGGCGTGGGCCGCCAAGACCCAATTCAAGGGTGACGTGCGTTTCCGTCAGGAAAACGTCCACAACGACGGCGTTTCAAACAACAAAGACCAGGATCGTCAGCGCATTCGTGCCCGCCTGGGTGCCTACAGCACGATCAACCCGCAAGTCGACACTGGCATCCGTATCGCCACCGGCAACAATGACGACGCTCGCTCCACCAACCAGAGCCTGGACAACTACTTCGACAAGAAACAGATCTGGCTGGACCAGGGTTACGTCGACTACCACCCGGACGCGATCAAGAACCTGCACATCGTTGGCGGCAAGATGCCGCAGCAATGGGTGAGCATGGGCGACATCATCTGGGATAGCGACATCAGCCCCGAAGGCCTGTCGGTGGCTTACAAATACCCGCTGGGCGCCAGCACCGAGCTGTTCGGTAGCGCCGGTCACTACACCCTCAAGGACAACGTCGATGGCGATGGCGTGCAGTTCAAACACGACTTGCGTCTGTACGCGGGTCAGTTGGGCGCGCGCTTCGCTATCACCGACAACCTGAAACTGACCCTGGGTGGCAGCGTCTACGGCTACGACAACGACGACGACATCCGCTCAGGCGGCACCAGCATTCCAGCCGCACTGGCGATCAACGGCAACAGCCCGAACGAGCAATTCAAACTGTACGAAGGCTTTGGTCAGCTCGACATCAGTGGCCTGCCTATGCCGCTCTCGCTGTACGGTCAGTACGTGAACAACCAAGACGCCAGCAACGATCAGGATTCTGCCTGGCTGGCTGGTGTGAAGACCAAGCTCTACGGCTTCGCAGTGGACTACAACTACCGCGACGTACAGCGTAACGCGGTGGTCGGCGCCTTCACCGATTCCGACTTCGCCAACGGTTTCACCGGTTCGCGTGGCAGCAAGTTGAAAGTGAGTTACGAGCTGGACAAGAACTTCGCCCTGGGGGCGACGTACTTCATGGCTAACTCTGACTACACCAACGCCAACCTGAAAGATTCGGACATCAACACCCTGCAACTGGATGCCGAAGCGAAGTTCTGATTCCCCGCTCCACGACTCGGACAAGGAAGCCCGAGCTCTTTTTTACAGCCTCGCGTTGGTCTATCGGTCCCCATCATCCGTCCGATAGACCAACGCGAGGCTGTTTTCATTTCCCGCAACACAGCCGGACCTTTGTGGCGAGCGAGCTTGCTCGCGTTGGGGCGCGAAGCGGCCCCATGTATTCCTCCAGACAAAACACACTCGCTGGTTTTACGACTGCTTCGCAGCCAAACGGGAGCAAGCTCCCTCGCCACAGGAAAGTGTCCTCGCCAAAAATCAGGCTGCGATCTTTTAAACCAAACTCAGCGCTTGCGCAGAATCACGCTACCAATCGAGTAACCGGCGCCGAACGAGCTGAGCACGGCCAGCGAACCGGCAGCCAGATCGTCCTGGTTTTTGTGAAATGCAATCACGGAACCGGCGGAGCTGGTGTTGGCGTAGGTGTCGAGGATCACCGGGGCTTCTTCTTCGGTGGCTTCGCGGCCCAGCAGCTTCTTGACGATCAGGTGATTCATGCTGAGGTTGGCCTGGTGCAGCCAGAAGCGTTTCACGTCGCTGATGTTGAGCGCGTTCTCTTCCAGGTGCGTAGCGATCAGCTCGGCGACCATCGGGCAGACATCGCGGAACACCTTGCGGCCTTCCTGCACGAACAGTTTGTCCTTGGTACCGATGCCCTCTTCCGCCGCGCGGTTGAGGAAGCCGAAGTTGTTGCGGATGTTGTTGGAGAACTTGGTCAGCAGCTTGGTGCTGACGATGTCGAACTGGTACTTGGACGTCGCCAGGTCAGCACGTTCGATGATCACCGCAGTCGCGGCGTCGCCGAAGATGAAGTGGCTGTCGCGGTCGCGGAAGTTCAGGTGACCGGTGCAGACTTCCGGGTTGACCATCAGGATCGCCCGGGCCTGGCCCAGTTGCACGCTGTTGGTCGCAGCCTGAATGCCGAAGGTCGCCGAGGAGCAGGCGACGTTCATGTCAAAACCGAAACCCTGGATGCCCAAGGCCTCCTGGACTTCGATGGCGATGGCCGGATAGGCCCGTTGCAGGTTGGAGCAGGCAACGATCACGCCGTCGATGTCCGCCGCGGTCTTGCCAGCACGCTGCAAGGCTTGCTCGGCGGCGCCGATGGCCATTTGGCAAAGCACCGACCACTCGTCATTCGAGCGTTCCGGCAGGCGTGGCGCCATGCGTTGCGGGTCGAGGATACCGTCCTTGTCCATGACAAAGCGGCTTTTGATGCCAGACGCCTTTTCGATAAACGCCGCGCTGGACTCGGTCAACGCTTCGATTTCGCCGCGCGCGATGGCGTCGGCGTTGTCGGCGTTGAATAGCGCGACGTAAGCGTTGAAAGACTGCACCAGCTCTTCGTTGGAGATGCTGTTGGCCGGGGTGTACAGGCCGGTGCCGCTGATGACGACGTTATGCATGGTCGTTTCTCTAATCTGTTCAGGCAGAAAGTGTTGGCACCGACGTACCAACACACAAAGGATCTGCTCCCGTCAGGGGGCGCAAACCTGGCATCGCTTTATTCCGATCCGCCCAGACCTGTGAAGGCTCAAAACTGCGGGGCCGGCGTTTATAGGCGCGAAGTTTGCCATAAACAATGGGTTTTGGCGCCTTTTTGCTGGATGACTCCCACCTACCAGGCAATACAAAAACCTGTGGGAGCGAGCCTGCTCGCGATGGCGGCATCACAGTCGACATAGATGTTGAATGTGATGGCCCCATCGCGAGCAGGCTCGCTCCCACAGGTATTGCACAAGTCTCGGATTCAGGGTTCGACCTGGGTCCACTGCTTGTTCAGGCGCTTGTCGGAGATCGGCACCTTGGTCCCCAGTTGTTGGGCGAACAGGGAAACCCGGTATTCCTCCAGCCACCAGCGATAGAGCTCCAATTGCGGATCGCGTTTGCCTTCCTGGGCATGTTTGTTGGCGCGGGTTTGATATTGCGTCCACAGGCCAGACAACTCGCCACTCCAGACCCGATCCCTCTGCACCTGAGCGCCGATTTTCTCGAAGCGCTGCTCGACCGCTTTCAGATAACGCGGCAGCTCCTTGAGCCACTGCATCGGGGTTTCACGGACGAAGCCCGGATACACCAGATGACTGAGCTGCTGCTTGATGTCGTTCAACGCCACGGCTTGCGCCAGGTCGATCTTGCCCTTGAAGCGTTTTTGCAGGCCGTGCCAGAGCTTGAGAATCTCCAGCGTCAGCTTCGCCAGCCGTTCGGCGTGCTCGGTCCAGCCGCCGCGTTTGCGTTCAGCCAGTGACGCCAACCCGGCGCCATCCCGTGGCAGCGGGTCTTCGCCGTCGAGAATGCAGCTGTCGAGGCTGGCCAGCAGGATGTCTTCGACCAGACTGTCGATGCGGCCCATGTCGCGGTACATCAGGCCCAGTTCGGTCAACCCCGGCAATTTGCTGCGCAGGAACTTCGCCGGTTCGGCCAGTTGCTGCATCAGCAAACGCTGCAAGGCGCGGCGATGTTGAAACTCGGCTTCGGCCGGCGTCGAGAAACGCCCTTCCTTGACCGTGCCGCTCTCCTCCACCAACGCCGGATACACCGTCATCGATAGCCCCGCGATCTTCTGCTGGGTTTTCTCGGCGACGGCGGCAAACACTTTCGGCTCAACCGGTTGCTGGTTTTTCGCGGTTTGCGGCACGGCCAGTGCGGCCTGACTGGCTTCGGCAAAGCGTGCGGTCAGTTCCGCCAGATCACGCCCTTCACCGAGGAACTTGCCCTGCCCGTCGACGATTTCCAGGTTCATCCGCAAATGACTGTCGACCTGCTGCGATGCTTCGGCCCAGGCTTCATCGCTGACCCGCGCACCGGTCATGCGCAACAGTTCGCGGCCCAGCGCTTGAGGCAACGAGCCCTCGGCGAAAGTCATGCGCTGCAATGCGGCTTTGACGAAGTCCGGCACCGGCACGAAATTCTTGCGCAGGGCTTTAGGCAGGTTGCGCACCAGCGCAATGCACTTGGCCTCGATCACGCCCGGCACCAGCCATTCCAGGCGCTCCGGCGGCAGCATCGGCAACAACGGCGCCGGCACGCGCAAGGTCACGCCGTCACGCGGGTGGTTGGGTTCGAAGTGGTAACTGAGCGCCAACTCCAGATCACCAATGTGCAAGGTGTCCGGGTAATGCAGGGCGGTGACTTCACTCGCCTCGCGGGCCAGCACGTCTTCTTCGCGCATGATCAGCAGCTGCGGGTCTTTCTGGCTGTTGACCCGATACCAGCTGTCGAAGGTCGCCGTCTGGTGGATCTCCGCCGGCAGTCGCGCATCGTAGAAGGCGAACAGGGTTTCTTCGTCGGCCAGAATGTCGCGACGGCGCGCCTTGGCTTCCAGTTCGTCGAGCTGTTCCAGCAGTTGCGCATTGGCGGTCAGGCACTTGGCCTTGGACTGAATCTCGCCGCGTACCAGGCCTTCACGAATGAACAGTTCACGGGACGTGACAGGGTCGATCGGCCCGTAATGCACCGGCCGGCGACCGACCACGATCAGCCCGAACAATGTGATCTGCTCGAAGGCCACGACTTGACCGCGCTTCTTCTCCCAATGGGGTTCGAAGTGGTTTTTCTTGATCAGGTGCCCGGCCAAGGGCTCGATCCAATCGGAGTCGATCTTGGCGACCATCCGCGCGTAGAGCTTGGTGGTTTCCACCAGTTCGGCAGCCATCAGCCATTGCGGACGCTTTTTACCGAGGCCCGATGACGGGTGAATCCAGAAACGCCGCTGACGCGCACCGAGGTAATCGCCCTCATCGGTTTTCTGGCCGATCTGGCTGAGCAGCCCCGAGAGCACGGCTTTGTGCAGTTTCGGGTAATCCGCCGGTTCTTTGTTGAGGCTCAACTGCATGTCGCGGCAGATCAGGCTCAACTGCCGATGGGAGTCGCGCCATTCGCGCAGACGCAGGTAATTCAGGAAATTCTTGCGGCACCAATTGCGCAGCGGGCTGGCGGTCAGGGCCTGGCGCTGTTCTTCGAAACCGCGCCACAGATTGACCAGCCCGGCGAAGTCCGAGTCCACGTCTTTCCATTGCGCATGCGCCTGATCCGCCGCTTGCTGACGTTCCGGAGGACGCTCGCGCGGGTCTTGAATCGACATGGCGCTGGCGACGATCAGCACTTCCTGCAAGCTGCCGAGTTTCGCCGCTTCCAGCAACATGCGGCCCATCCGCGGGTCCACTGGCAAGCGCGCCAATTGGCGGCCAAGCGGCGTCAGCTGGCTATTGCGGTCGACCGCCGAGAGTTCTTGCAGCAGGTTGAAACCGTCGCTGATAGCCTTGCCATCCGGCGGCTCGATAAACGGGAAATCGGTGATTTCGCCGAGGCGCAGATGCAACATCTGCAAAATCACCGCGGCGAGGTTGGTGCGCAGGATCTCCGGATCGGTAAATTCCGGCCGGCCAATGAAATCTTCTTCGCCGTACAGGCGAATGCAAATACCCGGCTCGACCCGTCCGCAGCGACCTTTACGCTGGTTGGCGCTGGCCTGGGAAATGGCTTCGATGGGCAGGCGCTGGACCTTGGCGCGGTAGCTGTAACGGCTGATGCGCGCGGTACCGCTGTCAATCACGTAACGAATGCCCGGCACGGTCAGCGAGGTTTCCGCGACGTTGGTCGCCAGGACCACGCGCCGACCTGGGTGCGACTGGAAAATCCGCTGCTGTTCGGCCGGCGACAGCCGTGCGTAGAGCGGCAGAATCTCGGTGTGCTTGAGCTGGGCCTTGCGCAGCATGTCCGCCGCGTCGCGAATCTCGCGCTCGCCGGGCAGGAACACCAGCACGTCGCCAGGGCTCTTGCGCTCGCTGCGTTCGAACGCGGCGATTTCGTCGAGGGTGGCGAGGATCGCCTGATCCACGGTCAAGTCGTCCTCGACGCGGTTGCCCTCTTCGTCCTGCTCCAGGGTCAGCGGGCGATACCAGGTTTCCACGGGGAAGGTGCGGCCGGAGACTTCGACAATCGGCGCGTCATCGAAGTGCTTGGAGAAGCGCTCCAGGTCGATGGTCGCCGAAGTGATGATGACTTTCAGGTCTGGACGACGCGGCAACAGGGTTTTCAGGTAACCGAGCAGGAAGTCGATGTTCAGGCTGCGTTCGTGGGCTTCGTCGACGATGATCGTGTCGTAGCGTTCGAGGTAGCGGTCGTTCTGGGTTTCCGCCAGCAGGATGCCGTCGGTCATCAGTTTGATCAGGGTGTTGGAATCGCTCTGGTCCTCGAACCGCACCTGATAGCCGACCAGCGCACCCAACGGCGTCGCCAGTTCTTCGGCGACCCGGCTCGCCACGCTGCGGGCGGCGATTCGACGGGGCTGAGTGTGGCCGATCAGGCCATGCTGACCGCGCCCGATTTCCAGGCAGATCTTCGGCAACTGGGTGGTTTTACCCGAACCGGTTTCACCGGCAATGATCAACACCTGATGCTTGAGCAGCGCTGCCTTGATTTCGTCGCGCTTGGCGGCGATCGGCAAACTGTCGTCGTAACGAATTACCGGCAGGCTGGCCCGCCGCGCCAGCACCTGATCACAGGACGCCTGCATGCGCGTCACCCATTGGGCCAGCTTGGCTTCATCAGGTTTTTTGCGCAGCTCAAGCAACTGCCGCCGCAGCCGGTGGCGGTCGGCGAGCATGGCGTGATCGAGGTTTTTCAGCAGTTTGTCGATGGAAGGCGATTCGTCAGTCATCAGGTACGCAATAAGTCGTCTAGTGGCGCAGGGGGGCGGATTGTCGCAGATTTGCGCTCTGCTGTGATCGTTCCCACGCTCCGCGTGGGAATGCAGCAAGGGACGCTCTGCGTCCCAAGAGCGGACGCGGAGCGTCCGGGGAGGCATTCCCACGCGGAGCGTGGGAACGATCGGTCAAGTTCACTCAGCGGGGTTACTCGTTATCGAGGCCTTTGCGCCGATACGGGAACACATCAATCACCTTCCCGGCGCGAATGGCTTCCTGAAGGCTTTTCCAGTAATCGGCGTTGTAAAGCTCACCATGCAACTGATCGAACAACTTGCGCTGCCCGGAGTCGGCAAACAAAAACGGCGGAAACTCTTCAGGAAATACATCCAGCGGCCCGATCGAATACCACGGTTCTGAAGCCATCTCGTCTTCCGGCGTACGCGGTTGCGGGATATGCCGGAAGTTGGCCTCGGTCAGGAAGCAAATCTCGTCATAGTCATAAAACACCACCCGTCCGTGCCGCGTGACGCCGAAGTTCTTCAGCAGCATGTCGCCGGGAAAGATGTTCGCCGCCGCCAGTTGCTTGATCGCCAGGCCGTAATCTTCCAGTGCCTCGCGGACCTGAGCGTCGTTGGCGTTCTCCAGATACAGGTTCAACGGCGTCATCCGACGTTCGGTCCAGCAGTGGCGGATCAGTACGGTGTCGTCCTCTACCGACACGGTGGACGCGGCCACTTCGAGCAATTCTTGCAGACAGGCCGGCTCGAACTTGCTCAACGGAAAACGGAAATCGGAAAATTCCTGGGTGTCGGCCATGCGCCCGACCCGATCGACACTTTTCACCAAGCGGTACTTCTCGATCACTGTGGCGCGGTCGACGTTTTTCGACGGCGAGAAGCGGTCCTTGATGATTTTGAATACGGTGTTGAAGCCCGGCAGGGTAAACACGCTCATCACCATGCCACGCACGCCCGGGGCCATGATGAACTGGTCGTCGGTGTTGGCCAGGTGATTGATCAGCGCCCGATAGAACTCGGATTTTCCGTGTTTATAGAAGCCGATCGAGGTGTACAGCTCGGCGATGTGCTTGCCCGGCAGGATGCGTTTGAGGAAACCGATGAACTCCGCTGGCACCGGCACGTCGACCATGAAATACGAACGGGTGAACGAGAAGATGATCGACACGTCCGCTTCATCAGTGATCAGCGCATCGATCTGAATCCCGCGACCCTCACGGTGCAGCAGCGGAATCACCAACGGCCATTGTTCGTCCTGGGTGTAGATGCGCCCGACCAGGTACGCCCCTTTGTTGCGGTAAAGCACCGAGGAAAACAGTTCGACGCTCAATTCCGGGTCCTTGCAGACCCAGTCCGGCAGGTTTTCGCGCAGTTGTGCTTCGAGGCGGCGCACGTCGCCGGCCAGATCGGCGTATTCCTCGCTGAAACGGTAGTCGGCAAAAATGCTCGCGAGCATGCCGGACAACTGGCCCTGGGGTTTGTAGGTGCGGGTTTGTGCGGCGCGGGCCCGACGCAGGCTTGGCCGGGTGGTGTGGATGAACATGCAGCCGTCGCTGATCAGATCGTGGCTGAACAGCCCGCAAAAGATCGAGTTGTACCAGGTTTCGGACAGTTCATCGTCGAAGCGCAGGTCGATCAGTTTGATGTAAGCGCTTTTGACCAACGGCCAGCAGCTGACGTCCAGCGTTTCAGCGTCAAACGCGATGCGCAGTCGTGCCACCGTTTCGCCGACTTTTTCTTCGTACAGATTGATCCGCGCCGCCGATGCGACCTGCGCCTCCTGCCACTTGGCCTGTTCAAAGCGGGCTCGGGCGCCGTCAGTGATCTGGCGGAAATGCTCGCGGTAATCGTCAAAGCCATCGAGGACCATTCGGGCGATGTCGGCGGCTGGCCATTGCTGCGGCATAGGTAAAACCTCGGCGGCTGATTCTTATCGTGGGGCCTGAGCTTAGTGGCCCTTCGTTACGCAACGCAACCATTGCCTTGCGTCCGGACTGGCGCGACACTTGCGCGCCAATCAAGGAAGGAACGCGCTGTGAACCCCGTCGATACCCTGCGTTTGTTATCGCTTGCCGCCATTTGGGGCGCGAGCTTTCTGTTCATGCGCATCATCGCCCCGGTGATCGGCACCATCCCCACTGCTTTTTTCCGCGTATCGATTGCCGCGGTCGGCCTGTTGGTGATCCTCGGGCTGATGCGCATCAGCTGGGATTTCAAAGGCAAACTCAAAACCGTGATGCTGCTCGGAGTGATCAACTCCGGGATACCGGCGACCCTCTATTCAGTAGCCGCGCAAGTGCTGCCGGCCGGTTATTCGGCGATATTCAACGCCACCACGCCACTGATGGGCGTGCTGATCGGCGGTCTGTTCTTCCATGAAAGGCTCACCGCCGCCAAGCTCGGCGGCGTGTTCCTCGGGCTGCTTGGCGTGGGCATCCTGACCCGAGCCGGTCCGGTGGCGTTCGACATGGAACTGCTAATGGGCGCCCTCGCCTGCCTGCTCGCCACGACCTGCTACGGTTTCGCCGGTTTCCTTGCGCGGCGCTGGCTCGATCACGCCGGCGGCCTCGACAGTCGTCTGTCGGCGGTGGGCAGCATGCTGGGTGCGACGTTGTTTCTGTTGCCGCTGTTCGGTTACAGCGTGATCAGCCAGCCACCGGAGAGCTGGGGCGGCTGGAATGTCTGGTTGTCGCTGCTGGGTTTGGGGCTGGTGTGTACGGCGCTTGCGTACATTATTTACTTCCGCCTGCTCAGCTCGGTCGGGCCGGTGAAGTCGATGACCACGACCTTTCTGATTCCGCCGTTCGGGGTGCTGTGGGGGGCGTTGTTGCTGGATGAGCCGTTGTCGATGGCGCACATCTATGGCGGGGTGTTGATTGCGGCGGCGTTGTGGTTGGTGTTGAAGACGGCGGTGGTGAAGCCAAAAGAGGTGGTTGCCAAGTAGTTAGGTGGTGCGGCTGATGACGCCATCGCGAGCAGGCTCGCTCCCACAGTGGATCTCCGGCGAACACAGACAGTGTGTGCACCGAAGCCCCCTGTGGGAGTGAGCCTGCTCGCGATGCTTTTAGACTTTCATCACCGCAAACTACAATGCCGCGTCACTCATTTCGCCATCCACCAGCCGCCGAATCCCCAGCGGATTGGCGTTCTGCAGCGCCTTGTTCTGTTTCAAGCGCTTTTACGGAATACGAACACCAATCCAACGATGATCAGCAACATGCCCAGCATGCTCAACGCCGCCAGCCGGTTGCCGAAAATCAGGTAGTCCATCACCGCCGTTACCGCCGGCACCAGGTAAAACAGGCTGGTGACATTCACCAGGTTGCCCCGGGCGATCAAGCGATACAGCAGCAAGGTTGCCAGTACCGACACGACCAATCCCATCCACAACACCGGCACGATAAAACCGGTGCTGTGTTCGAAATGAAAAGGTTGGAACGGAACGAAGACTCCGCAGAGCAACAGCCCCGCCAGGTACTGCACGGGCAGTGTGCCGAGGGGATTGTCGGTGATGCGCTTCTGCATGATCGAACCGAACGTCATGCTCGCCAGCGCCAGCAAACCGAAGAGCATCCCGGCCAGCGACATACCGGCCAGACCTATGCCCTGATACACCACCATGATCAACCCGGCCAACCCCAGCGTCAGACCAAACATTCTGCTGGCTGACCGCTGGCGCTCCATGATCACCACCGTGAGAATCGGCTGCACGCCCATGATCGTCGCCATGACGCCGGGTGTGACTTTCAGGTCCAGGGCCAGCAGATAGAAAATCTGATAAGCCCCCAGCAACACCACACCCGTGGCCATCGCATACACCATCGGCTTGCCGCCCTTGGGCAGTTTCAGCTTGAGCAGCGGCATCAAAAGCACCAATCCGCAGATTGCGATAGCGAAGCGAATCAACAGAAAAGCAAAAGGTGACGCATGGGCCAGGCCCCATTTGGAGAAGATCGCCCCGCTGCTCCACAGCAGAACGAACAGGCTCGTGGACGCCGCCGCGAGCGCGGATTGTTTCGAAAGGACAAACATGGATACCACCTGTAGTCAGGCAAAAAGCCAACTCAGCCGAAGCTGAAATTCAGTAGTTTTTCAGGCGCTTTTCAGAGGGGCACAGGAACAGCAGAAAAAAGCTGATCAGCCCGAGAAGCCAACGCCTGGCGGTGATACGACTGCGCACACCGGCGTGCTACTGACAGGTGGGGGGTAATGACTGATCTGCGCAGGCTGCTGATTCCCGCACGGCACGACGCCAGCGTTGACCGCTGAATCGACTACCGCGTTGATGAGGAAAGCAGGCATTGGGCTGATCTTTTTTGAGGGCTCGGGAGGTGAGTCATGAAACTCACCGAGCGCCGACTATAACCAGCGACTGACATGGATTGCAATGACTTGGCTGAAGAACCCATGAGCAAGCGTCTTACACCAATCCCTTGGCGAACAGGCTGCATAAAAAACGCTCCCTAAGGAGCGTTTTTTTCATTCAGGAATCGAGATTACCCAAATAACCAATACCCCAACCACGTCAACACCAGCACTGCGAGCACTGGCCGCAGCACTCGGTACGCCTTGGGATTGCGACGCTTCCACCGTTTTATCGCGCCACTGAACTTGTCACTGGAATGCTTGCTCCATGCGTAAACATGATTAATCCCGCCAACATGTTCATCTTCAAGATTCTGCGGTGCCGTGGCGCGACCCAAAAAGCCACTGACCCTGCGGTTGAGACGAGTCATCAGGCGGTTGCTCAGCGGTCGTTCGATGTCGCAAAAAAGGATAACCCGAGTCTTGTCGGTTTCGTTCTTGACCCAATGTACGTAGGTTTCGTCGAACATCACGTCTTCGCCATCACGCCAGGCGTAGACCTGACCGTCGACGAAGATCCGGCAATCATCAGAGTTCGGCGTCGATAGCCCCAAGTGATAACGTAGGGAACCGCCGAACGGATCACGGTGCGGATTGAGGTGGCTGCCGCCTGGCAGCAACGCGAACATGGCGCCTTTGACGTTGGGAATGCGGCTGAGCAGTGCCACGGTTTTCGGGCACAGGGCTTCGGCTGATGGCAGTGGTTTGTCGTACCACTTGAGGTAAAAGCGCTTCCAGCCTTTCTTGAAGAACGAACCGAACCCGGCGTCGTTGTTTCTTTCGGCGGCGCGGATGTAACCCTCGTCGAACAAATGCATCGCTTCGTCGCGGATAACTTCCCAGTTGTCCTTGAGCACATCCAGTTCCGGAAACTTGCTGCGGTCAAGATACGGTTTGGATGGCACGCTGGAGAACAGGTACATCAAGGCGTTATAAGGCGCGAACAACGCCGAGTGGTTGACGAACTGACGCAAGACCGGCAAACGCGCCTTGCCGCGCAAGTGCACATAGAGAGTGCTGCCGAAGAACAGCAACAAAAACGACGTCTTTGCGGCAAATGAAACGGTCATCAACAACTCCTTGATAGTAGACAACTTTGCACAACGCCATTTACCCGACGTGGCAGCCAGCCATGATCAACATGACCGGCCTCGGGAAGAATCCCGTGTTTCTCGACATTCAGTGTCAAGAAATGCGCAATGACGCACTTCTTAACACAAGGTTCCTGAACGGGGGCTGACCCGAATCAACCCCCTCCCCGCTTAATCTGAAATCGCAACGCCTACTGCTGATTCTCCTGCTCGGTAAACAGATCACTGAACAGCATGCTCGACAGGTAACGCTCACCAGAATCCGGCAGGATTACCACGATGGTCTTGCCCTGCATTTCCGGGGTTTCAGCCAGGCGGACGGCCACTGCCATGGCGGCGCCGCAGGAAATGCCGCTCAAAATCCCTTCTTCCTGCATCAGGCGCAGGGCCATGGCCTTGGATTCTTCATCGCTGACCAACTCAACCCGATCGACCATCGACAGATCAAGATTCTTCGGCACAAAACCGGCGCCGATGCCCTGGATCTTGTGAGGGCTCGGCTTGATTTCTTCACCGGCTATTGCCTGGGTGATGACCGGCGACACCACAGGTTCCACCGCCACCGAAATAATCGGCTTGCCCTGGGTATTCTTGATATACCGCGAAACCCCGGTAATGGTCCCACCTGTTCCGACGCCTGCCACCAGTACATCGACTGCACCGTCGGTGTCGTTCCAGATTTCCGGTCCCGTCGTTTTTTCGTGGATGGCCGGGTTGGCCGGGTTTTCAAACTGCGACGGCATGAAGTAGGTCGCCGGGGCACTGGCGACAATTTCAGCCGCCTTTTCGATCGCTCCTTTCATGCCCTTGGCCGGTTCGGTCAGTACCAGTTCGGCGCCCAAAGCCTTGAGCACTTTGCGTCGCTCAATACTCATGGATGCCGGCATGGTCAGCATCAGCTTGTAACCGCGAGCCGCAGCAACGAACGCCAGGCCGATACCGGTGTTGCCTGAGGTCGGTTCGACGATGGTCATGCCCGGCTTGAGTTTGCCGGTGCTTTCGGCGTCCCAGATCATGCTCGCACCGATCCGGCACTTGACCGAATAACCAGGGTTACGCCCTTCGATCTTGGCCAGGATGGTCACGCCGCGCGGGGCGATACGGTTGATCTGCACCAGCGGTGTATTGCCGATGGAATGGGCGTTGTCAGCGTAGATACGGCTCATGGCTGGGTCCTTATACAGCGTTAAATAAGCTCTCCAAGGTATGCCTGTTGCCCTTGGTCGTCCAGTCAGTCGAACGTCCTGGAACCGCCGTAGTCAATGGCTTTACAACGCCAGAGATTTGCCATCATGAAACGCAGATACAGTTGGCCCCTATGGACCCTCGCCGGCCTCGTTGTGCTGCTGATTGCGCTGCATGTCGCCCTGCCCTATCTGGTGCGCGATTACCTCAACGAGAGATTGGCGAACATGGGGGATTATCGCGGCCAGATTACCGACGTAGACCTGGCTTTGTGGCGTGGCGCCTACAAAATCAACGGACTGAAAATCGTCAAGGTCAATGGCAAGGTCCCCGTGCCTTTCGTCAACGCGCCATTGATTGACCTCTCCGTCAGCTGGCACTCACTCTGGTATGACCACGCCGTGGTGGCCGAGGCGCAGTTCGACAAACCCGAGGTGAACTTCGTCGACGGCGGTGCCAACAAGAAAAACTCCCAGACCGGTCAAGGCACCGATTGGCGGGCACAATTGGAAAAACTGCTGCCGATAACCCTGAACGAAGTGCGGATCAACGACGGGCGGGTGACCTTTCGAAACTTCAATTCAAAACCGCCCGTGAACATGAATGCCACCCAGGTCAATGCCAGCGTTTACAACCTGACCAACGTGGTCGACACCAAAGGCAAACGCGACGCCCGTTTCGACGGCAAAGCCCTGTTGCTGGGACACGCACCGCTGGAAACCACCGCGACCTTCGACCCTTTAAGCAACTTTGAAGATTTCGAATTTCGCCTGCGGGTCAAAAACATCGAACTCAAACGCATGAACGACTTCGCCTCGGCGTATGGCAAGTTCGACTTCAATGCCGGTCACGGAGATGTGGTCATTGAAGCCGAGGCAAAAAAAGCTCAATTGACGGGTTACATCAAACCGCTGCTGAAGGACGTCGATGTATTCAATTGGCAACAGGACGTGGAAAACAAAGACAAAGGGATTTTTCGCTCCATCTGGGAAGCACTCGTTGGGGGCACCGAGAATGTGCTGAAGAACCAGCCGAAAAACCAGTTCGCCACTCGCGTACAACTCAGGGGCAGCGTGCATCAGCGGGATATCAGCGCATTCGAGGCTTTTTTGCAGATTTTGCGCAACGGCTTCGTCCAGGCGTTCAACGCCCAATACGAACGGCCCAAGCCGGACGCCGGTTAAGGCTTACGTATAACGGTGTAACGACCGGTTTCTTCAGCCGCCCGCGCCGGGTTCGATTGCTGCTGCAAGAAGTCCCAACCCAGGCAGGCCAGCGCCAGCGATCGCGGGACAACTTCTCGACCACTGCTGTAGCGCGTGATGCTGCGGGCACTGACCCCCAGCGCTTCGGCCGCCTGATTGAGCGGCAACCCGGTGCGGGCACGCCAGTCGATGAAGATCCGGGTGTTTTCGTCCACTGCATTTTGTGCGAGAGCATCCAGATACAGGGTGTCTGCGCCGATCTGGATGTCCAGTTCCGGCCAGTCGACACTCCAGCCATCGTCGCCCAGGGTTGCCCCATTGAAAGCGCTCATTTCCAACAAGGGTTGCAACCCTGGATAGGCGCGCAGGTCCCGACTCAAATCGAGGTTCAGTTGCTGACCGTCGATAAAGGTCAGCATAAGGCGGTAATCCGGCAACGCCTGCACGGACGACAGCCGTGGTCGTTTCATGGGTAACATCGTTTCCAATCCTCCAGCAATTGCACCTGATGGGCCCTGACCCACGCCAGCGCTTCCTTGATAATCAGCGGCGGCGCCTTGCCCACCATCACTTCGACGGTTTCAAGGCTAAGCATCACGTCGAGCCCGCCGCCGGTCAGGTGAACATGGGGCGGCGGGTGGTCCTTCTCGCGCAACTGAATGCGGTACGTATCGCGAAATCGGTATTTAGTAGACATGCCCCGCAAGCTATCGCCAAAATGGCGATAGCTCAATACTGGCTAGGGGCCGAGACTGAGTCAAGATGTGACGCCCCATTCAGAGACTGAATAATCCGTCTGCGTTCACAGTCGACCGGGCACCGCGTTATAGTCGAGCCTGACCCATTATTGCGCCCCGCCCTGCTTCGCTCAGGTCGGCGTTTACCGTTCGAGGATTAGCAGATGAAGTTCGAAGGCACCCCGGCCTACGTCGCCACCGATGACCTGAAGCTGGCGATCAACGCCGCCATCACGCTGGAGCGTCCGCTGCTGGTCAAGGGCGAACCGGGCACCGGCAAGACCATGCTCGCCGAGCAACTGGCCGAGTCCTTCGGCGCCAGACTGATCACCTGGCACATCAAATCCACCACCAAGGCGCATCAGGGCCTGTACGAGTACGACGCGGTCAGCCGTCTGCGCGACTCGCAACTGGGCACGGAAAAGGTCCACGACGTTCGCAATTACCTGAAAAAGGGCAAGCTCTGGGAAGCCTTCGAATCCGAAGAGCGGGTGATTTTGCTGATCGACGAAATCGACAAGGCCGACATCGAATTCCCCAACGACCTGCTGCAAGAACTCGACAAGATGGAGTTCTACGTCTACGAGATCGACGAAACCATCAAGGCCAAGAAACGCCCGATCATCATCATTACCTCCAACAATGAAAAAGAACTGCCGGACGCCTTCCTGCGCCGCTGCTTCTTCCACTACATCGCCTTCCCGGACCGCGTCACGATGCAGCGGATCGTCGACGTGCATTACCCGAACATCAAGAAAGACCTGGTCAGCGAAGCGCTGGACGTGTTCTTCGACGTGCGCAAGGTGCCGGGCCTGAAGAAAAAGCCATCGACCTCCGAACTGGTGGACTGGCTGAAGCTGCTGATGGCCGACAACATCGGTGAAGCGGTACTGCGCGAGCGCGATCCGACCAAGGCCATTCCACCGCTGGCCGGCGCTTTGGTGAAGAACGAACAGGACGTGCAGTTGCTTGAACGTCTGGCGTTCATGAGCCGTCGCGGCACTCGCTGATCCCTCTGTTTAACAAGATAGAGGGCGATAGCCATGCTGCTTAACCTGTTCAATGAAATGCGCGCGGCCAAGGTGCCGGTCTCGGTACGAGAGCTGCTGGACCTGATCAACGCGCTGAAACAGCGCGTGACCTTCGCCGACATGGACGAGTTTTATTACCTGTCCCGGGCGATTCTGGTGAAGGACGAAAAGCATTTCGACAAGTTCGACCGGGCGTTCGGTGCCTATTTCAACGGTCTGGAAAAACTCGACGATCACCTTCAGGCATTGATTCCGGAAGACTGGTTGCGCAAGGAGTTCGAGCGTTCGCTGAGCGACGAAGAGCGGGCGGCGATCCAGTCTCTCGGCGGCCTGGACAAGCTGATCGAAGAGTTCAAGAAACGCCTCGAAGAACAGAAAGAACGCCATGCCGGCGGTAACAAATGGATCGGCACCGGCGGCACCAGCCCGTTTGGCTCCGGTGGCTTCAACCCGGAAGGCATTCGGGTCGGCGATGCCGGCAAACGCCAGGGCAAAGCGGTCAAGGTCTGGGATCAGCGCGAGTACAAAAACCTCGATGACTCGGTGGAACTGGGCACGCGCAACATCAAGGTGGCCCTGCGACGGCTGCGCAAATTCGCCCGTCAGGGCGCGGCGGAAGAGCTGGACATCGATGGCACCATCGACCACACCGCGCGCGATGCCGGGCTGCTGAACATCCAGATGCGACCCGAGCGGCGTAACACCGTCAAGCTGTTGCTGCTGTTCGACATCGGCGGCTCGATGGACGCCCATGTGAAGATTTGCGAAGAGCTGTTCTCGGCCTGCAAGACCGAGTTCAAGCACCTGGAGTATTTCTACTTCCACAACTTCGTTTATGAATCGGTGTGGAAGAACAACATGCGCCGCACCTCCGAACGTACCTCGACCCAGGACCTGCTGCACAAATACGGCGCCGACTACAAAGTGATCTTCATCGGTGACGCCGCCATGGCCCCGTACGAAATCACCCAGGCCGGCGGCAGCGTCGAGCACTGGAACGAAGAAGCGGGTTATGTGTGGATGCAGCGGTTCATGGAGAAGTACAAGAAGGTCATCTGGATCAACCCGTATCCGAAAGATACGTGGGGCTATACGTCGTCGACCAACATCGTGCGGGACTTGATTAACGACCAGATGTACCCGCTGACGTTGCGGGGGTTGGAGGAAGGGATGCGGTTTCTTTCCAAATAGAGCGCTGATCGTTCCCACACTGCTGATCGTTGATCGTTCCCACGCTCTGCGTGGGAATGCATCAAGTGACGCTCCGCGTCACAGGGACGCGGAGCGTCCCGGGCGGCATTCCCACGCGGAGCGTGGGAACAATCAGTGCGAGGCAAACCGGCGCAGGTATTCGACGTGTTCACGATGCGCGACATCCTGCACCACCGGCTTCAACCGCACCTTCGCCCCCGGCAAACACTGCGCCAGCCGCGCCAACGCCAATGGCGTCAACGCCCCCATTCGCGGATAGCCGCCAATGGTCTGCCGATCATTGAGCAGCACAATCGGCTGCCCGTCCGGCGGCACCTGAACCGCACCCAGCGGGATGCCTTCGGAAATCATCGGCTTACCCTGATACTGCAACGCCGTTCCCAGCAAGCGGATGCCCATCCGGTCGGCACGGCTGTCGAGGGTCCAGACACTGTTGAACGCGTCAAACGAACTCTGTCCACTGAACTCGCCGATCTGCGCACCAAGGACCAGGTCCAGCGGCGCGTTGAGTTTGAAATCCGGTACCTGTTCGGGCGCCAGTTCCCGCAGCAAAAGCAGCGAGCTGCCCGAGTAGCTCAACCGCGCATCTTTGGCCAACGCCCGGCCCATGCCATCCAGCCCGCCGAGTTCCTCACGGACCACCGTTGCGCTGCTGCCCAACACCTTTGGCGCATCAAATCCGCCCGGGGCCGCCAAATAAGCCCGGGCCCCAAGCAGCGGCTGAGTGAATTGCAACTGTTGACCTTTGTTCAGCCTGAAACTGCGCCACGGTGCCAACGCCTCGCCATCCACCTGCGCCCCCAGATCCGCCCCGGCCAACGCCAGCACGCAATCCTCTTCGGCGACGACGGTAAACCCGCCGAGGGTGATTTCAATCACCGGTGCATCCAGGCTATTGCCCAGCAACCAATTGGCCCAAGACATCGATCGCCAATCCGCCGCCCCGCCCTGGGTCACGCCCAGATGCCGCACGCCGAAACGGCCAGCGTCCTGCAACAGGCACAGCGGTGTACTCGCTTGTATTGATAGACGGCTCATGCCTGGGCCTCCAACGGCGTGTCATCACCGCCCAGATTGATGAATTCGGCATGGCTGACGGCTTCGAAACGCACCGTGTCGCCCGGTTGCATCAGGCTATAGCCGTCGCGTTCGCGGTCGAACAATTTGGCCGGGGTGCGGCCGATCAGATTCCAGCCACCGGGAGACACCACCGGGTAAGCGGCGGTTTGCCGTTCGGCGATGCCGACGCTTCCCGCGGCCACCTTTTTACGCGGAGTGTTTAAACGCGGCGCCGCCAGCGCTTCTTCCACCAGCCCCATGAAAGCGAAACCCGGCGCGAAACCCAGGGCGAACACCTGATATTCGCGCTCGCTGTGGCGGCGGATCACTTCATCCACGGCCAATCCGCTGCGCTGGGACAACAGGCTCAACTCCGGGCCAACGCTCAAGTCATACCAGACCGGCAACACATGACATTTGCCGCGGGTGCAGGCGTTGGGCGACAGATCGATCAAAGCCTCGGCGATCAGCTCCCGAGCCTGGGCCGGACTCAACGCGGTCAGGTCGTAATGCACCATCAACGTTGTATAGGACGGCACCAGATCGATCAGATGCCCGGCGAACGCAGCACGCAGACTTTCACTGGCGGCGAGCATCCACGGCATGTTGGCCTCGCTGATCTCATCGAACAGACGGACCATCAAGCAATCCAGCGCCACCACTTCTACCCGCAGTTTCATGGCGCGCTCTGCTGATCAAGTGCTTCGCGAATACGCCGCACGGCGGCTACCGAACTGGCATTGTCGCCATGTACGCAAAGGGTGTTGGCTTGCAAGCGCAGGGCACTGCCATCGCTGGCCGTAAGGTTGCCGCCGCGAGCAATGGTCAGCGCCTGTTCGATGATTGTCTCGGGATCGTGATGCACTGCGCCTGGCAGTTGTCGCGAAACCAGCATTCCGGCGCTGTTGTAAGCACGATCGGCGAAGGCTTCGAACCACAGGGTCACGCCGTATTCATCGCCCAATTGCTGGGCTGCGCTGTTGTCGCGAGTGGCCATCAACATCAGCGGCAACTGGCGATCATAGGCCGCCACAGCCTGAAGCACTGCGCGCAACTGCGCCGGGTTGGCCATCATGTCGTTGTACATCGCGCCGTGCGGTTTGACGTAACTCACCCGCCCGCCCTGGGCCCGGCAAATGCCGTCGAGAGCGCCGATCTGGTAATGCACAATGTCCTGAAGTTCCTGGGCGGTGTAGGCCATGGAACGACGGCCGAAGCCGACCAGATCCTGATACGCCGGATGTGCGCCGATCTGCACGCCGTTGCTCAAGGCCAGGCTGACCGTCTTGCGCATGATGCTCGGGTCGCCGGCATGGAAGCCGCAGGCGATGTTGGCGCAATCGATGAAGGGCATGACCTCGGCATCCAGACCCATGGTCCAGTTGCCGAAACTCTCGCCGATGTCGCAGTTCAATAGCAGGCGGTTCACGGTGAACACTCCTGTAGGTTTTATTCTTTTAGCTGTAGGCATTTGCCCGCAGATTATCAGTTACTCGGCCTCGAGTTGCTTGCCACGGGTTTCCGGCAGGCTCAGGGCAGCAAGGATCACTACTCCGTAGGACACCGCCGCAAAGGCACCGATTCCCACACTCAATGGCACCTTCTGGCTCATCAAGCCAATCAACAGCGGGAACAATGCCGCCAGCGCCCGGCCTATGTTGTAGCAAAAGCCCTGGCCCGAACCGCGAATCCGCGTTGGAAACAGCTCGGTCAAGAACGCGCCCATGCCACTGAAAATCCCCGAAGCGAAGAAGCCCAAAGGAAAGCCCAGCCAGAGCATCACGCCATTGCTGACCGGCAATTGGGTGTAGAGCAGAACAATGGTGAACGAGCCGACCGCGAACAGTATGAAGTTCTTTTTACGCCCGAGGATGTCAGTCAAATACGCGCTGATGACGTAACCGACGTAGGAACCGACGATCACCATCGCCAGATAACCGCCCGTACCGAGTACGCTCAAACCACGTTCGTTCTTCAGAAAGGTCGGCAACCAGGAGGTGATCGCGTAGTAACCGCCGAGGGCACCAGTGGTCAGTACCGACGCGCGAATCGTGGTGAACAGGATGCCGGGAGCGAAGATCTCGTAGAACTTTGCCGGGTTGCTGGGTTCTTGCTTGGCCTTGGCTTCGCGATAGATTTCCGGGTCCTTGACCAGTCGGCGGACGAAGATCACAAAGATTGCCGGCACGATGCCAAGCAGGAACAGAGCGCGCCAGGCGTCTTCCGGCGGCAGTACCGAGAACAGCAGCGCATACAGGATCGCCGTCAGTCCCCAACCCAATGCCCAGCCGGATTGCACCATGCCCACCGCTTTGCCGCGGTCCTTGGCACGAATCACTTCACCCATCAGCACCGCGCCGGCGGTCCATTCGCCGCCGAAACCGAAGCCCATCAGCGTGCGGCTGATCAGCAGTTGCTCGTAGTTCTGGGCGAAACCGCAGAGGAAGGTGAAGAAGGCGAACCACAGCACGGTGAGTTGCAAAGTGCGGACGCGACCGATGCGGTCGGAGAGAATCCCCGCCACCCAACCGCCGATGGCCGAGGCGATCAAGGTGCTGGTGTGAATCAGCCCGGCCTCGCCGGTGGTGATGCCCCACATCGCAATCAGGGTCGGCACCACAAAGCTGAGCATCTGGGTGTCCATGCCGTCCAGGCCATAGCCGATCTTGCAGCTCCAGAACGTGCGGCGTTCCTGCTGATTGATGTTGCGGTACCAGTCGAAAGGTCCCGGGCGAACCGTGGCTTTGGGGATGTCGAGCGTGTCGGGCGCACTCATGGCAAATCTCCGCGCTAATTTTTATTGGTATTGTTCTGAACCCCGACGACGCCTATCGTGGGGACCGGATGGCCTGATTTTTGGGCTGACGGCCCTGCTACGTCCAACTAATAAAAACCCGCTTTAGACATAAGAAAAACTTGTCCCTATGAACCTGAAGTTTCTCGAGACCTTTGTCTGGGTCGCCCGACTCAAGAGTTTTCGCCTGACGGCAGACAAGCTCTTCACCACCCAGGCGTCGATTTCCAGCCGTATCGCCGTGCTCGAAGGCGAGCTCGGGGTGAAGCTGTTCCTGCGCGATTCTCGCGGCGTGAGCCTGACGCCCGAAGGCCTGAAAGTGCTCGAATATGCCGAGCAGATGATGGATACGATGCAGGCGCTCAAGCACTCGATCGAGACGCGCTCAAGCAAGGTCGGACGGGTCCGGATCGGTGTCATGGACACCGTCATCCACACCTGGCTGAGCCCGTTGGTGGCGCAAATGATGGATCACTATCCGCTGGTGGAAATCGAGCTGGTGGCTGATACAGCGCTCAACCTCTGCGATCAGCTGCAAAAAGGCTTTCTTGATCTGATCCTGCAAACCGACCTGTTGCGTCAGGAAAGTGTGCGCAGCCTTGAACTGGCCAGTCATCCGATGGGCTGGATTGTGGCTACGAACTCAATCTACAACCGCGAGTACTCCGGCATTGCCGACCTGGCGCGGGAACGGATCATTACCTATTCGAAAAACTCCCATCCGCATCAGGAAATTCTCGCCCTGATGCAGGCCAACGGCATCCTGACGCCACGGTTGAACTGCGTGAACTCGGTGTCGGCGATCACCCGGTTGCTGCGGGACGGTTTCGGTATTGGTGCGCTGCCACCGGTGCTGGTCGCCGAGGAACTGGCGCGGGGGGAATTGACCTTGCTGGCCATCGACCAACGGCCACCGAATTTGCAGGTGGTGGTGTCGTGGCGGGTTGGCGTGGAGTGGGTCGAGGAGATTGTTTCGTTATGTCAGCAGGTGCTGGATGGGTATGCGAAGAAGGTGGGTGAAAACTACATCGTCCTCAGCAAACCTTCGGTGAGCTGAAATTGATCGTTCCCACGCTCCGCGTGGGAATGCAGCCGGGACGCTCCGCGTCCCATTCAGAGCCGAACGCAGAGCGTCCGTTGAGGCATTCCCACGCAGAGCGTGGGAACGATCATTCGACAGGTCGGTGGCGCTCATTACAACCCCCGCACATCCCGGTCTTCGATCGGCCGGCTCTGGCGCAGGCGTTTGCCGCCCAGCACCACCCAGTCGATCAGACGGAACAGGCATTCAATGCCGAACGACAACAGCAGCGCCCCGCTCATGCCCCAGATCATCGCTTCCGGCGTCAGCAGGATCTGATAGCTGTAGCCATTCCAGGTTTCCTTGCGAATATCCGGATCAGCCGCCAATGCCACCTGCAGCAAGCGGATGTACCACGGGCCTTGCATGGCCTGGAACTGTTTATCGAGGGCCAGTTGACGGGTCAGCAAGGTGCTCAGGCTGTCGGCATCGCTGCGAAAGATCGGGTCTTCGCTGGCGCGGTAATGAGCCACCAATGCCTGCATGTCACCCTTGAAGAACTGATTCGCCGTGCCCTGAAAACCGCTCAGACCAGTTTGCGCCTCAATCAGATGCGCTTCGACGCGCTTGGCATAGTCGTTGATGAACCCCGGCACCTGGACACCGATCAACAGGCCCGCCGCGAACAACACCAGCCGTAGATAACTGAGCAACATGAAGGGAAATCCTTATTCGGTCTTGCCCTGGCTGACGCATTCACCGCGTCGCCAAAGGCTCCATTGGCCCGGTTCGTAGCGGGTCCAGGTTTCGTTTTCGGTCAAGGGTTCGGTGGCGATCACCGTGACCACGTCGTTGGGCGTGGTTTCGGCCTGGAAGTCGACGATCACATCAACGTCCTTCAAGCGCGCCGGGCCGAAGGGCGCGCGACGGGTGATTTGCGCCAGTTTGGTCGAGCAATAGCAGAACAACCAGTCGCCATCGCTGAGCAGGCAGTTGAACACGCCTTTGCTGCGGTATTCGGCGCAGGCGGCCACCAGGTCTGGCAGCAGTTCTTCGACTTCGACCGGTTCCGGGAACGCGGCGCGCACGCGGTTAAGCAAATCGCAGAACGCCGCTTCGCTGTCGGTATCGCCGACCGGGCGGTAAAAACTCTTGATCGGTTGAAAGTCCGCGAGTTGGCCGTTATGGGCAAAACACCAGTTACGGCCCCACAACTCACGCACAAACGGATGGGTATTGGACAGGCAGACCTTGCCGACATTGGCCTGGCGGATGTGCCCGATCACCACTTCGCTCTTGATCGGATAGCGTTGCACCAGGTTCGCGACTTCGGACTCACAGCTCGCCGCCGGGTCCTGAAACAGGCGCAGGCCACGGCCCTCGTAAAAAGCGATGCCCCAGCCGTCACGGTGCGGACCGGTGCGGCCGCCGCGCTGCATCAGCCCGGTGAAGCTGAACACGATATCGGTCGGGACATTGGCGCTCATGCCCAATAACTCACACATGCTCGGATTCTCGCTGAAAGGCAGGGGCAGGTTACAGTCGCGGTTCGACCCGCATTCGCTGAGGGTTGCTCGGCACCGGTGGACGACCGTAACGATCATCGCCCGCACCGCCGAATGGATGATCTTCTTCAGGTTCATCGGCCCGGGCCGCAGCCTTGGCAGCGGCGGCCTGTTCCTTGCGAGCGTTGGCCGCACGTTCGATAGGGAAACGGATCGCCACGAATACCAGGTAAATGCCGAAGGCGATCATGCCGTACATGAACAGGTCGGAAACCGCGCGCCAGGCGTTGTTGCCGACCTTGAACATCAGGTCAAGGGCCGTAATGGCGATGGCCGGGGCAACTTTTTCCTTCACCGGATCAATGATGGTCGGGCAGAACAGCAACACGGCAACCAATAGCCGTAGCGGCTCACGCAGCCAGCGCCACATCCAGCGGGTAATGCGCATCCACACCAACAGGCAGCCCAAAGCGGCGAAGGCGTAGAGGCCCCAAGCGATCAGATAGTCGTTCTCGGTCATGGTGTCCATGGCAAGGCAGGCAAAGAGGCGCTTATAGTAACGACTTTTCGCACGTCAGGCTGCCCCAATACCAGTCTGTAAAACGCATCCCCTGTGGGAGCGGGCTTGCTCGCGAAAGCGGTGTGTCAGTCAACAGAGATGTTGAACGTGCTGGCCCCTTCGCGAGCAAGCCCGCTCCCACACGTTGCGAAGCCCTTATTCCGTACATTGTTCGAGAGCCCTTCATGCCCCTATCCGTCAACGTTTCCGACGCTCCCATCGCCCACAAGGCCGAAGGCGACGACCCGTATGCCTGGCTGCAGGAGCGCGACACCTCGGCGGTGCTCGACTACCTGAAAGCGGAAAACCGCTACCAAGAGGCGCAAACCGCCGATCAGGCCGGGTTGCGTGAAACCCTGTTCGAAGAGATCAAGGCCCGGATTCTCGAAACCGACCTGTCGTTGCCCTCCCCTTGGGGTCCATACCTGTATTACACGCGCACCACGGCCGGTGATGAATATGCCCGTCACTACCGCTGCCCACGCCCTGCCGATGACAGCCTGCAGCTCGACGAAAGCCAGGAACAGCTGCTGCTGGACCCGAATGAACTGGCCAACGGCGGCTTCTTTTCCCTCGGCGCCTTCAGCATCAGCCCGGACCACCAGCGTCTGGCCTACAGCATCGACGCCACGGGCGATGAGATTTACACGCTGTTCGTGAAGGAATTGTCCAACGGCCGTGTCAGTGAACTGGAATTCCAGGATTGCGACGGCAGCATGACCTGGGCCAATGACAGCCTGACGCTGTTCTTCGGCGAACTGGACGACACCCATCGCCCGCACAAACTGTTCCGCTATCGGCTGGACGGTACGGCGGCCGAAGAAGTGTTCCATGAGCCGGACGGTCGATTCTTCATGCATTGCTACCGCTCCAGTTCCGAGCAGCAATTGCTGCTGTCCCTGGGCAGCAAAACCACCAGCGAAGTCTGGGTGCTCGATGCGTTCCAGCCGCAGCAGGCTTTTACCTGCATCGCTCCGAGGGTTGAAGACCATGAGTACGACGTCGACCACGGCGCGCTCGACGGTCAATGGACCTGGTTCATTCGCACCAATCGCGACGGCATCAACTTTGCCCTGTACCACGCCGCCGACACCGGCGTGGCGCCGACCGAGGCCGACTGGCAAAACCTGATCCCGCACAGCGACACGGTGATGATCGAAGGCATGAGCCTGAATGCCGGTGCCATGACCCTGAGCTTGCGTGAGGGTGGCTTGCCGATCATCGAAGTTCATCCGCAAGACCTGCCGAGCTACCGCGTGCAATTACCGGACGCGGCCTACAGCCTTCATGTACAGAACAGTCTGGAGTTCGTCAGCGACAGGATCCGCCTGCGCTATGAAGCGCTGAACCGCC
Source organism: Pseudomonas sp. FW305-20 (assembly GCF_058788075.1). Lineage (NCBI taxonomy): Bacteria > Pseudomonadati > Pseudomonadota > Gammaproteobacteria > Pseudomonadales > Pseudomonadaceae > Pseudomonas > Pseudomonas sp. FW305-20. The sequence continues at coordinate 89,723 of NZ_JBYTAJ010000019.1, read as the reverse complement.
CGGCGCAAATCCGCCAGTTGGTATTGGGCAACGGCGAGCAGAAAGTCCTCAAGCAAACCCCGGTACTTGGCCCGTTCGACGCCGATGCCTACGTCAGTCAGCGCCTGTGGGCGACCGCACCTGACGGTACGAAAGTGCCGATCAGCCTCGTCGTCAAACGCGAAGCACTCGGCAAGCCGACGCCGCTTTATCTGTACGGCTATGGCGCTTATGGCGAAAGCCTCGACCCGTGGTTCTCCCACGCCCGCTTGAGTCTGCTGGACCGTGGCGTGGCGTTCGCCATCGCTCACGTGCGTGGCGGCGGTGAACTGGGCGAAGCCTGGTATCGCGCCGGCAAGCAGGAACACAAACACAACACGTTCAGCGACTTCATCGCCTGCGCCGAACACCTGATCGCCAATAGCTTCACGACTTCACAGCAATTGGCGATCAGCGGCGGCAGCGCCGGTGGCCTGCTGATCGGCGCGGTGCTCAATCAGCGGCCGGAGTTGTTTGCTGCTGCGATTGCCGAAGTGCCGTTCGTCGACGTGCTGAACACCATGCTCGACCCGGACCTGCCGTTGACCGTCACCGAATACGACGAGTGGGGCAATCCTGAAGAACCGGACGTCTATGAGCGGATAAAGGCCTATGCCCCGTACGAAAACGTCACCGCACAAGCTTATCCGGCGATGCTGGTGATCGCCGGCTACAACGACAGTCGCGTGCAGTACTGGGAGGCGGCCAAGTGGGTGGCGAAATTACGCGCGACCAAAACCGACACAAATCCCCTGCTGCTCAAGACCGAATTGGGTGCCGGGCACGGCGGGATGAGCGGTCGGTATCAAGGATTGCGTGACGTAGCTCTCGAATACGCATTTGTTTTCAAGGTTTTGGGCATCGCCTGAGGAACTTGGCTCGGCGTGTCGGTCTTAACACCAGACACTAGGGGCCCGAGACAACACACATTCCCTGTGGGAGCCGGGCTTGCCCGCGATGAGGCCATCCCATTCAACATCATCATTGGCTGTAACATCGTCATCGCGGGCAAGCCCGCTCCCACAGGGATTTGCGGTGATTTCAAATTCGAGCCTGCAACAGACAAAAGAAAAAGACCGTGACGACATGTCAGAACCGACCTTACTGAACAACGAAATTCGCGACTGGCTGATGGACTGTGGCCTGTTCGATCAACTGCTGCCGGCGGACTTCGCCACGGCTTCGGGCTATTTCAGCATCAGCACCATTGCTCAGGGCGAAGAGATTTTCCATGAGGGCGATGCCGGCAGCTTCATGTGCATCATCCACACCGGCCAGGTGGCGGTGCAGAAAACCAACAGCGACGGGCACCTGGTGACCATGGCAACGTTGCGCAGCGGTCGGGCGTTCGGCGAAATGGCCGTACTCGACGGCGAACGCCGCTCGGCCAGTTGCGTGGCCGCCAGCAATTGCCAGCTGCTCAACCTGGGCAAGGATTCGCTGGAAAAGATGCTCAACGATGCACCGAAAATCGCCGCCAAAATCATCCGCGCCCTCGCCGTTTCCCTCTCCAAACGCTTGCGCATGGCCGATGGGCAACTGCTCTCGCAGCAGGTTTAACCGCCGGGCGGTTTGGCTTTCGACGGGTTTTGCTCCGGCACCGGCAGTGGCTGGTCCTTGGCGGGCGGCCCAGGCATTTCAATGGGCACCAACGGCGGACCGCCACTGCCGGGCCCGACCTTGGGTGCGCTGGTCGGGGTGATTTGCGGGTACGGTGTCGGGGTCGCGGTGCCGGGCGAACCGGGCAGCGGCGCAGGGCTGGTCGGAATGGTTTGCAACTGCTGGGCCTGCACTGCAGTTATCGAGAGCGCGGCCAAGGCAATGACCGTTAGAATGGTGCGCTTCATCAATGGCTCCGTTGGCCTTGTGGTCTTTTTGCAGGCTACTCCCAACTGCGCGTGTTTGCCTTCTCCCTCTTATGCCAATTTCTCCTCAAGTGAGTCCCATGAAACGTTTCGTTCTGCTCGACACCACTCCAATTCCTGAAAATGGCGGTGCCTTGTGCCTGTTCGAATACGGTGAGGATTTCGTCATCAAGATTCAGGGCGGCGACGGCGGGCAACTGATGAACACCCGCATGCACGGCTCGGAAGACGCTCTGGCGGAGATCCCGTGCCGTAAAGTGGCCGGCCGGCCGAATTCGCGCGTGCTGATCGGCGGCCTGGGCATGGGTTTCACCCTCGCCTCGGCCCTCAAGCACCTGGGCAAGACCGCTGAAGTGGTGGTCGCCGAACTGGTCCCGGGCGTGGTGGAGTGGAACCGTGGACCGCTTGGTGAGAAAGCCGGGAACCCGCTGCTGGACCCGCGCACGGTCATTCGCATGGAAGACGTGGCCAAGGTCCTGCAAGCCGAGCCGCAAGGTTTCGACGCAATCATGCTCGACGTCGACAACGGCCCCGAAGGCCTGACCCAGAAGGCCAACAGCTGGCTCTACTCCGCTGGCGGCCTGAGCGCCTGCGCCAAGGCCCTGCGGCCCAAGGGCGTGCTGGCCGTCTGGTCCGCGAGCGCTGACCGACAGTTTTCCGACAAACTGAAGAAGGCCGGCTTCAAGGCTGAGGAAGTCCAGGTCTTCGCCCACGGCAACAAAGGCACCCGTCACACCATCTGGATTGCCGAGAAGCTCAAGGGCTGAGCTAAACTGCGTTTAATTCCGTCATTAGTCTTTTACAAAGGTGAACCCATGAGTTCGTCAACACCGACCAACACGTCGAAACTGGACCGCATCCTTGCCGACAACCAGCGCGACAAGGAAATGGGTTACCGCGACAAGGCCCTGAAAATGTACCCGCACGTGTGCGGTCGCTGCGCCCGTGAGTTTTCCGGCAAGCGCCTGAGCGAACTGACTGTGCACCACCGTGACCACAACCACGACAACAACCCTCAGGATGGCTCGAACTGGGAATTGTTGTGCCTGTATTGCCACGACAACGAACACTCGCGGTACACCGATCAACAGTATTTCGGTGAAGGCTCGCTGAGCTCGCCGACAATCGCCAAGGCGACGCATAACCCGTTTGCCGCGTTGGCCGGCCTGATGAAGAAAGACGACTGAAGTCGACCTTGGCCCCGTGGCGAGGGGGCTTGCCCCCGTTGGGTCGCGAAGCGGCCCCAAAATCAGCCGCAGCAGTTAGTCAGGTAAACCGCGCTTGCTGATTTTACGACTGCTTCGCAGCCGAACGGGGGCAAGCCCCCTCGCCACAGGGGAACGATCACTGACCACCCTCCCCCCAATCCCCGTATAATCGCCGTTTTTTCCCCGAAGGCACCCCGCTCGTGGCAGACAAACGGTACAGCTGCATTGGTTTGTATAACCCCAAATCACCGGAGAACGTCGGTTCGGTGATGCGCGCCGCTGGCTGTTATGGCGTGGCGTCCGTGTTCTACACCGGCAAGCGTTATGAACGCGCCGCCGACTTCGTCACCGATACCAAGCGCGTCCACTACGACATTCCGCTGATCGGCATCGACGACCTGAAGAAAATCCTGCCGCTGGGCTGCGTGCCGGTCGCCGTGGAACTGGTGGACGGCGCCCGTTCGCTGCCGGAATACACCCATCCGGACCGCGCGCTGTACATCTTCGGCCCGGAAGACGGCTCGCTGGATAAAGAGATTCGCGACTGGTGCGAAGATGTGGTCTACATCCCGACCACCGGTTGCATGAACCTGGCGGCCACCGTCAACGTCGTGCTCTATGACCGCATGTCCAAGGGACTCAACACCCGCTCCGGGGCGAAATTCCGCTGATTCACCTCACATCCGATGGAACAAGCCGCCCGCCTTGGCAGTCAGCTTAAATATCTATTCTTGAAGCAGCATTCCAGCCAGGAGACAGATCATGAGCGAGCTCAAACGCGTAGAACGCATCGAATCCACCCCGTTCCAGACTCACACTGAGCAGAACGTGCAGGGTTGGGAACGCATCGGTTCCCTGGCCGGCGGTGTGATCATGGTCGGCAAGGGCCTGCGTCGCGGCGGTGTATTCGGGTTGATTCAAGTGGCGATCGGCGGTGTGGCCCTGGCGCGTGGCATTACCGGGCACAGTTCGGCGAAAAGCCTGCTCGAGAAAAGCCGTCAGGACATGAACAACGTGCGGGCGAAGATTCAGCGGGCGGGTGAAGAGTTGAACCGGTTGAAGGCGAATGCCGAAGCGGCGACCAATACCGCCACAGTGACCGGCGATGATTCGTTGAAGTCGCCTAAACCCGGGGCTTGACCTAGAACTGATCGTTCCCACGCTCTGCGTGGGAATGCCGCCAGGGACGCTCCGCGTTCCGCTTCTGGAGGTGACGCAGAGCGTCACGGGATGCATTCCCACGCAGAGCGTGGGAACGATCAGTTCAGGAGCGAGCTATCGAGTACTTGGGAAGATTCACCAATGATGCTTTCGGCCAGCTGAACAAACTCCTTGGTATCCACGCTCTGCAAACGCATCGCCCCGCGCAACACATCATCCAGTGAACGCTTGTTGCGGGTCTTCAGGCGAATCTCGCGATCCAGTTCCTGCAATAACACGACCGCTTTCGACACCTGCGCCGGGCTGACCTGCTCAGCGCGCAAAGTCGTGACCTTCTGGCTGTCCTTGGCCAACTTCGCCTGCAAACCCTCATATCGCTCATCGCTCATGCCGCCGGCGCGGCGCACCAGTTCGATGGCGTAATACTCGGCCAATCCTTCGCTGATCCAGTCACTGCGCTGCTGATCGTTGATCCGTCCGAACACCTGCGCCAATTCCCGCACCAATGCACTGCTGCCGCTTTCACTGACCAGCGGCAGGCGCGTGTTCAGGTAGATCGATTCGCGCGCGCCCAGGCTGCCGCGCCACATCGGGTCATTGGCACCGACGATCAACAGTTTGACGGGATGTCGGGGATACACCGCCTGTACTTGCGGCCAGACAAAGGTCAGCAGCGTCAGCACATCCATGCGGCGCATGCCCTGGCCCTGAGGCGAGGCAACGGTAACCTCGGTTTCCCCAAGCCGCGTGCGACGGCTGCCGAGGTGGCCGGCGAGCATCCAGCCCGTGGGCCGGTCGAACAAGCGAGATACGTTATCGACCCGGAATTTGTTCTTGCCGATTCGCGGCCAGGCGGTTTCAACGCTTTTCCAGCCTGCGGGCAATTCGAACTCAAGGCGTGAAACCAACTCGATGCCGTCCTGCTGATCGAGTTTGGCCGCCGGCACCAGATCGTCGCCGCGCATCAATGCCCAGGTTGGCGTCATGCGCGTATCGAAGCTGCCGCTCTTGCGCCCGTGGCTGATGCGTACGCGGTAGGTCAGGCTGGCCTTGTCGGCGGCCGGACGCCAGACACCACGGGCCTGCTTGCCCGGCGTGAGCTGCCATTGGCCGTCGGCCTTGAAATCGCTGTAGTGACTGCCATCGCCCAGGTCGAAATCCAGACTGCGCACCGCCGCGCCCTGAGCCAGGGTCAGCCGCACTTCGGCCTGATCGCTTTGCGGCAACAGGCGTACGTGGTAATCCAGATCAACCTTCTTCGCCGCCCACGCGGGCGAACCCAGGGCCAAAAGCCCAAATGCCAACGCCAGCCGAAATCCCACAGCCATACCCACTCCTTGCTCGCGCTGGGCTGCGTAGCAGCCCTGAATACCAGCAAACACTACAAATTTTGTGGAGGAATCAACCCGCCCGGAAAATCAGATGGTCTTCCCAATCATCTTCGGCCACGCTGCCTTCGGCGAGCATGCGCCCGGACTGGGAGATTCGCGCGTGGTGCACGGCATCGCGATCACCGCACACCAGATGGTGCCAAAGTGGCAGGTCCTTGCCTTCGCTGACCAGTCGATAGCCGCAGGACGGCGGCAGCCATTTGAACTCATCGGCCTTGCCTGGTGTGAGCTGGATGCAGTCGGGGACGAAATCGCGGCGGTTCGGGTAATCGGTGCACTGACAGGTTTTCAGGTCCAGCAGTTTGCAGGCGATACGCGTGTAATAGACGCTATTGTCGTCTTCATCTTCGAGCTTTTGCAGGCAGCACAGTCCACAGCCGTCGCACAGCGATTCCCACTCCTCTTTATCGAGTTGATCGAGGGTTTTGCGTATCCAGAACGGTTCGACTTTGGCGGCCATGGCTCAAGCATCAACATCAGGTGGTGAAAAGGCCGCCAGTCTAGTGCCAAGGCCCTTGTGGGCCAAGCGTTGGCGACTGCCGGTAGAACGAGCTTGTCAGTTATTGCGCCGCCCAGTAGGGTTTTGCGTCGCCCCATTCTTTCAAACGTAGCAAGGAATCACTCGATGAGCGCTAATCCACGCGTTGCCGACTATGCCATCCACCCTCAGTTCACCGACCGTTGGTCGCCCCGCGCCTTTACCGGCGAAAGCATCCCGGAAGAGACCCTGCTGAGCTTCTTCGAAGCCGCGCGCTGGGCGCCATCGGCGTACAACTCGCAGCCTTGGCGGTTTCTCTATGCGCGTCGCGATACGCCAAACTGGGAGCGTTTCCTGGGCCTGCTGAATGAGTTCAACCGCGGCTGGGCGCAGCACGCCTCGGCACTGGTGATCGTGATCTCGAAAACCACCTTCGCGGTGCCTGGCGCTACCGAAGAAACCCCGGCCTTGTGGCACACCTTCGACACCGGTTCTGCTTGGGGCCATCTGGCATTGCAAGCGAGCATCAGCGGCTGGCACACCCACGGCATGGCCGGTTTCGACCAGGACCTGACTCGCAAGGAGCTGAACATTCCAGAGGGTTATGCGCTGCACGCTGCGGTGGCGGTGGGCAAACTGGGCGACAAGGCAACGCTGGCGGAGTACCTGCAAGCACGCGAAGAGCCAAGCCCGCGTCGCCCGCTGAGCGAGTTGGCGGCTGAAGGCGACTTCACCCTCTAAGCGCGCTGAACCCGATCGTTCCCACGCTCTGCGTGGGAATGCCGCCAGGGACGCTCCGCGTTCCGCTTTGAGATGTGACGCAGAGCGTCACGGGATGCATTCCCACGCAGAGCGTGGGAACGATCATCGGTGTAATTCAATACCCGCGATTGAAATCCACTTCCCCGCGCAACGCCTCACCCGCCTGATACGCCCGCAGGTTCTCGACAAACAGGTTCACCATCATCGATGGCGAGGTCGGTGCCGAACTGTGGCCGGTCAGCAGCAAGCCCCAGGCAGTCCAGAACGGATGACGTTGCGGCAGTGGTTCCTGACGGCAGACGTCGATCACCGCACCTGCCAGATGCCCTTCTTTCAGGGCCTCCACCAGATCCGCATCGACCACCGCCACGCCGCGCCCGACGTTGATGAACAACCCGGTCGGCTTGAACTGCTTGAACAGCGCCGCGTCGTACAGGTCGTGGGTGTTTGGCGTATTCGGCAGCAGATTGATCACGTAATCGACTTCACCCACCAGACGCGGCAGATCAGCCAGTGCCCCGACTTCGACAAACGGCGCCTGCTCGCGGGCTTCGCTGGCGATGCCGTACAACTCGACGCCGAACGGCAGAAGAAACTGCGCCACGGTCTGGCCAATATCACCGGTGCCAACGATCAACACTTTGCGGCCGGCCAGGCTTTGGCCCTGGCGACTGTCCCACTTGCGCTCGACCTGGCTGACCAGCCGCGGCAGCACTTCGCGCTCGTGGCCGAGCATGTAGGTCAGCACGTATTCGGCCATGACCTGACCAAAAATCCCTACCGCCCGAGTCAGGCGATAGTGACGTGGCAAGCCATCGGCCAGCAGCGGCGTAATGCCCGCCCAGGTCGATTGCAGCCATTGTGGTTCGTGACCCTGACGCAGCAAGGTCGCCAGCAGGTCCGGCTGACCGAGCCAGATCGGACAATCAGCGGCCAGGCTGGCCAGTTCGGCGGAGTCGCCGCTGGTCAGCACTTCCAGGTCGGGCGCTGCTTGACGCAACAGCTGGGCGTACACCGGGTGGTCGTGTTCAGCAATCAGCACGCGCATGGTTCAAACCTTTCAAAAACAGAGCAGACGGCCACCGACGGAGTAACGCTCCATCGCCCTGGCCATCGCCAAAATCATTCCAGTGTTTCATAAAGGCTCTGAACAGAGCCTGTCTGCCGGTCACATCGGGTCGTTGCGGCGCAGCAATTCTTCCGGCAAATGTTCGATGTACTCGTCTTCGGCCGGTGGCATCTGCAAGTGATAACCCTGCTTCTCAAGGTTTTCCAGCACCACGGTGATGTCCTCGCGCGACAGTTTGCGCTCGGGGGTCAGCACCAGGTCGAAGGCGTGATGCGGTTTGCCGAAGGCCGCCATCAGACTTTCCGGGACGCGCTCCAGTGCATCGCTTTTGAGCACATAGAGGTACATCTCGTTTTTCTTCAGGCTTCGATAAATGGAGCAAATACGTTTCAAGGCTGTTCTCCGGCGGTGGCCAGGCTGTCGAGCAGCGCCTGGCCCATCAATTCGCGGCGCCAGCCACGCAGCGAATCAGGCAATTGGTAAGGACCGTTGGGATAGCCGCTCTTGAGCAGCGCTTCCAGGGTTTTCTTGCGCAGCATCAGTTCCGGCGCAATGTTCAAGCGTTCTGCTTCGGCCTGGCCGATCGCACGCAGCTGTTTGACCAGTGCGGCGGCGTCCACCGGCAAAGGCTCCGGCACCGCAGGCGGCCATTGATCAGGCGACACACTGCCAGAGCGCTTGATCAGATCAAGCAGAAACTCGCCGTCCTGACGCACGGTACGCGGGTGCATGTCTTCGATTTTTGCCAACGCGCCGAGGTTGTCCGGTTGAGTCCGCGCCAACGGCCACAGGGAATGCTCACGCACGATGCGGTTGCGCGGCAGATCACGGGCGCGGGCTTCGCGCTCGCGCCAGGCGCACAGTTCACGCAACACGGCGAGCTGGGCGCGGGAAAGCTTCCAGGCCAGCTTGGCTTCGCGATAGACCTCATACGGATCAACTTCGCGGCGCAGATTGGCCACCAGCTCGGCACCGTCTTCCAGGACCCAGGCGTACTTGTCGTCAGAAAGCTTCGGACGAAGCTGTACGAAAACTTCCGCCAAGTGCAAGGCATCTTCGGCGGCGTAGCTGATTTGGGTATCGGAAAGTGGGCGTTGCAGCCAGTCGGAACGGGTCTCGCCCTTGGGCAGGTCGATGCCGAGCACTTCCTGCACCAGCCGTGAATAACCCATGGAAAAACCGAGGTTCAGGTAAGCGGCGGCCAGTTGGGTGTCGAACAGTGGCGCTGGCAGGCTGCCGGTCAGGCGCAGCAGGACTTCGAGGTCTTCGCTGCACGCATGGACGACTTTGACCACGGCCGGGTTCTCCAGCAACGCGGCCAGCGGCTGCCAGTTGTCGATGGTCAGCGGGTCAATCAGGTAAGCGCGTACGCCATCGCCGATCTGCAGCAGGCCTGCAATCGGATAAAAGGTGTCGACCCGCATGAATTCGGTGTCGAGGGCAACGAATGGCAGCTGCTGCCACTCGGCACAAAACTGACCGAGGCTATCGTTGTCGCGAATCCAGTGAATATCGATGGCCACACGGCTCTCCCTTGAAGAATGGCGCGCAGTATATATCGCCCCCGGCGATTTCCGCGCATTCACTGAACAAGAGCTTTAGCGAAAATGCCGGCCAAACAGCAAGAAATGTCTGACAGGCGGAGACTAGCGGGCCTTACGCAGTACGTAGACACGCATCCGCGCACAGCCGGGCAGTAAATCCTGATGACTGACCTGTGCAATTTAACTCGGATTCCACGTCGGCCTTGCTGGCCAACGGTCTAGCGGCCTTCGTACGTCGGCCTTTGAAATGAGTATCGATCCGTATCGCCACAATCACCGTATCGCGACGACCCCGATGGAATTCCTTGAGCATTGCCAAACGATGCTCGGGACAGGCGATGTGTTGAAACAGCTGCATGCAAAAAAGGGTGAAGCACTTACTCTTTGGCCAGAACGCCGTCGATCACCGCACCGCGACATCCGGCAAACATATCCAGGTCCTGGTTGTAGACCTTGCTCTTGACCTCCAGCAAACCGAGCATCGAATGGAACAGGTTGTCCTGGCTCAAGGGCTTTTCGCGACTCAGTTGCAGGCAATGGGTGTCCACCGAGAACGACTTTTGATAGCTGTCGGAAAACCAGGCCAGCATCGCGACATGTTTTTGTTGTTCCGGCGCCAGCATGTAAGGCGTGCCATGCAGGAACAAGTTGTACTCGCCCAGGGATTCGCCGTGGTCCGACAGATAGAGCATCGCGGTGTCGACTTTGTCCTGATTGCTACGCAACAAATCGATCAGGGTGGACAGCACGTGGTCGGTATACACCAGGGTGTTGTCGTAGCCATTGACGATACTTTCGCGACTGCAATTGTTCAGGGCGTTACTTTCACAAACAGGGGTGAAGTGTTCGTACTCTTTCGGGTAGCGCTTGAAGTATTCCGGACCGTGGCTGCCCATCTGGTGCAACACCAGTACCGTGTCTTTATCCAGCGTATCGATGAAGTGCTGCAAACCCTGCAGCAGGATTTCATCGCGGCATTCGCTATTGGCGCACAGTACCGGGTCCTTGAGGTTACTGACGTCGTCGAGGGTGACCCGATCGCAAGTGCCTTTGCAGCCTGATTGGTTATCGCGCCAGATCACGTCGAGCCCCGCGTGCTTGAGTACATCCAGCAGGCCTTCCTCGTTTTTTGCCTTGCTGGCGTTGTAATTCTTGCGGCCCATATCGGAGAACATGCACGGCACCGACACCGCTGTTTCCGTACCGCAGGAATGCACATCGGTAAAAGCGATCAGGCCGGCTTCATTATCCAGTTTGGGTGTGGTGTCACGGTCATACCCCAGGATGCCGAAATTCTCCGCCCGGGCACTTTCGCCCACCACCAGCACGGTCAGGGATTTGCGGCCGTGGGTTTGCCAGACGGGATCTCGCCGGGCATCTTCGCCCAGCATGACAAAGGGTTGCTGCGCAGACGCGACCTGCTCACGCAGATAGCCGGCCGAGGCGCCGATGTAGTTGCTCGGCACCACCATCAAGCGCAACTCATGGTGATTGCGAAACAATGAAGACAAGCCCTGATAGTTAACCAGCGCAACACCACCGATCACAGCAACTGACGCGACACTCACGAGAACTTTGCTGAGTAGCTCACGGTGCCAGTGACGGTAACTAACCGGCGTTCGCCATAATAAAAATGACGGCAAAAACCCGAGCAAAACAATATAGGCAAGTAACTTGATCGAGAGTAAGTCACGCACTTCTGTCGCATTGGTTTGCGCAAAGTTACGCAACATGCCGGTGTCAATCAAAACACCATATTGGCTCATGAAATACGCCACTCCGGCGCTGATCATGAAGAGCAGGGTCAACACCGGCTTGAGCACAAACCGGAACGCCAGCAGGGTCAGCACAATGTTGAAGGCCGCCAGGATAATCAAGCCGAACACCACGCGCATGACGATGCCTTGACCGTCAGATGCCGTGATCTCAAACAGGTGCTGCCAGAGAACAAGATTGAAGCCTGTTAACAGAAAGGCACTGGCAATCAGTGTCACCCACTCGGGGCGCACGGCTTTAATCTTCCACATGATGATCGGCTGTTCCTGAAAAGAAGTGCCATCGGCAAATGTGAAAACTTCATTTACCGCGATTGCACTAATTTTAGGTAGCCAACCCTCAATTTTTTGTGAAAAAGAAGCCAACGATTAGTTGGCTCGTGGCATTAGACCAAGACTCTTGACTGATTTGTGAATGGTTCAGATTCTGTTCAGGCTTGATGCAAATACCAGCGCCAGTCCTGCTCGCCGACTTCGCCCATGAACTGTCGATACTCGGCACGTTTTACCGCCAGGTACACGCCGAGGAACTCCCCGCCGAACGCTTCCCGTGCCCAGTTCGAACCTTCCAGCGCCCGCAACGTGGTCAGCCAGTCAGTCGGTAACAGTTCCGTGGCCTGGGCGTAGCCATTGCCCTCCACCGGCGCCCCAGGATCGAGTTGTTCGCGAATACCGCGATGGATCCCGGCCAGAATCGCCGCAGCCGCCAGATACGGGTTGGCGTCGGCGCCACAGATGCGGTGTTCGATATGCCGGGAAAACGCCGGCCCGCCGGGCACGCGCAAACTCACGGTGCGATTGTCCACGCCCCACGTGGGTGCCAGCGGCGCATAGCTGTTGGTCTGGAAGCGACGGTAAGAGTTGGCGTTCGGACAGAACAGCAGCAACGAATCAAGCAACGTGCTGAGCATCCCGCCGACCGCCTGTTTGAGCAGCGGCGTACCTTCCGGGGCTTCGCTGGCGAACAGGTTGTTGCCCTCCTTGTCTGCCAGGCTGACGTGCATGTGCATACCGGTGCCCGCCAAGTCATCGAACGGTTTGGCCATGAAGCACGCCGTCATCCCGTGCTTGTGTGCCACGCCCTTGACCAGTCGTTTGTAGCGCACCGCTTCGTCCATCGCCTGCAAGGCGTCGGTGCGGTGTTCGAGGGTGATTTCCACTTGCCCCGGCGCGTATTCGGAAATCGCCGTGCGCGCCGGAATGCCCTGGAGTTTGCAGGCGCTGTAGAGATCAGCCAGAAACGGTTCGATCTGCTCCAGTTCACGCAATCCGTAGACTTGGGTCCCGCGCGGACGACCGCCATCGACATCCCGCGCCGGTTGCGGCCGACCGTTGCTGTCGCGCTGCTGATCCAGCAGGTAGAACTCCAGCTCCGCCGCCATCACCGGGTAATAGCCGTCGGCCTGCAAGCCCTCGATGACTTTCGCCAGCAGATGCCGTGGATCGGCAATCGTCGCGGGCATGCCCTCCTTCGGGTGCATGCTGACCTGCACCGCCGCCGTAGGAATCAGCCGCCACGGCATGCGCGTCAAACTGCCGCTGATCGGGTACGCCCGGCAGTCGATATCGCCAACGTCCCAGACCAGGCCGGAGTTTTCCACGTCATCGCCGTTGATGGTCAGACCAAGAATGGTGCTCGGCAATGGCCGTCCGCTTTCGTACACCGCCAGCAGTTCATCGCGGTGCAGCAACTTGCCCCGCGGTACACCGTTGTTGTCGAGGATGAACAACTCGAACATCTCGATATCCGGGTTCTGTTCCAGAAAGGTCAGGGCTTCTTGCTGGGTGGCGAAAGATGTCGTGGCAACACTCATGGGAATTCTCTTATTTCCGCGTCAGGCAAACGCACAGGCGTCGCCGCTTTGATCCCGGCGCATAGCGCGGGACCTGTAAGAACAATCAACGGGAAATGCAGGAATCCGGTGGGCGCGCGTGACGGCAGTGCCACAGCGCCCAAAAGGCTAATTCGGAGGGAAGTGCGACGGGACAACCGTCCATAGAGAAAACCACAGAGAACAGATGACCAGCAGCGTCACACGGGAGGTTAAGTCGTTAAATAAGGATTTGAAGAACTTTGGTTGCGGATTGACTAAACAATTGAGAACCACCACCGGACATGTAGCAGCTGCCGAAGGCTGCGTTCGGCTGCGAAGCAGCCGTTAAATCAGCCAATGCGGTATGGCAGGTTCATCCGGTGCCAGAATGTGCGTCTGCTTCGCAGCCGGACGCAGCCTTCGGCAGCTGCTACAGGGAGTATGGGGTGTTATTTAATTTCTAAATACTGCTTGGGACTTTCTGATTTGCCGCCCGCAGGCCTCGCGCGCCTAATCGGCGCCTTGTCATTCAAGGTCCGATAGATGGAAAACGTTCGCGCAATCTCCCGCCCCGCCGTCTGGCTGATGTTCAGCATCATTCTTGTCGCCCTGAACCTGCGGCCTTCCATGGCCGCCGTCGGTCCTTTGCTGTCGGCGATTCGCGGTGACATTGCGCTCAGTTTCAGCCTGGCCTCGCTGTTGACCATGCTGCCAGTGATGGCAATGGGGCTGGCGATGTTCTTTGGGCTGGGCGTCAGCCAACGAATCGGCGAACAACGCACCGTGGTGCTCTCGCTGCTGATCATCGGCGTGGCCACGGTGTCGCGGTTATTCCTCGATTCCGCGGCCGAACTGATCCTCAGCGCCGTGCTGGCGGGTATCGGTATCGCGCTGATCCAGGCATTGATACCGACGCTGATCAAATCCCGCTTCAGCGACAATGTTTCCATGTGTATGGGGCTCTACGTCACATCGATCATGGGCGGCGCAGCGATTGCGGCGTCGTTTGCGCCGCTGGTGATGATCCGCACTGGCAGCTGGCGTGTGGGCCTGGCGATCTGGGCGGCGCTGGCGCTGGTAGCGCTGCTGTTTTGGTGCGTGCAACGTGAAAGGCTGCCGGCGCAGCCTGCTCAGGCGCAGCGCAATGGGTCGTTCTTCGGCAATTCCCGCGCCTGGCTGCTCGCAATCTTCTTCGGCCTGGGTACTGCGTCCTACACCTGTGTGCTGGCCTGGCTGGCGCCGTACTACGTGGAAAAGGGTTGGAGCGAACAAAACGCCGGGTTGCTGCTAGGTTTCCTGACCGCCATGGAAGTGTTGTCCGGCCTGCTGACACCGGCCATCGCCAACCGCAGCCGTGACCGGCGCGTGGTCCTGGTGGTGTTGCTGGCGCTGATCATGGCCGGTTTCTGCGGGCTTGTTCTCAGCCCACAACACCTGACTCTGTTGTGGCCCTGTCTGCTGGGGCTTGGCATCGGCGGTCTGTTCCCGATGAGCCTGATCGTGTCCCTGGATCATCTGGACAACCCCCGGCGTGCCGGTGGCCTGACTGCGTTCGTGCAAGGCATCGGCTACCTGATCGCCGGTCTCTCGCCGCTGATTGCCGGGATGATCCGCGACCAGCTCGGCAGCTTCGAATGGGCCTGGTGGTCACTGACCGGCGTCATGGCAGTGATGGTCCTGATGGTCTTGCGCTTCGATCCGCGGCATTACGCCCAACACATTCGCTGACCCGGGAACCCACATCATGAACCACACTGGCTTCGCCGCCGCTCACCTCGGCATGTTGCTCTGGGCACTGTTGATCGCTGCATCGTTCTCGGCGGCAGCACAGGTCAGCCAGGCCATCGACCCGATCCTGCTGACCGGTTTGCGCCTGCTGTTCTGCGCCTTGGTGTTTTTGCCGCTGTTGCTGTTCAAGGGCGATAGCGCCATGACCGTCCGCGGACTGTTCGGCCATGCCGTGCTCGGCTTGCTGCTGGCGGCGTATTTCGGCTCGCTGTTCGAGGCGTTGCGCTACACCTCGGCCGTCAACACCGGAACGATGTTCACCTTGGTGCCACTGCTGACAATGCTGTTCGAAGCGGTTTTGATGCCCGACAGCCACCTGAAACAGCGGGTGCTGCCGATGCTGATGGCCGCTGCCGGGGCCGTGTTGCTGGTGTTGAAAGGCGCAGACCCTGGTGAGCTGCCATCGCTGTATGCAGTGTCGGTGTATGGCGTCGGTTGCGTGGCGATGGCGCTTTACTCGCCCCTGAGTCAACGACTCAAGGCCCGCAGTCTCAAGGGGCGCGGCCCGGTGGGCATGACTTTCTGGAACATGCTGTTCGGCGCGTTGTTTCTGCTGGCATTCTGCGGATTCAGCGGCGGCTGGCGATCGGCGTCATTGCTGACCGTGAGCGATTTCTGGTGGCTGATTTACCTGGCGGTGTTCGCCACGCTGGCGACCTTCTGGCTGCTGCATCGGGCCATCGGCGTTATCGCCCCTTCCTCGGTCATTTCCTACATTTACCTGAGCACGCTGCTCCTCACCGTTTTTCACTGGTTCTGGTTCCGTCAGCCGCCACTGCCGCTGGAAATCATCGGCGCGCTGCTGGTCGGAATCGGTATGTGGGCCTTGCTGATGTCCAGTCGCCGCGGGGTGCCTGCAGCCGTTCAGGGCTGAAGACCGCTGGAATTGCCCCACAACTTTCCATGAAAAAGCCTACAAGGCATTCTCCTGGCACCATCGTTCCGTTAGGATCTGTCGCACAAGTTTGCGCACAGTCAGCGCAAGGAGCACAGCGAGACCCAACGGATGCTGAACAGTAACTTGCTTAGAAAGCTCGATATGCAGGACCTCATGGTGTTTATTGCCGTGTATGAGCAAAGCAGCGTCAGCGGTGTATCCGAGGCGCTCTGCGTCAGCCAGTCCACCGTGAGTTACTGCCTGAAAAAGCTGCGCACCAGTTTCGAAGACGAACTGTTCATCAATACCCGAGCGGGTATGCGTCCCACCTACAAAGCCAGCACCATGTACACCCACGTGCTGAAGATCCTGGAAAGCATCAACCTGTGTCACGCCGGTGCGCCAGCATTCGACCCCTCCCTGCAACCCGTCACCTTCAATATCTGCGCACCGGAATACTTCGAGCAGTTGATCCTGCCGCGCCTGTTGAAAAGCTTCGATTTCGCCGACCTTCCAGTGATGGTCAACATGCACAAGTTCGAAACCGACATCCCGGCCGAAGAGCTACGCGACGGCAGCCTCGACCTGGTGATTTGCTTCGGCCCGAACTTTCATCGCAGTCACGGCGATTTCAAATCCCGGATGCTGCTGGAGGATGACCTGGTCTGTGTCTTCGATAAACGTGCCTCACCACCGGAGCGGCGTTTAAGCCTGCAAGCCTTTGTTGAACGCCGGCACGTGTTCCCGACACCTTGGACGTCCAGCACCAACATGGTTGACGGCTGGTTGGCGCAGCAGGCGCAAAAACGCCAGATCGTCGCGCGCTCCAACAGCTACAGCGCGGCACTGAAGATGATCACCGGCACCGACTTCATCCTGACCCTGCCTCGGCGTATCCAGCAATTGCTGGCCAACGACGCGATCTTCAAACATTGCGAAGCGCCCAACGGCTTGCCGGGATTCAGCCTCGACATGCAGTGGAGCCAGAATGTCGATCAGGACAGCGCCAACACCTGGCTGCGCGAGCAAGTGGTCAAGGCCTGCAACGAGCAGGAAATGGCGTGAAATTCAGAGGGCTATCTTGGTGTAGGAATCTCGATCGATGTCGAGGATTTCGACGGCCAGCTGGACTTCAATGCCCGTCGGCCATTCACATAGCTCCTGCACCACAGCCAGCAAACTTTCGGACAACTGCTGCTTGATCTGTGGCGAACGACCGCTCAACAGCGCCAGTTTCACGTGCACAAAGGCTCGCTCACCTGACAACGTGCCGACCTTGAACGTCTCAACCTTCACCGCTCGGCTCTTGATGTCGTATTCGGCAGCAAACTGACCGGAAGCCACCAACGCATTGTTGAGTCGGATCAACGCCACGTCAGCATTGAGCTCGGGCAGGTTGGCGGTGTATTCCATGTGCAGATGAGGCATGACTGAGCTCCTGAAAGTGGGCAGAAAGATCGTACATATATCACAGCATCGCCCTACTCACTCGGGTGGTAAAACCGCGCGCTCACTCATGAACGCCTCCAGCCGTGACCTCAACCAGCGCTCGGCCGGGTCGGTATCGACATGGCTGAGCCAGACCATCGAGAGGTCCAGAGTAGGCGTCTTGAACGGGAACGGTTCCTTGAACAGCTGGCCGGACGCGGCCATCGCTTCGGCGGCGTAGTCCGGCAGACTGGCAACTAGATCGGTCCCGGCCAGCAAGGCCGGCAACGAGCTGTATTGCGGCACGGACAGGACCACGTGGCGCGTGCGACCAATCTCCGCCAGCCACTCATCGGCGTAGCCACTGACATTGGCGGTGTGGGAAACCAGTACGTGCGGTCGCGCGCAATACTCATCCAGCGTCAGCGGTGTGTCCGATGCGTCCGCGCGCAAAATGTTGGGCAGGATGTGCCGCAACAGCTTGCGCTTGGCGTTGGCCGGCAGCCCGCGAGTCTGGCTGATACCAACGGTGATATCGCCGGACGCCAGCAAGTCCGGAATCCGCCAGTAATCGACATGCTGCACCACGAACACCACCTTGGGTGCTTCCTGGCGCAAGGCACGCAGCAATGGCGGCAGCAGGCCAAACTCGACATCGTCCGACAGCCCGATACGAAAGGTCATGGTGCTGCTGGCGGGGTCGAAATCATGGGTCAGGCTCAACGCCACCGATAACGAATCCAGCGCCGGCGACAGGTGCAGAATAATTTCCTCGGCCCGCGCCGTCGGCTCCATACGATGGCCGACGCGAATGAACAGCGGGTCGTTGAACATCGTGCGCAAGCGATTGAGCGCCGAACTGATGGTCGGCTGGCCGAGAAACAATTTTTCCGCCACCCGGGTGACGTTGCGCTCGAGCATCAGCGTTTCAAACACCACCATCAGGTTGATGTCGGCCTTGCGTAGTTCGTTACGATTCATCCACTGACCCCGCTCCCAAATCCGAAGGCAGTTTAGGTAGCTGCCGCAATCGGCGTCTATGCGACTCAAGCACATTTCGTTTAACGAAAATGCAGACCACCGACCAATCCTACGTCCCTTTCCTGATTTCGTTGCTCGTATGGCGGGACTCGCTTGCGCCACTAAGCTCAGCAACGTTTGGGGCAAAACGGCCCTGGCCATCGAAAAACATTTGAACTCAAGGGAGCCTAATCATGGCTAGAGATAAAGCGAAAGACGACAAACACTTCAACTGCACCCAGGACCATGAAGCCGATTACGTCGCCGGCCTTTACCCTCACGCAAAGGAAGAGGTTAAAACGTTCCTCAGGTCGGCCTGCAAGGATAATTCCCTGCACAACTCCACCCACAAGGATGTCTACGACCTGATCAAACGAAAACTGGGGCATTCACAACCATAAGGAAAGCCACTCGATCAAAACAAAGCTGCTCTGACTGAGCAGCTTCACCGTCTGAAGACTAGATTTCCTTGACCGGCGTCTGATCGTGAGTCCCTTTGATCAAGCTGATGGCATGCACACAATCAGACTTGTTGACGTAAGCCTCCCCGCTGGCAATCGTTTCATGGTTACCCGCCCTCAAACGCCATCGCCATTGACCTTTGCCGGTCTGTGCGGTGCCACGGGTTTGCCTGTAAATCTCAAAATACATTGCTCGCTCCTTGCGATTGCTGATGACACAGATCAGTGATCTGCGAAACGAGAGTAGATGAGGTTTTTTTGCAGCAGGGTCTTTCAATGTCAGGGGATGTTTCGCAGATACAGCCTTGATTGATGGGACAACCAATAGATTCGGGGAACGGTAAATCGGGTGACTGCGCTGAGTAACTTTTCCCTTGAAAAGGCATATTTTTCTTACGCTGCGATGCTGTTTGGTCCGACGCAAAAAACACTGATTCGAACCTTTGATGATCGCCCGGTAATACATGCCTACAGACTGCTCACTGATTCTTCTGTTGGGAAGAATCGTCAGCTGACAAGGCCAAAGGTTGTTCTTCCATCAGCACGTCAACTTCTTTAAATTCTGCTTCAGGCTGAGCCGGCTGAGGATGGGGCAGTAAACCCCGCACAGCCCTTTCAATCAGTGAAAGGATTCCATAGGTGATGAAGCCAAAGATCAGTCCAACCACCAAAATGCTCAAAGGGTGCACCTGCGCTGCATCGGGGCTTTCCAACATGTAGCTAAAAGCCTGAACGGCAACGGTCAGGCATGCCGTGAATGCGGCCACCAGCTTCACAAACACCCAAAACCGTCGCCATCTGTTCATGCATCCCCCCGACATCCGGTGATTTGCCCTGTATTGCATGATAGCTAATGACCAGCGTTACACCGAAAACCAGAAAATGCTGATGTGAGATCGGCGCAACTGTCTGATCGAAATCACTCATCGATCCAGCGTATCTTGGCGGAGTTAGCGGCAACGCGGCTGCGGAGGTGCGACGCGCTATCAGATGCTTATGCCAAACAGACTTACGAGGCTCATGATGAAAACCACGGACAAGTCGGATGGCACTTCGGTTACTGCGCCAGTCGAGAAGACGTCAACCGCCAATGCCTGGCGTACCATGCCTGGCGGCATCTGGGCGCTAGGCTTCGTCTCGATGCTGATGGATATCTCCTCAGAGATGATCCATGCCTTGCTGCCGCTCTATATGGTTACCGTGCTCGGGACCTCCGTTTTGGCGGTGGGTCTCATTGAAGGTATTGCCGAGGCTACGGCCTCGATCACCAAGGTATTCTCCGGGGCGCTCAGTGATCGATTGGGCAAGCGCAAGCTGCTCGCAGCGTTGGGCTATGGGCTGGGGGCACTGTCCAAACCGATCTTTCCTTTGGCGAGCTCGCTGGACTGGCTGATCGGGGCTCGCTTTATCGACCGCATTGGCAAAGGTATTCGCGGCGCCCCGCGCGATGCATTGGTGGCCGACATCACACCGCCGGCGATACGGGGGGCAGCTTTCGGCCTGCGGCAAACTCTGGATACCGTGGGTGCATTCCTGGGTCCGTTGCTGGCGATCGGATTGATGTGGCTGACCGCGAACCACTTCCAGACTGTGTTCTGGGTCGCCGTCATTCCGGCCTTCCTTGCCGTCGCAGTGCTGCTGGTGTTCGTTCACGAGCCCAAACAAGCGGAAGGAACGCGTCGGGTGCGTGCGCCTTTGAGCCGGCGGGAATTAGCCCGACTGGGCGCTGGCTACTGGTGGGTGGTGGGTGTTGCTGCGGTGTTCACCTTGGCCCGTTTCAGCGAAGCCTTTCTGATACTGCGCGGCCAGGCCGTCGGGCTCGCGCCGATGTGGGCGCCAGCGGTGCTTGTTCTGATGGGAGTGGCCTACTCACTGTCAGCCTATCCCGCCGGGGCCTTGTCTGATCGTGTCAGCCGCGTGGCGGTGCTCGGCGCAGGTCTGATTTTGCTGATTGCTGCCGACCTGACCCTGGCGTTCGCGCCGGGTATCGAAGGCCTGATCGTCGGCGTCGTTCTATGGGGCCTGCACATGGGGTTTACCCAAGGAATATTCGCCGCCCTGATCGCCGATTGCGCACCGGCTGAACTGCGCGGGACGGCATTTGGCATGTTCAATCTGTTAACCGGGTTGGCCTTGCTGCTGGCCAGCGTCATCGCTGGAGCGCTGTGGGACACGATAGGCTTCCAAGCCACTTTCCTGATGGGTGGCGGCTTTGCTGTTCTGACTTTGTTGGGATTGTGGGTGATCAAGGCGAGAGTTCTGGTTCGATAGGAAAGAGCAGGCTGCAAATTTGCCCTAAACGAAACGCCGGAAACGAAAAAGCCCCTGAAATCTTTAACAATTTCAGGGGCTTAGTCTTATTCAATAATGGCGGAGAGATAGGGATTCGAACCCTAGGTACCGGTGAAGGTACAACGGATTTCGAATCCGTCCCATTCGGCCACTCTGGCATCTCTCCAACGGCGCGCATCATAACAACACTTTTGCCGGAAGCGAACCCCCTAAGCGAAATTTTTCCGTGCTATCAGATGCTTGCGTCGATTAAAGCGGTACGCCCAGACGATTGGCGACTTCTTCGTACGCTTCGATGACGTCACCGAGGCCCTGACGGAAGCGGTCCTTGTCCATTTTCTTGCCGGTGGCCTTGTCCCACAGGCGGCAGCCGTCCGGGCTGAATTCGTCGCCCAGGACGATGGAGCCATCGGAGAACACGCCGAATTCCAGTTTGAAGTCGACCAGCAGCAGGCCGGCGTCGTCGAACAGTTTGCTCAGGACTTCGTTGACCTTGAGCGACAGTTCTTTCATGCGAACCAGTTGCTCGGCGGTGCCCCAACCGAAAGCCACGACGTGGGATTCGTTGATGAACGGGTCGCCCTTGGCGTCGTCCTTCAGGAACAGTTCGAAGGTGTAAGGGTTGAGCTTCATGCCCTCTTCAACGCCCAGGCGCTTGACCAGGCTGCCGGCGGCGTAGTTACGCACGACGCACTCGACCGGGATCATGTCGAGCTTCTTCACCAGGCATTCATTGTCGCCCAGCAGTTTGTCGAATTGGGTCGGCACGCCGGCTGCTTCGAGTTTCTGCATGATGAAGGCGTTGAACTTGTTGTTCACCATGCCTTTGCGGTCGAGCTGCTCGATGCGCTTGCCGTCGAACGCCGAAGTGTCGTTGCGAAACAGCAGGATCAAGCGGTCAGCGTCGTCGGTCTTGAAAACCGATTTGGCTTTGCCGCGGTAGAGTTCTTCACGTTTTTCCATGATGGGCTCCGCTTGCTAAGTAGGTGGGCTAGGCGATGTGTCGCCAGTCGAGCCCTGAATCTTGATCGGCCAGTTGCAGCCAGTCCGGGTCGCACCCGAGGGTGTCGACAAAACATTGCCGGGCCAGCTGCGGCAGGTTGTTCTTGCTGCTCAGATGGGCCAGGACCAGATGTTGCAGGCCTTGCCAGCCCAACTCGGACACCAGGAATGCCGCCTGATGGTTGTTCAAATGCCCCAGTTCACCGCCTACCCGCTGCTTGAGAAAGTACGGGTAATGACCGCGAGCCAGCATGTCACGGCAATGGTTGGACTCGATCATCAACGCATCGAGGTCCCGATAACCGTCCAGCACCTTGTTGCAATACGAGCCCAGGTCGGTCAACAGGCCGAAACGCCGCTCACCGTCACTGAAGACGTATTGCGTCGGTTCCTGTGCATCATGGGCCACGGCAATGACGCCGATGCTCAGTGCGCCGATCTGCAGTTGCTCGCCGCCGGCCAGTAGGCCAGCCGGTTCTATGGGTTTGCGCATCCCGCGCAGGGTACCGCGACTGAGGTAGACAGGCAGATTGTAGCGCCGAGACAGCAAACCCACGCCATGCACGTGGTCGGCATGTTCGTGGGTCACGAGTATCGCGCTCAGCTGCGCAGGGTTCACACCCAGGCGCAGCAGGCGTTTTTCGGTTTCCCGCAGGGAGAAACCACAATCCACCAGCACATACGTGTCAGCGCTGGCTATCAGCGTGCCGTTCCCTTGGCTACCGCTGCCGAGAACGGCAAAACGCATGTGATCAGCCCAGATTGTCCTGAATCACGCTCAATACCTTGCGCGCCACATCTGCCGGCGCCACGGTGTTGATGTTTTTCTCTACGGTGA
Organism: Pseudomonas sp. FW305-20; assembly: GCF_058788075.1. Taxonomy (NCBI): domain Bacteria; kingdom Pseudomonadati; phylum Pseudomonadota; class Gammaproteobacteria; order Pseudomonadales; family Pseudomonadaceae; genus Pseudomonas; species Pseudomonas sp. FW305-20. The sequence continues at coordinate 66,932 of NZ_JBYTAJ010000019.1, read as the reverse complement.
CCTGGACGTTTTCGCCAACCTTGCTCAGGCGAACCTGATAACGCTCGGCACGGGCTTCAACTTCTTCCTTGTCCGGCTTGCTGCCGAACAGACCACTGAAGAAACCTGGCTTCTCGTCCTTCTTCTCGGCTTTTTCGGCCAGGTTGATGTAGTAGAGACCCAGGCTGCGGTTGATGTCTTCAACGCGCCACTCGCCCTGTTCCAGCGCACGACCGACGCTCGACCAGGCACGATCCAGGTCGGTGCCGACGTTCAGGACAGGGTTACCGCTGCCGTCTTCGCTCAGGCTGACACGACTTGGCGTATCGGCGTCACGCGAAGCCAGCATGGAGACCGAACCGCCCTTCTCCGAAGTGCGACTCATGCTCGCGAGCATGTCGTCGACCAGTGCCGCGTCCAGGCCAGTGTTGACCGAACGGTTGGTGAAGGCCACGTCGGCGGTGCTACCGGCAGGACGCTCGGCGCTGACCACGTAGATTTCGCTGGTGTTGCGCTGCACGCCTGGCTCGATGCGGACCCGCACGCGGGTTTCGCTGTCAGCGCCGACACCGGCTGCGCTCAGGCGCTTGGCCATCGCTGCGGACAGTTCGTCGGAATGCTGCCAGGTGGTGGTGAATTCGCCGGTTTGCGGACGCTGTTCGTCCAGACGGAAACCGTTGTCCTGGAAGAACTGCACGGCCACTGGCCAGGCTTCGGCTGGCGGGTTCTGAGCGACGATCCAACGCGAATCACCGGTCTTTTGCAGCGAGTAGGCGCTGGCGTCAGCCGCTGCCGACAACGGCTGCGGACGAGGAACGATGTACTCGCCCTTGACGGAGTCATCGGCCACGTTGCGCGGGATCGGCAACAGCGGATCCAGACGTTTGGCGGTGCTGACATCCGGCGGCAGTTGCATGGGTGCAGTCTGTTGCGCTTCCAGGTAATCGCTACCGCGGTCACGGAAATAACCTTCCGGGCCCCAGACCCATCCACAGCCACTGGTGCTGGAGATGATCAAGGCAAGTGCGGAAAGTCCGGCCAATCGCTTCATGCGTAGTACTTCCTCAATTAAACCAGGACGCCGCACTGGCGCAGGGCCGTGCGAAGCGTTTCATGACAAGGTGCGCTCAGCCAGGTCAGCGGCAGGCGAATGCCTTCGTGCATCAGGCCCATTTCGACCAAAGCCCACTTCACCGGAATCGGGTTGGCTTCGATGAACAGATCCTTGTGCAGCGGCATCAATTTTTCGTTGATTGCCCGTGCAGTCTCGGCGTCGCCCTTGAGCGCCGCCTCGCACAGGTCGGCCATTTCGCGCGGGGCGACGTTGGCGGTGACGGAGATGTTGCCCTTGCCGCCCATCAGGATCAGCTCGACAGCGGTCGGATCATCGCCGGACAGCACGATGAAGTCCTTGCTCACGCCATCAAGGATTGCCTTGGCACGCTTCATGTCGCCGGTGGCTTCCTTGATACCGATGATGTTCGGCACAGTGGACAGGCGAATCACGGTCTCGGCCTGCATGTCGCAGGAGGTGCGGCCAGGAACGTTGTAGAGGATCTGAGGGATGTCGACCGCTTCGGCAATGTGCTTGAAGTGCAGGTACAAGCCTTCCTGGGTCGGCTTGTTGTAGTACGGAACGACCAACAGGCAGGCGTCGGCGCCGGCCTCTTTGGCGTTACGGGTCAGTTCCACGGCTTCGCGGGTCGAGTTGGCGCCGGTACCGGCGATGACCGGAATACGGCCATTGACCTGCTTGACCACGGCCTTGATGACGGCGATGTGTTCGTCTACGTCGAGGGTTGCCGACTCGCCGGTAGTACCGACCGCGACAATGGCATGGGTGCCGTTTTCAAGGTGGAAGTCCACGAGTTTGCTGAGGCTGTCCCAGTCAAGACGCCCTTGTGCATCCATGGGTGTGACCAGTGCCACCATACTGCCCGCAATCATGAAACCGCTCCTGCCGGAAAAAGAGAGCGGTAATGGTACTGGCGCCAAGATGCTTGTACAAGCGAAGTACTGCGCTGCTGCCATTCCCCTTGGCGCTGCTTTTCGCTACCCTTCAGACTTTGATCGGTACTGATAAGCTCGTACGCCGGGTTCCAGCCTCCATTTTCGGCATCACAAGCCCCGATCCAGCGTTGCCGCCCCTCGCTCCTGCCTCACTGGAGCATGTTGCAACCTTGTGGCTCGGGTTTTCTGAATTCGCATCCGCAGGCTCGTTCCCGGAAAAAAGCCCTTGGTCGTACCGACCGCTCATCGCTTTAGGAATGCTGCATGTCCACCCCCACAGTTCGCGAACAATTCCTTGTCATCAGTGCCCTCGGCGCCAACCCCATGGAGCTGACTAACGTCCTGTGCCGCGCCAGCCATGAAAACCGCTGCGCCGTGGTCACCTCTCGCCTGACACGTCATGGCGAGTGCAGTGCGTTGATCCTCGAGATTTCCGGCAGCTGGGACGCCCTGGCGCGCCTCGAAGGCAGCCTGTCGAGCCTCGCCAAGAAGCACGCCTTTACGGTCAACGTAGTGCGTAGCGCGGCGCTGGAGAATCGTCCTCAGGCCCTGCCATACGTCGCTTATGTCAGCTCGGCTTACCGCTCGGACATCATCAACGAGCTGTGCCAGTTCTTCATGGACCACAACGTCGAGCTGGAAAACCTGACCTGCGACACCTATCAGGCTCCGCAAACCGGCGGCACCATGCTCAATGCCACGTTTACCGTGACCTTGCCGGCCGGTGTGCAGATCAGCTGGCTGCGCGATCAGTTCCTGGACTTCGCCGACGCGCTGAACCTGGATGCCCTGATCGAACCGTGGCGCCCACAAAACCCAATGTAAGGAAGCTTTCATGGCCGTTGCCATCGACCAACCGGTTGCCGACTTCGAAGCACCCGCCACCAACGGGCAGACCGTCAACCTCGCGAACCTCAAAGGCAAGCAGGTGGTGATCTACTTCTATCCAAAGGACAGCACGCCAGGCTGCACCACTCAAGGCCAGGGCTTTCGTGACCAGCTCGACGCCTTTAAAGCCGCCAATACCGAAGTCTTTGGCGTGTCTCGCGACAGCCTGAAATCACACGAAAACTTCAAGGCCAAGCAGGCGTTCACCTTCGAGCTGATCAGCGACAAGGAAGAGGCGCTCTGCCAGCAGTTCGACGTGATCAAGCTGAAAAAGCTCTATGGCAAGGAATATATGGGCGTTGATCGCAGCACGTTCCTGATCGACAAGGACGGTGTGCTGCGTCAGGAATGGCGTGGTGTGAAGGTGCCGGGGCATGTGGATGCTGTTCTGGCTGCGGCTCAGGCGTTGAACAAGGCTTAGGTTTTTTGCGCCTGACAGGACGCCTTCGCGAGCAAGCCCGCTCCCACAGTTGACCGAGTTGTCCAGACAAACGCGGTTGAATGTGGGAGCGAGCCTGCTCGTGATGAGGCCCGGCTCCCATCGCATATTCAATGTTCGCAGTTAAAGCAACGGCGCCACCACCGGCTCTTTGCGCGGCCACGCATCCAGTACGGCCTTGAACAAGGTTGCTAGCGGAATCGCAAAGAACACACCCCAAAAGCCCCACAGCCCGCCAAACAACAGCACCGCGCAGATGATCGCCACCGGATGCAGATTGACCGCTTCCGAGAACAACAGCGGCACCAGCACGTTGCCGTCCAGCACCTGGATGATTCCGTAGACCGCCATCAAATAGATGAACTGATCGCTCCAGCCCCACTGGAACAGTGCAATCAGCATGACCGGCACGGTCACCACCACGGCACCGACGTAAGGCACCACCACCGACACGCCCACCAGCAATGCCAGCAACGCCGCATAGTTAAGCCCCATAACCACAAAACCTATGTAGGTCACGCCACCGCAAATGAAAATCTCGATGACCTTGCCGCGAATGTAATTGGCGATCTGCCTATTCATTTCATGAGCGACGCGGGTGATCAGCGCCCGCTCGCGGGGCAAGTAACCCCGCACCCACTGACCGATCATCTCCCGGTCCTTGAGAAAGAAAAACACCAGGATCGGCACCAGCACCAGGTAGATCATGATGTTCACCAGCAACGGCAGACTCGACAGCGAGAACGTCAGCGCCCACTGACCGAACTTGCCGATCTCGCCCCGCGCCACTTCGATGGCCTGCAGCACCTGCTCATCGGACACCAGATGCGGGTAGCGCTCGGGCAGCAGCAATAACAGCGACTGCCATTTGGCGAGCATGCCGGGTAACTCGTTGAACAGCGTAATCAACTGATGCCAGAGCAACGGCACCACAATCACGATGAACACCAGCAACAGCCCCATGAACAACGCAAAGACCAATCCCACCGCCACCCCGCCCGGCGTGCGCAGGCGTTCGAGATTGACGACCAACCCTTGCATCAAATACGCCAGCACCATCCCGGCCAGCACTGGCGCAAGCATGCCGCCCAGCGTCAGTACGGCGGTAAACGCCAGAAACAGCAGGACCGCCAGCACCACGGCCTCTTCATCGGAGAAGTAGCGCTGAATCCAGTCGCGTAACACTTTGAACATCAATAATCCTTAGAAATGAACGCAGCAGAATTCAGGCTTTTTTCAACCAGTAGCGGTAAACACCCGCTTCATCTTCTTCACGAAGCAGGGTATGACCGGCCAATCGGGCAAAGGTGCGGAAGTCGCGCTGCGAGCCCGCATCGGTGGCAATCACCTTCAGCACTGCTCCGCTGGCCAGTCGATTGAGTTCCATCTTGGCCTTGAGCAACGGCAAGGGGCAATTCAGGCCGCTGGCATCGAGCTCGGCGTCATGGGCTACAGCGTCGGTCATTGCATCACTCCGGGGGCAGGTGGTCGAGCGGCTAGAATATCTGGTCCGAAGCGTAGTGTCCGGCTACAGTAAGGTCTTTGTCGACTAAGGCTTTGTGCATGACTTTTTTGCGCCCTACCCTGCTGACGCTCGCTTGCCTGCTCGCCTCACCGGGCTTCGCCGACGACCTGCCGTCACTCGGCGACGCCAGTTCTGCCATTGTCTCGCCGCAACAGGAACATCAGTTGGGCCGTGCCTGGCTGGCGTTGTTGCGCAGCCAGGTTTCGCAACTCAACGATCCACAGCTCAAGGACTACGTCGAATCCAGCGTCTACAGGCTGGTAGAGACCAGCCAGGTCAATGACCGGCGCCTGGAGTTCATCCTGATCAACAGCCCGCAACTCAACGCCTTCGCCGCACCAGGCGGCATTGTCGGGGTCAACGGCGGCTTGTTCCTCAATGCCCAGACCGAGGGCGAATATGCCTCGGTACTCGCTCACGAATTGGCTCACTTGTCGCAGCGCCACTTCGCCCGTGGCGTCGAAGCACAACAGCGCATGCAGGTGCCGATGATGGCCGCGCTGCTGGCCGGGATCGTGATTGCCGCAGCCGGCGCCGGCGATGCCGGGATCGCGGCCATTGCTGGCACTCAGGCGGCAGCCATTCAGGAACAGCGGCGTTTCTCTCGCCAGAACGAACAGGAAGCTGACCGCATTGGCATCCTCAACCTGGAAAAGGCCGGTTACGACCCGCGGTCGATGCCGACCATGTTCGAGCGATTGGCGCGCCAATACCGCTTCGACGCCAAGCCACCGGAATTTCTGCTGACTCACCCGGTGACCGAGTCGCGGATCGCTGACACGCGCAACCGCGCCGAACAGGCAAAACCCGGCGGCATCGAAGACTCTATGCGTTATCAGTTGATTCGTGCACGGGTCCAGTTGATCTACGAAGAAACCCCAGGCCTGGGCGCCAAACGCTTTCGTGCCCAGCTTGAAGAAAATCCGAAAAATGATGTCGCTCGCTATGGCCTGGCCATCGCCCAGATCAAGGGCGGCCAGTTGAATGAAGCACGAGAAAACCTCAAGTCGCTTCTGGCCAAATCGCCGAACGAGATCATCTACAATCTGGCGCAGGTCGATCTGGACATCACCAACAATCGTCTGCCGGACGCCCAGGCTCGGGTTGACCGAATGTTGACGCAGTATCCCGGCAACTATCCGCTGAATTCAGTGCGCGTTGACCTGCTGCTCAAGCAGAACCGTGCGCCCGATGCGGAAAAAGCACTGGAGAATCTGCTCAAGAGCCGCCCTGACGATCCAGACGTCTGGTACATGGTGGCCGAGACTCGCGGTCTGTCAGGCAACATCATCGGCCTGCATCAGGCCCGCGCCGAGTATTTCGCCCTGGTCGGGGATTACCGCCAGGCCATTCAGCAACTGGACTTCGCCAAGCGCAAGGCAGGCACCAACTTCCCGCTGTCATCGCGTATCGACGCACGGCAACGCGAGCTGATGGAACAGGAACGCATGATCAAGGACATGATGGGCTGATCTGCCTTTCAAACAAAAAAGACAGGCACAAAAAAACCGCCTCTTTCGAGGCGGTTTTTTATTTAGCCAACAACCGGATTATTCAGCCAGTTTGAAGGTAATGAAACTGGCGCGACCTTGACGCAGAACCCGCATCGACACCGAGCGGTTCTTCGGCAATGCCTTGGCAATATCCGTGAACTCCTTGGCAGAACTGATTGCCTGGTTATTCAGGTGAGTGATCACATCGCCTGGCTGCAGGCCAATCAGAGAAGCAGGACCGTCCTGGACTTCCTTGATGACGACGCCGCCTTTGAGGTCGTAGGTTTTCTTCTGCTCATCCGTCAGCTCGACCACGGAAACACCCAGCCGGTTACTGCTGCGCTCGATGGTAGATTTCGGCAGCGAATCCAGTTCTTTGCCTTCTTCCGGGATAGCGCCGACAGTCAACTCGACATTCTTGCGCTTACCGTCACGAATCACTTCCAGATCAGCTTTCGAGCCGGCCTTCAGCGCGCCCACCAGATGTGGCAGATCGGCGGACATGACGATCGGTTGACCGTTCATGCTCAGAATCACATCCCCTACTTGCAGGCCACCCTTGGCAGCCGGGCCGTCGTCCTGGATCTGAGCCACCAGCGCGCCGGCTGGCTTCTCCAGGCCGAACGATTCGGCCAGATCCTTGTTCACTTCCTGAATCACCACACCCAACCAGCCACGGCTGACTTTGCCACCGCTTTTAAGCTGATTGGAAACGTCCATCGCGACGTCGATCGGGATCGCGAACGACACGCCCATGAAACCGCCGGATCGCGTGTAGATCTGCGAGTTGATGCCGACCACTTCACCGGCCAGGTTGAACAGCGGCCCCCCAGAGTTACCCGGATTGATCGGCACGTCGGTCTGGATGAACGGCACATAGTTTTCGTTCGGCAGGCTGCGACCAACGGCGCTGACGATCCCTTGGGTCACGGTATGGTCGAAACCGAATGGCGAGCCAATCGCCACGACCCATTGGCCGGCCTTCAAGTCCTGGGATTTACCGAGCTTGAGGACCGGCAGATCCTTGCCCTCGATTTTCAGCAGAGCCACGTCGGAACGCGGATCGGTACCAACCAGCTTGGCTTTCAGTTCGCTGCGGTCAGCCAGGCGGACGAGGATCTCGTCTGCATCGGCAATCACATGGTTGTTGGTCAGGATGTAGCCATCAGACGAGATGATGAAACCCGAACCCAGGGATTGGGCTTCACGCTGACGATCCCCGCGTGGCGTACGCGGCTGTGGCGGCATACCGCGCTCGAAGAACTCGCGCAACATGGGCGGCAAGCCTTCAAGGTCGGGCATTTGCTCGTTCACTCTGCGATCCGGCAGCTTCTGCGTGGTACTGATGTTTACCACCGCGGGCGAGGCCTGCTCGACCAACTGAGTGAAGTCAGGCAACTCGACCGCCTGAACAGCGACCGCCTGACCCAGCACCAGCACAGTGGCAAAAATAGAAAGATAAGATTTCAAGCGTGGTATCGACATACGGCTCCCGTTACGACGAGCATGGTTAAGCGATATGGAGCAAGGAACACCGGGAACGATACGCCGGTATTTTTGTTCCGGGAACAACAAACAAGGCCAGAGCCGAGAGGCTCTGACCTATAAAAAAATTCGGGGATATTTGCAAGTTGAAATGCTCACCAAACATTTCGATTTCAGCTCGCTACTTGGTTGCAGTGGCGTCGCTGCGCATGGACAGCGCAATCCGTTCGGCGGTGCCTATCGGAATTTCACCGACCACGGTCACCATCATCTCGCCTTGCGGGGTAGTCAAGCGTCGGGAAACTGCAGCGGTCGGCCCCAACTGGGTGCGAGTGTCGGTAATTGTTGCGCCATTCAATGGCTCAAGGAAAACCGAGAAACGGGCCAGGCCATCGTCGTACATCAGACTGTTGACTTGGGTTTTGGTCTCTGGATCCTTGCGGGAGGTACTGCTGGCCAGCTCGAAACCTGGTGGTAACCAGTCCGAACGCCATACTTGCGCGGACTTGATTGCAGAGGCCTTGTCACTGTCGAGGGCGATGGTTTTGCAATCGGGGCCAGGCTGTAAGTCGCGGTCGGAAGGGACATCGGCGGTATCCAGTCGTGTGAACTGAAACCGCTCCAGCAACTGCCCACGTTCATTCAGAAGCAATGATTTGAGAGGCAGGCCGGTTTCTTTATCCAGATGCAATTCAAAACCGTAGCGATGTTGATCACGAGGTTTCAGTGAAACGATCACTGCCGCACGCCCAGCCACACGCGACTTGCCAATGACGGCAAGGTCGTACCAATTCTTGAGTTTTTGTGGATCGAGTGCACGAGCAGCGGAGCTGGGAGAATCTCCGAGTCCTGCGATCAGAATGCCGCTGACGCATTGAGTACGCCCATCAATGCGCACGACTTCCTGTGCCGAGCCGTCGAGCTGGAGTAAACGCTCGCGGACCTTGCCATCCTGGACGAGGTGCCAAATGTTGTGGGTAGAGAAACTACCGCTACGCTCGTAGACGAATGTACCGTGAAAGCTTTGCTGTTGCTCGGCTTGGCCCAGACGGGTCAACCAGTCCTGGGCTTCATCAGCATGGGCTGGAACAACAAACCAGCCACCGAGCAGAAGCGTAAGTAGAGGGATGGCGCGCATGATCCTCCTTAACGGTTTTCCAGGCTTGCTGCACGAGCGTAAGGCAGAGCGCTCTCAGTACCTTTCAGTGCAGCCTGTTGAGCATGTTGGCGCAAATAGCCTGGCAGACGCTGATCGTGCCAACCTGGCTGACCTTGCAATACGCCGTTGGCCATAGGACCAGTGGCTTCCGAACCCTCATTGTAGCCTGCCAATACAGCTGGACCCTTGACCTGAGGAACGGCCAAGCCTGGTTGACTGGAATGTTGAGCCAGTTCGACCCCAGCGATCTCGTCCTGGTTATACAGACGAACACCTGCCAGTACGGCGAGGGTTACCGAAGCAGCGACCGCCAGGCGACCCAGGCTGCGCCATGGACCACGGGTGGCTTTTGCTGGTACGGCTTCGTCAGCCAGCGCAGCAGAGACTGCCGCAGCGATATCCAGACGTGGAAGCAGCAAATCCTTGTGCATAACTGCCCGAGCGATTTGATAACGAGCCCAGGTATCACGGGTTTCAACATCGTCAAAGGCATTCAATACCCGACGCAATTCCAATTCGTCCGCTTCGTTATCCATCACTGCGGACAGCGATTCCTGCAGGGCTTCACGACTCATGGCGTTCCTCTCTTGGCTGTCGCCGCTGTCTCAGTTTTCCTGCAACAACGGCTGCAGGGCTTTATCGATGGCTTCCCGAGCGCGGAAAATCCGGGAGCGCACGGTACCCACCGGACACTGCATGACGGCCGCAATGTCCTCGTAACTCAGACCATCGAATTCACGTAAAGTTAAGGCCGTACGCAAATCTTCTGGAAGTTGCTGAATGGTTCGATGGACGGTGCCTTCGATCTCATCCCGCAGCAATGCACGTTCTGGCGACTCGAGATCCTTGAGGCCATGATCGCCATCGTAGAACTCTGCATCCTCGGAACTGACATCGCTATCCGGCGGCCGACGGCCGCGTGAAACCAGATAGTTTTTCGCCGTGTTGATGGCGATGCGGTAAAGCCACGTATAAAACGCGCTGTCTCCGCGAAAATTTCCAAGTGCACGGTACGCCTTGATAAAGGCTTCCTGCGCCACATCCTGGGCTTCATGGGTGTCGTGCACGAAACGCACGATCAACCCGAGAATTTTGTGCTGGTATTTCAGCACTAGCAGATCGAAAGCTCGCTTGTCGCCGCGTTGAACGCGCTCGACCAGCTGCTGATCCTCTTCCTGGGTTAGCATGAACACTCCTCGATAAGCTCGGAGGAGACTTGCATAACTAAACGACCAGACTTGCAAACATAGACTCGGGCTTTTCGCAAAAGTTCTCCCCCTCCAAGCAAGTTTCCTGCGGGCTCTGATTTGGCACGCACGAAAAGCGCAGCGCGGGTTAACCCGGCTGCGCGAATAATCTTGTCATCGGATTCACCGACAAGGATCAAAAATCACAGATCCCGCGCTGAAGCCGATACTGTCCCTTGAATCAGGCAACGGTCTATTGAGCCCGGGCCTTTGGCAAAAGTTCCAAATATTTATAGCTGTGCAAGACTGACATTGTGCAACCGTGAATAGAAAAAGACTGTTAAATCGCTGATACAGTCGTCTTGTCGCCGAGCCAGCCGAAAAACCATCCGACGAAGCGTCAGGTATTTTCCGTCACAGTAGTTTCACAATGCCATGTGTGCTCGCTATTGTGCCGCTCCCCCCCTCTATATACTAGTGGGCTGTGTGGCTGTCTTGACTCGCCGATCCAGCTGTCTTGCGCCAACCCCGACCCGGGTCGCTTTGAGCGGAATCCTGAAATGAGCCAACAGTTTCAACACGATGTTCTGGTAATTGGCAGCGGTGCTGCCGGCTTGAGCCTTGCGCTGACCTTGCCCGGTCATTTGCGCATCGCCGTACTGAGCAAAGGCGACCTCGCCAATGGCTCGACTTTCTGGGCGCAGGGTGGCGTCGCAGCCGTCCTGGATGACACCGACACCGTTGAATCACATGTCGATGACACCCTCAACGCTGGCGGCGGCCTGTGCCACGAAGACGCCGTGCGCTTTACCGTCGAGCACAGTAAAGAGGCGATTCAATGGCTGATCGACCAAGGTGTGCCCTTCACGCGCGATGAACAGTCCGGCACCGAAGATGGCGGTTTCGAGTTCCACCTGACCCGCGAGGGCGGCCACAGCCATCGGCGCATCATCCATGCCGCCGATGCCACCGGCGCAGCGATTTTCAGAACCTTGCTCGACAAGGCCAGGCAACGACCGAACATCGAACTGCTGGAGCAACGGGTCGCGGTCGACCTGATCACCGAAAAGCGCCTGGGCCTTGAAGGTGATCGCTGCCTCGGCGCCTACGTCCTCAATCGCGGGACCGGTGAAGTCGACACCTACGCCGCTCGCTTTGTGATCCTCGCATCGGGCGGTGCAGCAAAGGTCTATCTCTATACCAGCAACCCCGACGGCGCCTGCGGTGATGGCATTGCCATGGCTTGGCGGTCGGGCTGCCGGGTGGCGAATCTGGAATTCAACCAGTTCCATCCCACTTGCCTGTATCACCCGCAAGCCAAGAGTTTCCTGATCACCGAAGCCCTGCGCGGCGAAGGCGCACACCTGAAGCTGCCCAACGGCGAACGCTTTATGCAACGCTTCGACCCTCGCGCCGAGCTGGCCCCACGCGACATCGTCGCCCGGGCCATCGACCATGAAATGAAGCGCCTGGGCGTCGATTGTGTCTACCTGGACATCAGCCACAAGCCGGAAGCGTTCATCAAGACTCACTTCCCGACGGTGTACGAACGCTGCCTCGAATTCTCCATCGACATCACCAAACAACCGATTCCAGTGGTTCCGGCGGCGCACTACACGTGCGGCGGCGTGATGGTCGATCAGCAGGGGCGCACCGACGTGCCTGGGCTATATGCCATTGGCGAAACCAGCTTCACCGGCCTGCACGGTGCCAACCGTATGGCCAGCAACTCGTTACTGGAGTGTTTCGTTTACGCGCGCTCGGCGGCGGCGGACATTCTGGAGCAACTGCCGCAGGTTTCGATTCCGGTTGCCCTGCCCGTCTGGGATGCGAGCCAGGTCACCGACTCCGATGAGGACGTGATCATCGCGCACAACTGGGACGAACTGCGGCGATTCATGTGGGACTACGTCGGCATTGTGCGCACCAACAAGCGCTTGCAACGGGCGCAGCACCGCGTGCGTCTGTTGCTGGATGAAATCGACGAGTTCTACAGTAACTACAAGGTCAGTCGGGACTTGATCGAACTGCGTAACCTGGCCCAAGTGGCCGAACTGATGATCCAGTCAGCCATGGAACGCAAGGAAAGTCGCGGTCTGCATTACACCCTCGACTACCCGAACATGCTGCCGATTGCCCTGGACACTATTCTGGTGCCGCCCACCTACGTCGACTGAACGTCAACCGAACCCGCAGGCGCCGATGCAGATCCGCCGCCTGCGAGTCACGGGGCACACAAATCGCCCTGACCCGTCGTTCACCCCGCAGGCGAAAACGCAGCACAACCAGCAAAGGTAGCGCCAGGCTGTCCGGTCGTAGCTGCACCGATTGCCAACCCGCCTCCTGATTCCACAACTGCCAGCCATCGGCATTGCGACGCAAGCCGCGAAATGCCCTTGGGTGTGTCAGCAGAATCTGTCGCGGTAGCGCCCAGGCGCCGTGAGTCAGACAGCAAAAAGCGCCGAGCAGACTGGCCCAGACCGGTAGAGAGAGAAGACACAGCGAGCCCAGCGCGAACAGCTGGGCCAGAAGATACGCCGCCAGCAACTGCCGCGAGGCATGCCAGCGGCATTCGAACGCATTACTTTGGCTGGACACGATCCAGAATCATGCGAACCATGCGCTGAAGCTCGGGATCTTCCGATTCGGCGCGTTCCATGAACCAGCCGAACATGTCCTGATCTTCGCATTCGAGCAGCTTGCGGTAGCAATCGCGGTCGACATCGTTGAGGTGCGGATAGACCTCTTTGACGAACGGTACCAGCAACACGTCAAGCTCAAGCATGCCGCGGCGGCTGTGCCAGTAGAGGCGATTCAGTTCAACATCTTCGACCATGGAGCGCTCCTCAAATAGGCGGCAAGTATACAGCCCCAGGCGGAGTCGAACACTCGGCTTTGGTCGGCCACCAATGAACCTTTGTGAACTACCCATTTCAAGAGCGCCCCCTTATGATGTCCTCCAGACTCTTTACCCTGCGATGACCCATGGCCGATTCTGCTTTTTTCTGCACCCTGTCTCACGAAGGCGTTCTCGCAGTACGCGGCGCGGATGCCGGCAAATTCCTGCAAGGCCAATTGACCTGCAACCTCAATTACCTGAGTGACACCCAGGCCAGCCTCGGCGCCCGCTGCACGCAGAAAGGCCGGATGCAGTCGAGTTTCCGCATCCTGCTCGAAGGCGACGGCGTTCTGATGGCCATGGCCACCGAACTGCTGGAACCGCAGCTGGCGGACCTGAAAAAGTACGCCGTATTTTCCAAATCCAAACTGACCGACGAAAGCGCAGCCTGGGTCCGCTTCGGCATCGACCATGGCGATGCGGCACTGATCAGCCTCGGTCTTGATCTTCCTGCTGACACCGATAGCGTCGCGCGCAATGACGGCCTGATCGCCATTCGCGTCTCGCCGTACCGCGCCGAACTCTGGGTCGCCGCCGACCAGGCCGACCTTATCAAGGGCAAGCTGTCCGCCGTATTGACCGAAGGCGCTCTGAATCAATGGCTGCTGGGCCAGATTCGCGCCGGGATCGGTCAGGTCATGCCGAGCACTCGCGAGTTGTTCATCCCGCAGATGCTCAACCTCCAAGCCGTGGGAGGCGTGAGCTTCAAGAAAGGTTGCTACACCGGCCAGGAAATCGTCGCGCGCATGCAGTATCTGGGCAAACTCAAGCGTCGCTTGTATCGCCTGGCACTGGACGCCAACGAGTTGCCTGAACCTGGCACCCAATTGTTTTCCCCTACCCACGGCAGCTCTATCGGCGAAGTGGTGCTGGCCGCTAACGCCGGGCAAAACATTGAACTCCTGGCCGTGCTGCAAGCCGAAGCAGCAGAAGGAGGTGATATCCATCTGGGCGCGCTCGAAGGGCCAGCCCTGCACCTGCTCGACCTGCCTTACGAACTGGATCGCGATCGCGAAATCCAGCGTTAACAGCAGCATTTGTCGCAATACCTAGAGAAACGAAATGAGCGAGCTGGCGGAAAAGGTCCAACAGGATTTGGTTGAGGCCATCGATAACGATGACCTGGTTCTGCCAACGTTACCGGAAGTGGCCCTGCAGATTCGCAAGGCCGCCGAAGACCCGGAAATCAGTGTCAGCACCCTGAGCAAAGTGATCGGCCGCGATACCGCGCTGTCGGCGCGTCTGATCAAAGTGGTCAATAGCCCGCTGTTGCGTGCGACCCAGGAAGTCACTGACCTGCACACGGCAATCACTCGACTGGGCATCAATTACAGCAGCAACTTGGCCATCGGCCTGGTCATGGAACAGATTTTCCATGCCCGCTCCGAAGTGGTGGAACACAAAATGCGTGATGTCTGGCGCAAAAGCCTGGAAATCGCCGGGATCAGCTATGCATTGTGCCGCCGCTACACGCAACTCAAGCCCGACCAGGCAGCTCTTGGCGGACTGGTGCATCAGATCGGTGTATTGCCCATCCTGACCTACGCCGAAGATCACTATGAACTGCTGGCTGACCCGGTCAGCCTCAATCATGTGATCGATCACATTCATCCACTGCTTGGCGACAAGCTGCTCAGGGTCTGGGAGTTTCCGGAAATGCTGGTACAGGTGCCGGGGCTTTATCTGGACTTCAATCGAGAGTCAGAGCGGGTCGACTATGTCGATCTGGTGCAAGTGGCCAGCCTGTATTGCCACAAGGACACCGACCATCCCCTCGCCCGTATCGACGCATTCAGCGTGCCGGCGTTCAAAAAGCTGGGAATTGATCCGGAGAACGAGGCGATGTGCCGCGATCTGGAAGAGTCGCGGTCGATGTTTTACTGATTACTGTGGCGAGGGAGCTTGCTCCCGCTCGGCTGCGCAGCAGTCGTAAACCCGATAAATACGGCTTATCTGAATTAACGCGGTGAATGGTTTTGGGGCCGCTTCGCAGCCCGGCGGGAGCAAGCTCCCTCGCCACAGGTGTTTCAGCAACCTACCCGGCGATAAAACTCACCCGCACCTTCAACCCCGCCTGCTCGCCATCGTGCAGGCTGATTTGAGCCAGGTGTGCGCGGCAGATCTCGCCAACAATCGCCAGTCCCAACCCCGAACCAGCGACCTGCTGGTTGCGCCGGTAAAAGCGCTCGAACACCCGATCGCGTTCTTCAAGAGGAATGCCTGGGCCGTCGTCCTCGACCTCCAGCACGGCCGGTGCCGTGACCCGAAGAATCACGTTGCCCCCCGACGGTGTATGGGCCAGTGCGTTATCCACCAGATTGCTCAACAGTTCATTCAACAGCGTTGGCTCGCCGCGTAACCACACCGGTTCATCCGCTTCCAGCGCCAGCGCCACACCACGTGCGTGGGCCAGCGGCGCCATGGCCATGCCGAGTTCGCGAGCCAACTGACTGAGGTCAAGTAACTGCGCGCCGCCCTCGGCGATGGCCCGGGCGCCATTTTCGACCCGTGCCAGCGAGAGCAATTGATTGGCAAGGTGGGTCAAACGGTCCGTGCCTTGGGCGACGGTTTCCAATGTACTGCGCCAGGTTTCGGGTTCGGTCGAGCGCAACCCCAGCTCCAGTCGCGCCTTCAGCGCCGCCAGGGGAGTACGCAGTTCATGGGCGGCATCGGCGATGAACTGCGCCTGACGCTCGAACTGCCCGCGCAGGCGCTCGGTAAAATGATTGAGCGCACGCACCAAGGGCCACAACTCGTGCTGCACTTCCACTAACGGTAATGGCCGCAGATCGTCCGGCTGACGCTCTTCCACCGCGGTGCGCAAGCGTTCCAGCGGACGCAACGCGGCGCTGACCGCAAACCACACCAACAACAACGCACCCACCGCCAGCATGCCCAGACGCAGCAACGTGTCCGCCGCCAGGCTGCGGGCCATGCTGACCCGCGCCTCATCGGTTTCCGCCACGCGGATTTCCGCCATGCCGTTCATGTTCGGCTCGCTCACCGGTTTGAGCAGGCTCACCACACGGACGTTCTGCCCCTGATACTTGGCGTTATAGAAACGCGCCAGTGCCGGATAGTCATCGGTTCGCGGCGTTCCCGGCGGCGGTGGCGGAAGGTTTTCGTAACCGGAGATCAGCTTCTGATTGATGTCGTTGACCAGGTAAAAAATCCGCCCTGCGCTGTCGTAGGCGAAGGTGTCGAGGGCCACGTAGGGCACGTCGGCGCTCAGCGTACCGTCACGTTGGGAGACGCCCGCCGCGATGGTCCGCGCCGAGGCCAGCAAGGTCCGGTCATAGGCGGTGTCGGCCGCTTCGCGACCGTTCCAGTAAGCGCTCAAACCACTGGCCAGCATCAACACCACCAGCAACAACGCCAGATTCCACAGCAACCGCCAACGCAGGCTGCTGGGCTTATGCATCGCGGCTTTCCAGCAAGTAGCCGAGACCGCGGAAAGTCACGATGACGACCGGCTGGCCGTCGAGCTTTTTGCGCAGGCGATGGACATAGATCTCGATGGCGTCGGGGCTGGCCTCTTCGTCCAGTCCGAAGACTTGCGAGGCCAGTTGTTCCTTGCTCATCACCCGGCCCGGACGGGCGATCAGCGCTTCGAGCACCGCCTGCTCGCGAGAGGTCAGGGTCAGCAACTCTTCGCCGAGGGTGAAGCGCCGGGTGTCCAGGTCATAGGCCAGCACGCCGCAGCGCTGCAAGCGTTCGCCGCCGAGCACACTGCGGCGCAGCAAGGCTTTGACCCGGGCTTCGAGTTCGGTCAGTTCGAAAGGTTTAGCCAGGTAATCGTCAGCGCCCAGGTTCAGGCCGTGGACCCGATCCTTGACGTCGCTGCGGGCGGTCAACATCAACACCGGCAGGTTCTTGCCCCGCGCTCGCAGGCGCGCCAGTACTTCGAAGCCATCCATGCGCGGCAAACCGACGTCGAGGATCGCCACCGCGTATTCCTCGCTGCTCAACGCCAGGTCGGCCGCCACGCCGTCGTGCAGCACATCCACGGTCAGCCCGGTGCTCTTGAGCGCCTGGGCGACACTTTCGGCCAGCTGCAGATGGTCTTCGACGAGCAGAACACGCATGGATCCTTACCTCATTCAGGGATGGCCGACGCCATTCTTTGGCGCGGAGTTTACAGCCGCAACCGCCGCTGTGAAGCCCGAAAACCGTGAAAGTCTTCTGAAAGGTTAGCGAAAGGTTGGCCGGTTAGAGTCCAGCCACGGACAGTTTCGACTGCCGTCGCTACCGCACATAGCGTACGAAAAACGCCTCGAAGCGTTTTCGCCAATAAGAACAATAAAACGGAGTACTTCAAGATGCTGTCCATGCAGCTCCAGGCTTGCCCGCCTGCTCGCTTTTCCCGTCTCAGCCACACCGCCCTTGCCAGCGCCGCCGCCCTCGCCGGCTTTTCGCCGTTGAGCCAGGCTGCCTTCTTCGAAGACAGTACGGCAACCTTCGAAACCCGCAACATGTATTTCAACCGCGACTTTCGCGACGGTACCAGCGCCCAGCAATCCAAGCGGGACGAATGGGCCCAGGGGTTCATGCTCAACCTGCAATCGGGTTACACCGACGGCACGGTGGGATTCGGTGTCGATGCGCTGGGCATGCTGGGGGTGAAACTCGATTCTAGTCCGGATCGCACCGGCACCGGTCTGTTGCCGACCCATGACGACGGGCGCGCGGCGGATGAATATTCCAAGCTCGGCCTGACCGGCAAAATGAAAATCTCCGACACGGAACTGAAAGTCGGAAGCCTGATTCCGGAATTGCCAATACTCAAGGCCAACGACGGGCGCATTCTGCCGCAGACCTTTGAAGGCGGCCTGCTGACCTCCAAGGAGATCAAGAACCTGACCTTCACCGGCGGGCGCCTGGAGAAAGCCAAGGACCGCGACAGCACCGACTTCGAGGACATCGCCCTCAACAACAAGAACAGCCGCTTCGCTGGCACCGTGGCCGGCAAGCACTTTGATTTTGGCGGCGTGGATTACAAGTTCACCGACAAAATCATCGGCAGCTACCACTTCGCTCAACTCGATGAAGTCTATAACCAGCATTTCCTTGGCGTGGTCGCCTCGCAACCGTTCGGCCCCGGCACGTTAGGCACCGATCTGCGCCTGGCTATCAGTGACGACGAAGGCGCAGCCCGGGGCGGCAACATCGACAACCAATCCCTGAATGGGCTGGTGAGCTACGCCTTGAGCGGGCATAAATTCAGCGCCGGCTATCAGCACATGTCCGGCGACAGTGCCTTCCCTTATGTCGATGGCAGTGACCCGTACCTCGTCAACTTCGTGCAGATCAACGACTTTGCCGGCGCCGAAGAACGTTCCTGGCAGGCTCGCTACGACTATGACTTTGCCAAACTCGGCATTCCCGGCCTGAGTTTCATGAGTCGTTACCTGAGCGGTGACAACATCAAGCTCAAGAACGGCGACGAAGGCAAAGAGTGGGAACGCAACACCGAAATCAAATACGTCGTACAAAGCGGCGCGCTCAAGGATGTCGCTGTGCGCCTGCGCAATGCCACTTACCGTTCCAACTATTCCGCTCGCGATGCCGATGAAGTGCGTCTGCTGGTGAGCTATAGCGTTGCCCTTTGGTAATTCAGTACGTCCATAACAAAAACTCCAAGGAGACTTGAATGAACCTGTCACTGCGTAAAGTTGCTCTCACCGCCAGCGCCCTGCTGTTCGCCGGCCAATTGCTCGCCGAACCCAAACGCCCGGAATGCATCGCCCCGGCCTCGCCAGGCGGCGGTTTCGACCTGACCTGCAAACTGGCGCAAAGCGCGCTGGTGAATCAGAAACTGCTGACCAAACCGATGCGCGTGACCTACATGCCCGGCGGTGTCGGCGCGGTAGCGTACAACGCGGTGGTCGCCCAGCGTCCAGCCGATGCCGGCACGCTGGTGGCGTGGTCCAGCGGTTCGCTGCTGAACCTGGCCCAAGGCAAATTCGGCCGTTTTGATGAAAACGCCGTGCGCTGGCTGGCGGCCGTTGGAACAAGCTATGGCGCCATCGCGGTGAAAAGCGATTCGCCTTACAAGACCCTGGACGATCTGGTTCAGGCATTGAAGAAAGATCCGAGCAAAGTGGTGATCGGCTCCGGCGGCACCGTCGGCAGCCAGGACTGGATGCAAACCGCCCTGATCGCCAAGGCAGCCGGGATCAACCCGCGCGACCTGCGTTACGTCGCCCTCGAAGGCGGCGGTGAAATCGCCACTGCCCTGCTCGGCGGCCACATCCAGGTCGGCAGCACCGACATCTCCGACTCCATGCCGCACATCCAGAGCGGTGACATGCGCCTGCTGGCCGTGTTCTCCGAGAAGCGTCTGGACGAGCCGGAAATGAAAGACATTCCGACCGCCAAAGAGCAAGGCTACGACATCGTCTGGCCAGTGGTTCGCGGCTTCTACCTCGGGCCAAAGGTCAGCGATGAAGACTACGCCTGGTGGAAAGACGCGTTCGACAAGCTGCTGGCTTCCGAGGAGTTCGCCACGTTGCGCGATCAGCGTGAACTGTTCCCGTTCGCCATGACCGGCCCGGAGCTGGACACCTACGTGAAGAAGCAGGTTGCGGACTACAAAGTGCTGGCCAAAGAGTTCGGCCTGATTCAGTGATCGCCTCTGTCTAGCGGCTGCGGCCCCCGTTCTGGAGGGCCGCGGCACAGGAGTTTCCCATGCTCTTACAACGCATTTTTGCTTCAGCGCTGTTGCTGGTCTGTGTTGGCCTGGCGCTGATGGCGTGGCCGTATCAAGCGTCTTTTTCCTACGAACCGGTGGGGCCGCGAGCCTTCCCGCTATTGATGCTCGGCCTGATGGGCCTTGGTTTGCTGTACATGGTTTTTCGTCCGACACCGATTGTGCACAGTGACGATGACCCGAAACTGGACCGTGAAACCCTGATCAAGATCGGCATCTGCGTACTGCTGTTGCTGGTGTTTGCCGGGGCCTTCGAACCCCTCGGTTTCATCGTCGCCAGCATTCTGATTGGAATCCCCATGGCACGCCTGTATGGCGGCCGCTGGCTACCCAGCACGGTGATCATCAGCCTGATGGCTATCGGTCTTTATCTGCTGTTCGACAAAGTGATGGACGTGCCACTGCCACTGGGCGTGCTCGACGTTCTGGAGAACTGATATGGATACTCTTGGCTATTTGGGTCAGGGTTTCGGCGTCGCGCTGAGCCCGTACAACCTGGTGACCGCTCTGTGCGGCACCCTGATCGGCACCGTCGTCGGGCTGTTGCCAGGCCTGGGCCCGATCAACGGCGTGGCGTTGCTGATTCCGATTGCGTTCGCCCTCGGTCTGCCGCCGGAATCGGCGCTGATCCTGCTGGCGGCGGTGTACCTGGGTTGCGAATACGGCGGCCGGATCAGTTCGATCCTGCTGAACATTCCAGGCGAAGCGTCCACCGTCATGACCACCCTCGACGGTTACCCGATGGCCCGCAAGGGTCTGGCCGGTGTAGCGTTGTCGCTGTCGGCGTGGAGTTCGTTCATCGGTGCGTTCATCGCCACTTGCGGCATGGTGCTGTTCGCCCCGCTGCTGGCGAAATGGGCGATTGCCTTTGGACCGGCAGAGTATTTCGTGCTGATGGTGTTCGCGATTGTCTGTCTTGGTGGCATGGCCGGCGATCGACCACTGAAGACTTTTATCGCCGCGCTGATCGGTTTGTTTTTGTCGACTGTCGGGATCGATGCCAACAGCGGCGTGTACCGTTTCACCGGGGACAACATCCACTTGACCGACGGCATTCAGTTCGTTGTGCTGGTTCTCGGCTTGTTCTCCATCAGTGAAATCCTTCTGCTGCTGGAAAAAACCCATCGCGGCCAGGAAGCGGTGAAAGCGACCGGCCGGATGATGTTCAACTTCAAGGAAGCCTCGGCTGTCTTCTTGGTGAACATCCGTTGCGGTCTGCTCGGTTTCATCATGGGCGTGTTGCCGGGTGCCGGCGCCACGTTGGCCAGCGCTGTGGCCTACATGACCGAAAAACGTATCGCCGGCGCCAATGGCACCTTCGGCCAAGGCGACATGCGTGGCCTCGCGGCGCCGGAAACCGCCATCGGCGGCGCAGCCTGCGGTGCCCTGGTGCCGATGTTGACGCTCGGCGTTCCGGGTTCCGGTACCACGGCGGTGATGATCGGCGCGCTGTCGCTGTACAACATCACCCCGGGCCCGCTGTTGTTCCAACAGCAACCGGACATTGTCTGGGGCCTGATCGCTTCGTTGTTCGTCGCCAACATCATGCTGGTGATCCTCAACATCCCGATGATCCGCATCTTCACGCGCATCCTGGCCGTGCCGAACTGGGCGCTGGTGCCCGTGATTGCGATCATCACCGGGATCGGCGTCTACGCGGTGCATGCCACTACCTTCGACCTGTTCCTGATGATCGGCATCGGCATCTTCGGTTACATCCTGCGCAAGCTGGACTTCCCATTGTCGCCGGTTCTGTTGGGTTTCATCCTTGGCGGCCTGATGGAGCAGAACCTGCGTCGCGCCCTGTCGATCTCCAATGGTGCATTGGAAATCCTTTGGTCGAGCCCGATCACCTTCGGTGTCTGGGTACTGACCGCAATCATGCTGTTCATGCCGATCCTGCGAATCTGGCGCAAACGTTCGGTCGCCCGGCGCGTTATCGCCGATGTCTGATCGAACACCCTTCAAAGCCTGGTGGGGAACCCCGCTGGTCGGTCTGCTGGGCGGTTACCTGGCCAGCCAGATCGGCTGGCCATTGCCATGGATGGTCGGCTCGTTGCTGGCGATCATCCTGGTGCGTTGCCTGACACCCTGGCAATTGGCGGAAATCCCTGGCGGCCGCAAGTGCGGCCAGTGGATTGTCGGCATCGGCATAGGCCTGCATTTCACCCCGGTGGTGATGGAGCAGGTCCTGAGCCACTTCGGCCTGATCTTCTTCGGTGCTTTGGTCACCAGCCTCTCGGCGGTGGTCGGGGTCTGGTTGATGCGGCGTACCGGTGAAGATCGCGCCACCGCGTTCTTTTCCAGCATGCCCGGCGGCTCCGGGGAGATGGTCAACCTCGGCGCGCGTAACGGCGCGGTGCTCAGTCGTGTGGCGGCGGGGCAAAGTCTGCGGGTGTTGGTGGTGGTGCTGTGTGTGCCGGCGGCGTTCAAGTATTGGCTGGGTGACGGTGCCCCGCTGTCCCATGCCACTTCCGTTGACTGGCGCTGGCTGGCGCTTCTGTTCCCGGCGGGCGCCCTCGCCGCCTGGCTCTGGGAGCGTCTGCGTCAACCCAATCCGTGGCTGTTCGGGCCGTTGCTGGTGAGTGCAGCGGTAAGTATCGGCTGGGACCTGCACATCGGCTTGCCCAACGGCGGCAGCCAGATCGGCCAATGGCTGATTGGCAGCGGGTTGGGATGTCACTTCAATCGGCAGTTTTTCCGGCGTGCGCCGTCGTTTATGGGGCGGACCTTGATTGGCACGGGGCTGAGCATGTTGATCGCCACGCTGGCAGCATTGGGGTTGAGTGCGCTGACGCATCTGGATTTGCGTTCGCTGACGTTAGGCATGATGCCCGGCGGGATTGCGGAGATGAGCCTGACGGCAGAGACATTGCAGTTGTCGGTGCCGTTGGTGACGGCGATGCAGGTGATGCGGCTGTTGTTTGTGTTGTTTCTGGCGGAGCCGTTGTTCAAGTATTGGAATCGGGTGCCCGACGCCCCCTAACCTGATCGTTCCCACGCTCCGCGTGGGAATGCCTCAACGGACGCTCCGCGTTCGGCTTTGGATGGGACGCAGAGCGTTCCGGGCTGTATTCCCACGCAGAGCGTGGGAACGATCATTACGCGACCGGTGGTAACCGCCATTCGATCGGCGTCTCGCCATTCTGCTCAAGATATTTATTGGTTCGACTGAAGTGCCCGCATCCAAGGAAGCCACGATAGGCGGACAGCGGTGACGGATGCACCGACGTCAGCACCAGGTGCTTGGTGGCATCGATCAGTTTCTGCTTGCTCTGGGCATGGGCGCCCCACAGCATAAACACCAGATGCGGCTGATGTTCACTGACCACTTCGATGATCCGATCGGTGAAAAACTGCCAGCCCTTGTCCTTGTGCGCGTTGGCGTTGGCGCGCTCCACGGTCATGGTGGTATTGATCATCAGCACGCCCTGGTCAGCCCAGCTTTGCAGGCAACCGTGGGTCGGGATGTCGATGTTCAGATCGCGTTTCAACTCTTTATAGATGTTCACCAGCGACGGCGGCGCCGGTACGCCTGGTTGCACCGAAAAGCACAAGCCGTGGGCCTGCCCCGGACCGTGGTACGGGTCCTGGCCAAGGATGACGACTTTGACTTTATCCAGCGGCGTCGAATTGAGCGCATTGAAAATCATCGGTCCTGGCGGGTAGATTTCCTTGCCTGCCGCGCGCTCCTCTTGCAGGAAATTGCGCAACTCTGCCATGTAGGGCTGGTCGAATTCGGCACGCAGTGCCTCCTTCCAGCTCGGTTCGAGTTTGATACGGTCGTCAGCAGTCATGGTTACATCCGGCAAAAACAATGGGGCGAACCCTAGGAAAGCCCATCACGCTTGTCAATTGATCTGACGCAGATCCGGCACTTTCCTACATAACGATCATACTGAACGCTCAAATTCCTGATCGAGGTCACGATGAATCTGCACTTCGAAGAACTCACTGGCACCGACGGCGCACGCATCGGAGTCGCCAGCCTGGATGCCGAAAAGTCCCTGAATGCCTTGTCCTTGCCGATGATCAACGCCTTGCGCGATCAACTGGACGTCTGGGCCAAAGAGCCACAAATCGTCTGCGTCGTACTGCGCGGCAAAGGTACCAAAGCCTTTTGCGCCGGCGGCGAAGTCCGCAGCCTGGTGGAAGCCTGTCGTGCCCATCCCGGCGAGGTGCCGCCGCTGGCCGCGCTTTTCTTTGCGGCGGAATATCGCCTGGACTTCAATCTGCACACCTATCCTAAACCGCTGATCTGCTGGGGGCATGGCTATGTGCTCGGCGGCGGCATGGGGCTGTTGCAAGGGGCGGGCATCCGGATTGTCACGCCGAGCACCCGCATGGCGATGCCGGAGATCAGTATCGGTTTGTACCCGGATGTCGGGGCCAGCTGGTTCCTGTCGCGGCTGCCCGGCAAGCTCGGGTTGTTTCTCGGCCTGACCGGCGCCCATATGAACGGTCGCGATGCGATCGATCTCGACCTGGCCGACCGTTTTCTGCTCGATGAACAACAGGAAGATCTGATGGAAGGCCTGCTGCAGTTGAATTGGCAGGAACAGACGCCAATGCAGCTGAACAGCCTGCTCAAGGCCTTGCAGCAGGAAGCCCTCGCGCAGATGCCCGAAGCCCAGTGGCTGCCACGTCGCCAACAGATCGATGAGCTGCTGGATGTCAGTGACGTGCGCTGCGCCTGGAAGGCCATCAGCCAGTTGCGGGACTGCACCGATCTGCTGCTCAGCCGTGCCGCGAAAACCATGAGCGAAGGCTCACCCCTGACCGCGCATCTGGTGTGGGAGCAGATCGCCCGCGCCCGGCACATGTCGCTGGCGCAGGTCTTTCAGATGGAATACACCATGAGCCTCAACTGCTGCCGTCATCCTGAGTTCAGCGAAGGGGTGCGCGCACGGTTGATCGACAAGGATCAAAAACCCCATTGGCACTGGCCAGACATCAATACCCTGCCGGATGCAGTGGTAGAAGCGCATTTCCACAAGGCCTGGGAAGGCCGGCATCCTCTGGCCGATCTGTAGGAATACTGAAATCCGGGCATAAAAAAGCGGCGCTTTGTGCGCCGCTTTTTTATGAGTGTTTAACGGTGGCCGCCTCGTCCATTGTGCTCGCCGCGACTGTTGTGGTCGCCTCGTCCACCACGGTTGTCGCGTCCGCCATGTCCGCGATAGTCGTTGCTCCGTCCACCGCGGTTGCGGCCATCCCAACCGCCACGGTTATGGCCATCCCAGCCGCGATTCTGATGAGCCCGGTAATCGGCTCGTGGCGACGACTGGTAATAGCGTGGTGCCGGTTGATAAACCCGCGGCTGATGGTAATACCGCGGCGTTGGCTGGTAATACCGCGCTGGCGGTGCGTAGTACCGGCGAGGTTGCGTGTAGTAACCGCCGCCACCTGAGTAGTAAGGCCCGCCACCGGAATAATAGGCTGGCGAGGTATAGACCTCGGAACGGTAATAGCTGGCTCCTCCATCGGAATAGGGCACGCATGCACCAAGAGACAATCCCAATACAGCAATCAGAAGAATTCGCAGATACATGGCGGCCTCCTGGACCGCGAGTGAGCCACACCAGCGACGCTGGCAGGCGACAGTCAATTATTCGGTGACTGTCGAAAGATCAGACATCGTTTTGCAAATCTGGTGCGTTCGCGAAACAGATTGAAACAAGTCACCGATGAAAGGTTTTTCATCCATTCATCCGCTGATTAATGGTGGCCACCACGATATCCACCTCGGTAATGACGTGGCGAATGCCCACCCCAATAGTAGTAACGATAGCCACCATAAAAGCGCGGGCCGTGGTAGTGGCGCGGGCCGTAATAGTAGGGATAGGGCGAATAGCCGGGATAGTAATAAGGCGCGGAATACACATCGTAGCCCCCGGAGTAGTAGTAGCAGCCGGACAATCCCAGACCGAGTACAACACCGAACAACAGTCGACGAAACATGGCGGCCTCCTGAAAGACCACAGCCGGAACACGCCGGCTGACACCTGTTTTGACTGGCAACGCTGCGCCGAGTGCCGAACCGCCTGGACCTTCAGATCAGCGGCCGGCCCGATCCATTGCGGTGCACCCATGCACCATCACAAGGCAACGCCGCCACCTCTTGCGAGCGCGCCAATTGCGTAAACGCCCACGCTAGAGCGCTCGAGCGGAGTTGGCACGGCTCTCGCTTTAACAAAGACGTGCAGGAGTCATCACAGGTTCGCAGCACCACAATTTGCAATGGCTGACTAGGGTTCCGGCTCGCTAAGGCGAGTGGCTGGTCCGAGAGTTGGCGACCTCCAGTTGAGGTTACACGGCGGGATAAAAGCCCGGGAGACAAGCCACCGTTCACGGTGCCGCGTTGACTCCTGCCCGCCCTTGATCAACTGGAGAACCACCCATGCTCAAGCTTCGTTTACCCGCCCTGCTCGCCGCTGCTTTCGCAGCCTTCGTGAGCGTCTCGTCCCAGGCCGCACAGAAAGACCACTTCAGCGTCTGCTGGACCATCTACGCCGGTTGGATGCCGTGGGAATATGCGGGCAGCCAAGGCATCGTCGACAAATGGGCGAAAAAGTACGGCATCACGATCGATGTGGTGCAGCTCAATGACTACGTCGAATCCATCAACCAATACACCGCCGGCCAGTTCGATGGCTGCACCATGACCAACATGGACGCGCTGACCATTCCGGCGGCCGGCGGCGTCGACAGCACCGCGCTGATCGTCAGCGATTTCTCCAACGGCAACGACGGCATTGTGCTCAAGGGTGACGGCAAGAAAGTCACCGACCTCAAAGGTATGGACGTCAATCTGGTGGAACTCTCGGTTTCCCACTACCTGCTGGCCCGGGCGCTGGATTCGGTTGATCTCACCGAGAAAGACCTGAAAGTGGTCAACACCTCCGACGCCGACATCTCGGCGGCCTTCAACACCGATCAGGTCAACGCCGTCACCACCTGGAACCCGATGCTTTCGGACATCAAGGCCAAGCCTGCGGTGACCGAAGTGTTCAACTCCAGTCAGATCCCCGGCGAAATCATGGACATGATGGTGGTCAACAGCGCCACCCTCAAAGACAACCCGGCCCTGGGCAAAGCCCTGACCGGCGCCTGGTTCGAAGTGGTCGAGTTGATGAACGCGAAAAACGCCGCCAGCAAAGCCGCCCTCGAACACATGGCCAAAGCCTCGGGCACCGATCTGGCCGGCTTCCAGTCGCAACTGGACACCACCAAACTGTTCGCCACCCCCAAAGAAGCCCTGGCGTTCACCACCAGCAAGCAATTGCCGGAAACCATGCGCAAAGTCGCCGAGTTTTCGTTCCAGCACGGCTTGCTCGGTGAAGGCGCCAAGGACACCAGCGCAGTCGGCATGGCCTTCGCCAACGGCGTGACCAGCGGCGACAAGACCAACCTCAAGCTGCGCTTCGACCCGACCTACGTGCAGATGGCCGCCGACGCGAAGCTGTAATCAGGAGGACCTGGCCATGCGCCTGATCAATCGCCACCCGGATCGCCCGAGTCGCCTGCTGTTGGTGATCCTGCCGTTCGCCCTGGTGCTGTTCGCCTACTTCATGGGCTCGGCTGAGCGGCTGACGGACAACCCCAATGACAAGCTGCTGCCGAGCGCCGTGCAAATGACCGACGCGGTGAAACGCCTGGCGTTCACCGCCGACTCCCGCACTGGCGACTATTTACTTTGGCAAGACACCGCCTCCAGCCTGCGGCGCCTGGCCATCGGCCTTGGCATCAGCGCGCTGGCCGGGCTGTGCCTGGGCATCGCCGCCGGTACGCTGCCACTGTTTGGCGCGCCGTTGTCGCCGTTACTGACAGTGCTGTCGATGGTGCCGCCGCTGGCGATTCTGCCGATTCTGTTCATCGTGTTCGGCTTGGGGGAGTTGTCGAAAGTGATGCTGATCGTGATCGGCATCACCCCGTGCCTGGCCCGTGATCTGGAGCAACGCGCCCGGGAAATTCCCGTCGAGCTGCTGATCAAGGCCCAGACCCTCGGCGCTTCGACCTGGACGCTGATGCTGCGCGTGGTGCTGCCGCAACTGTTGCCACGCTTGTTGATCTCGCTGCGACTGATGCTTGGCTCGGCGTGGTTGTTCCTGATCGCCGCCGAAGCCATCGCCTCCACCGACGGCCTCGGCTATCGGATTTTCCTGGTGCGCCGCTACTTGGCGATGGATGTGATTTTGCCCTACGTGGTGTGGATCACCCTGCTCGCCTGGCTGATGGATTGGGGCCTGAAACGCCTGACCCAACGGGCGTTCCCTTGGTATGAGGGGGCCCGCGCATGAGCTTCATCACAGTGAAAAATGTCTGGCAGCAATACGCCGATCAGGTGGTGCTCGAAGGGCTGAACCTGAACGTCAACGAGGGCGAGTTCTGCACCTTGGTCGGTGCGTCGGGTTGCGGCAAGTCGACCTTCCTGCGGCTATTGCTGGGCCAGGAACGCGCCAGTCGCGGCGAGATTTTGTTGGATGGCCAGGCCTTGGCCGGCGAGCCAGATGCCAGTCGTGGCGTGGTGTTCCAGCGCTACTCGGTGTTCCCGCATTTAACGGTGCTGGACAACGTCGCCCTGGGCCTCGAACTGCCGCGCTCGCCGCTGCTCGGGCGGTTGTTCGGCAGCGCTAAAAAAGACGCTCGCGAACAAGCCTCAGTGCTGCTGCACAAAGTCGGCCTCGGCCATTCGCTGGACAAGTACCCGGCACAACTCTCCGGCGGCATGCAACAACGACTGGCGATTGCCCAGGCGCTGATCATGAAACCTCGGGTGTTGCTGCTCGACGAACCGTTCGGTGCCCTCGATCCGGGCATCCGCAAGGACATGCACGGCCTGCTGCTGGAGCTGTGGCGCGAGACGCAACTGACGGTGTTCATGGTCACCCACGACCTGTCCGAAGGCTTCAGCCTCGGCACTCGCCTGTTGGTGTTCGACAAAGTCCGCGTCGACCCGCACGCCCCCGGCGCCTATGGCGCGCGCATCACTTACGACATCCCTTTGAACAGCGACCGCCGCGCCCATCGCGCCGCCGTCGACGCCTTGCCGGCTGATCTGGCAGGCACGCTTCGTACCGCTTAAGAGGACTTTTCATATGACTGATTCGACCCAACTGTTCCCGCCCTTCGCCGAAGAAATGCTCCCCGGCGGCGGCCATCGCTCCTTCGTCCTGAAACGCGGCCAACTGCTGCGCCTGACCGACCTGCGTGGCGGTGCCAACGTCAGCCTGACACTGCTCAACGCCAACGAAAAAACCGAACGCCTGAACCTGCCCGACAGCCTCAAATGCCAACACACCGCCAAGCTCACCACCGGCCATTGCCTGTACTCGGACATGGGCCGCGTGCTGGCTGCCATTACCGCTGACACCTGCGGCTGGAGCGACAGCCTCGGCGGTGTGCTCTGCGCTGAAGAGGTCGCGGAAAAATACGGCGCGGGGCGCTATCAGGAACTGCGCAACGGCTTCTTCCGCAACGGCACCGACAACCTGTTGGTGGAATTGGGCAAGTGGGGGCTGGGCCTGTCCGATTTGCTGATGACCCTCAACCTGTTCAGTCGCGTGAATGTCGATGAGGCCGGACATTTCCACTTCGTCGAAGGCCATTCCAGGGCCGGCGACTACATCGAGTTGTATGCGCCGATGGACACGCTGGTGGTGCTCACCGCGCTGCAACATCCGATGGACCCTTCGCCTGAGTACGCGCCGAAACCGCTGAAACTCAGCTGGATGAACGCTGACGCCAGCGTCGCCGAACACTGCCGCACCTCGCGCCCGGAAAACGAGCGCGGCTTCATCAACACCGACCGTCTGTTCGCCTGAGGATCGCTGCCATGTCACTCGCAATCGCTACTGCTCAACAGCTTCCCGAAACCGCGATCTACCGCGCCACCATCCCCGCCGGGGAACCATGGCTGATGGAGGTCAAGGCCGGCCAGACCTTGCGCATCCTCGACCTGGAAGGTAACCAGGCGGTCGACACGTTGTTCTACAGCGTCGCCAATCCAAAGGAGCGCTACGACGTGCAACGCACCTTGCGCCGACAGAACAGCGTCTACCTGAGCACCGGCAGCGTGCTCTATTCCAACCTCGGCAAACCGATGCTGACCATCGTCGCCGACACCTGCGGCCGTCACGACACCCTCGGCGGCGCTTGCGCGCAAGAGAGCAACACCGTGCGTTATGCGTTGGAGAAACGCTACATGCACAGCTGCCGCGACAACTACCTGCGGGCCTGCATCCACGACGGGCGATTGGGCAAGGGCGACATCGGACCGAACATCAACTTCTTCATGAACGTGCCGGTCACGGCGGATGGCGGGCTGACGTTTGAAGACGGCATTTCGGCGCCGGGCAAATACGTCGACCTGCGGGCCGAGATGGACGTGATCGTGCTGATCTCCAATTGCCCGCAATTGAACAACCCGTGCAACGCCTACAACCCCACCCCTGCGGAGCTGCTGGTATGGAACTGAAATTAGCGCGGTTGCGTCGATGGTTGTTTGCCCTGTGCCAGGCCCGTTCAGGCCAGTGCCTCAAACAATAAGAACACCCTAAATCCAATGTGGGAGCGAGCCTGCTCGCGATAGCGTCAGCACATTCACCATAAATGTCGACTGACACTCCGCTATCGCGAGCAGGCTCACTCCCACAGGGGTTCGGTGGTGTTTTTGAGTGAACTGTTTTTGCCGTCGGGGACGACCTCGGCGCTTATCGAAAAACTGCGGGACGGCCCGCATCCCAGGTCGAGGCTGATGCGCTATCGCCTCCAGGGGTTATGCCATGTTCGAAAAAGTCCTGATTGCCAACCGTGGCGCCATTGCCTGTCGCATCCTGCGCACCTTGCGTGAGTTGCAGGTCCAGGGCGTTGCCGTCTACTCCGAAGCCGATGCCGCCAGTTTGCACATTCTGCAAGCCGACGAAGCCCACAGCCTCGGTGAAGGCGCAGCCGCCGGCACCTATCTGGCCGTCGAAAAAATCCTCGCCATCGCCAAATCCACCGGCGCCACGGCGATCCATCCCGGCTACGGTTTTCTCTCGGAAAACGCCGCGTTCGCCGAAGCGTGCGAAGCCGCCAACATCGCCTTCATCGGCCCGACGCCCGAGCAGCTGCGCGTGTTCGGCCTCAAGCACACCGCCCGCGCCTTGGCCAAGCGACACGGCGTGCCGATGCTCGAAGGTACCGAATTGCTCGACAGCCTCGACGCGGCGCTGATGGCTGGCGAACAGGTCGGCTACCCGGTGATGCTCAAAAGCACCGCCGGCGGTGGCGGCATCGGCATGCGCGTGTGTCGCAGTGCGGCCGAGTTGAGCGAGTCCTTTGAAGCCGTCAAGCGCCTGGGCCAGAACAACTTCAGCGACGCCGGGGTGTTCATCGAAAAGTACATCCAGCGCGCCCGACATCTGGAAGTCCAGGTGTTCGGCGACGGCCAGGGCGAAGTCATTGCCCTCGGCGTGCGCGACTGCTCGGTGCAGCGGCGCAACCAGAAAGTCCTCGAAGAAACCCCGGCACCGAACCTCCCCGAGGGCATGGCCGAAGAGCTCTGCGCGGCGGCGATCAAACTGGCGAAAGCGGTGAATTACCGCAGCGCCGGCACCGTCGAATTCGTCTTCGACAGCGAGGCTCAGCGTTTCTACTTTCTCGAAGTGAACACCCGTTTGCAGGTGGAGCACGGCGTCACCGAGCAAGTCTGGGGCGTGGATCTGGTGCGCTGGATGGTCGAACTGGCGGCCGGGGATTTGCCACCGTTGAGCACGTTGAGTCAAGGCTTGAAAGCCTGCGGCCATGCGATTCAGGCACGGCTTTACGCCGAAGATCCGGGCCGGGATTTTCAGCCAAGTCCAGGCTTGCTGACCGCCGTGAACTTCCCTGCCGCCGATGGCAAACACCTGCGCATCGACACCTGGGTCGAGGCCGGTTGCGAGATCCCGCCGTACTTCGATCCGATGATCGCCAAGGTCATCAGTTGGGCGCCGACCCGCGAAGAAGCCGCTGCCGATCTGCATCAGGCGCTGGGCGACAGCCTGCTCTACGGCGTGGAAACCAACCGCGATTACTTGCGGCAGATTCTGCTCGATGCGCCCTTCGCCAGCGGCCAGCCGTGGACCCGTTGCCTGGAAAGTTTGGTCTATCAGGCCAACACGTTTGAAGTGCTCAGCGCCGGCACTCAAACCAGCGTTCAGGACTATCCCGGCCGTCTCGGTTACTGGGCCGTGGGCGTGCCACCGTCAGGGCCGATGGACAGTCGCGCGTTGCGCCTGGGCAACCTTTTGCTGGGTAACGACGAAGGCGCCGCTGCGCTGGAAATCACCATGAGCGGGCCGCTGCTGCGCTTCAATTGCGACGCGGTGGTGGCGGTGACCGGGGCCGTGATTCCACTCACCCTTAATGGTGATGTGGTGCCGATGAACACGGCGTTGCTGGTACCGGCGGGCGCTACGTTGAGCCTGGGTACGATTGCCGGTGCGGGCGCGCGCAGCTATCTGTGCCTGCGCGGTGGCCTGCAAGTACCGGATTATCTGGGCAGCAAAAGCACCTTCACCCTCGGTCAATTTGGTGGGCATGGCGGTCGTGCGTTGCGAGCCGGGGACGTGTTGCATGTGCTTGCTTTGAGCGATCGCAGCAGCGGTCTTCAACTGCCTGAAGAACAGGTCAGCGAGTTGCCCGCCGTGCGGCAAATTCGGGTGATCTACGGCCCTCACGGTGCACCGGAATATTTCACCGAAAACTACATGGGCACCTTCTTCGCCACCCAGTGGGAAGTGCATTTCAACTCCAGCCGTACCGGCGTGCGGCTGATCGGGCCGAAGCCTGAATGGGTACGTGCTGATGGTGGTGAGGCGGGTCTGCATCCGTCAAACATCCATGACAATCCGTACGCCATTGGTGCGGTGGATTTCACCGGGGACATGCCGGTCATCCTCGGTCCCGACGGCCCTAGCCTCGGCGGGTTTGTCTGCCCGGTGACGGTGATCGAGGCGGATCTTTGGCAGCTTGGGCAACTCAAGGCTGGGGACAAGGTTCAGTTCCTCCCGGTCGATCTCAAGACCGCCCGCACCCTCGCCCTGAAATGGAATACCCCCTGTAGGAGTGAGCCTGCTCGCGATGGCGGCAGTACAGCCAACATTGATGTGACTGACAAACCGCTATCGCGAGCAGGCTCACTCCTACAGGGAGTTGTGTCGCCTGTGGTGTTGGATTTGGGTCAGGACGATACGCGGCTGGTGGCGAGACTGTCCGGCGACACACATTTGCTTTTGGAAATCGGCGCACCTGAGTTGGACCTGGTCCTGCGCTTCCGCGCCCACGCACTGATGCAAGCCCTGGAAAGCCAAAACCTGCACGGCGTCATCGACCTCACTCCCGGCATCCGCTCGCTGCAAGTGCACTACCAGCCCGAACAACTGCCGCTGGCCGATCTGCTCGGCATCGTCGCTGGCGAGTGGGACGCCGTGTGCGCCGCCAAGGACCTGCAAGTGCCCTCGCGCATCGTCAATCTGCCGCTGTCCTGGGACGACCCGGCCTGCCAGCTGGCGATCGAAAAATACATGACCACCGTGCGCAAGGACGCCCCGTGGTGCCCGAGCAATCTGGAGTTCATCCGCCGCATCAACGACCTGCCGAACCTCGACGAAGTGCAGCGCACGGTGTTCGACGCCAGCTACCTGGTGATGGGCCTGGGCGACGTCTACCTCGGTGCGCCGGTGGCCACGCCGCTCGACCCGCGGCATCGTTTGGTGACCACCAAATACAACCCGGCGCGCACTTGGACCGCGGAAAACTCGGTGGGTATCGGTGGCGCCTACATGTGCGTCTACGGCATGGAAGGCCCTGGCGGTTATCAGTTCGTCGGCCGCACGTTGCAGATGTGGAATCGCTATCGCGAGGTCGCCGCATTCGATGGCAAACCGTGGCTGCTGCGCTTCTTCGATCAGATCCGTTTCTACCCGGTCAGTGCCGATGAACTGCTGCGCATTCGACGGGATTTCCCCCTCGGGCGCTTCGATCTGAACATCGAGCACAGTCAGCTGAATCTGGCGGATTACCAAGCCTTCCTGACGAAGGAAGCCGAGAGCATTGCCGCGTTTCGCGACCAGCAAAAAGGTGCGTTCAACGCCGAGCGCGAGCGCTGGATCGCCAGCGGTCAGGCGCATTTCGACAGTGAAGAACTGGTACCGGAAATCACCGACGACGCGCCGCTGGCCAGCGATCAACAGAGCGTCGACAGCCACATCGCCGGCAACCTTTGGCAGGTTCAGGTTGAAACCGGTAGCCGGGTCGCCGCGGGTGATGTGCTGGTGATTCTGGAGTCGATGAAGATGGAAATCCCGCTGCTCGCGCCCGTGGCCGGAGTGGTACGCGAGATTCGCGTGCAGCCGGGTTCGGCCGTGCGCGCCGGACAGCGCGTCGTGGTGCTGGAACTTGAGTGAACCCACTTTGAAAAGGATTAATGCGATGAACATCAATCTGCAACTCGACGCCCTGCGCAGCGCTTATCGCATCGGCAACATCACGCCCCGTGAACTGCTGCTGAGCCTGCGCGATAAAGCCGCGGCGCTGAACCCGGATTATCACCTGTTCATCCACTTGCTCAGTGTTGAAGAACTGGAACCGTACCTCGCCGCACTCGACGGTCGCGACCTCGACAGCTTGCCGCTGTTCGGCGTGCCATTCGCGATCAAGGACAACATCGACCTGGCGGGCATTCCGACGACCGCGGCGTGCCCTGCATTTGCCTACGTGCCGGAGCGTTCGGCGACCATCGTCGAGCAGTTGCTGGCACTGGGGGCGATTCCGTTGGGCAAGACCAATCTTGATCAATTCGCCACGGGGCTAAATGGCAGTCGCTCACCCTACGGCGCATGCCCGAACAGCGTGTTGCCGGAGTATCCGTCGGGCGGCTCCAGCGCCGGGTCTTCACTGGCGGTGGCGCTCGGCGTGGCGAGCTTTTCCCTGGGTACGGACACGGCAGGCTCCGGGCGTGTGCCGGCTGCGCTGAACAATCTGGTGGGGTTGAAAGCCAGCAAAGGGTTGATCTCCACGGCCGGTGTGGTGCCGGCCTGCCGCACCCTCGATTGCGTGACCACGTTCACCGCGACGGCTCGGGAGGCCAGTCAGTTGCTCGCGCTTACTGCGCACCTTGATCCCCGCGATGAATACAGCCGCAGCAATCCGTTGTGGAATGACGGCTCGGCGTTTGGTGCGCCTCGCCCCTTCCGCTTCGGCGTGCCCCGTGCTCAGGATCTGGCGTTCTTCGGCTGCCCTGAAGGCCCGTTGTTGTTCGGTGATGCCATCGATCAACTCAAAGCCTTGGGCGGTGAAGCCGTGGAACTGGATTTGTCGCCGTTCCTCGAAGCGGCGCGCTTGCTCTATGAAGGCCCCTGGGTGGCCGAGCGCTACAGCGTCGCCGGCGAATTGATGGAGCAAAATCCTGAAGCCGTACTGCCGGTGATTCGCGCGGTGCTGGCCAAGGCGCCAGCGGTGAACGGCGTGCAAACCTTCCGCGCCCAGTACCGGCTGCAAGCGCTGAAAGCGCTGTGCGACAAGGCGCTGGACGATCTCGACTGCGTGCTCACACCCACCATTGGCCGCCCCGTCACGCTGGCAGAACTGGACGCCGAGCCGGTGCTACGCAATTCGGAACTGGGCTACTACACCAACTTCATGAACCTGCTCGATTACGCCGCCGTCGCCGTGCCCAGCGGGTTCATGGGCAATGGTTTGCCGTGGGGCGTGACGTTGTTCGGGCGGGCGTTTACTGATCAGTATTTGTTGGGTGTAGCGGATGCGTTGCAGCGCCAGCTAGGTTTGGCGACACCGGTTCCGTCGTCTGTCGCACGTCACGACCGGGCGCGATTGGTGGTGTGTGGTGCGCATCTGGATGGGCTGGCGCTGAATTGGCAATTGAAGCAGCGCGGAGCTCGACTGGTCGAGACGACGTTCAGTTCGCCGGACTATCAACTGTATGCCCTGGCCGGCGGCCCGCCGTTCCGTCCCGGGATGGTTCGCGTGAAGGACGGGGGTGTGGCGATTGCGGTGGAAGTGTGGGAATTGCCAAGCTGTGAGCTGGGTTCTTTTCTGACCGGGATCCCGGCACCGTTGGGGTTGGGCAAGGTGCAATTGGCAGATGGGCGTTGGGAGAGTGGGTTTATTTGTGAAGCGTATGGGTTGGAGGGGGGAGTCAATATCAGCCATTTAGGCGGATGGCGGCGTTACCTCGCGCAATAAGGGACGCGGAGCGTCCCGGGCGGCTTTCCCACGCAGAGCGTGGGAACGATCGACTCAGGGACGTGTGAACGATCGTTCGCCCCGCACATCGAGCAGTTATTTCCCGGCAGTGCCATTAGAATACCTGCCAGCTGACCGTAAGCATCGGCCTGCCTCCCCGCAGGCCGATGACACCTTGCACACGCTGCTGTCGAGAACGGATCATGCGATGTACCGGGCCAAGCAAGCCGGCCATAACCGCACCTGCGTGGAAATGCCTCACTCCAGTTATGAATAACCCTACATGAATAAGCCAGATTTCTGTCCGGCCTGCGGCGCCTCCAACGACTGTACCCTGGCCGACCCGCGAACCGCCGATCGGGCCTGCTGGTGCTACGGCGTCAGCATCGACCCGGCGGTGCTCGAAGCGCTGCCACCCGAACTGCGCGACAAATCCTGCTTGTGCCCACGCTGCGCGCAAGTCGAGGCGCAGCTGTAAGCACCCGCACAATCGATCACGTAAGATACGTCCCCCTTTCCTGCCGATCCCTCGTCATGCGCATCGACCGTTTCCTCAGCAACCTGCCGCGCTTCAACCGTAAGCAGGTACGTCTGTTGCTGGTGGAAAAGCGTGTCAGGATCGACGGAAAAGTCGTCAGCGATCCTCACGCCGACGTACAGGAATTCAGCCGCGTGGAAGTCGACGATGAGCTGCTGCAAGTCGGCAAGCCTGCACGCTACTTCATGCTGCACAAACCGTCTGGCTGCGTCAGTGCCACCCGCGATCCGCAACACCCGACCGTGCTCGACCTGATCCATGAGCCGGACAAGGAAGACCTGCACATCGCCGGGCGCCTGGACTTCAACACCACCGGCCTGATGCTGATCACTAACGACGGCAGCTGGTCGCGACGCCTGACCCAGCCGCAAACCAAACTGCCCAAGGTCTACTACGTCGAGACCGAGCAAGAGATTGGCCCGCAATACGCATTGAAATTCACCGAAGGCCTGTACTTCGCCTTCGAAGACCTCACCACCCAACCCGCCGAGCTGGCCGTACTCGGACCAAACTGCGCGCGGCTGAGCATCGTCGAGGGCCGTTATCACCAGGTGAAGCGGATGTTCGGCCATTTCGACAACAAGGTGCTGCGCCTGCACCGCGAAAGCATGGGCCCGTTGGTGCTCGACAGTGCCCTGAAACCGGGCGAGTACCGCGCATTACGCACCGAAGAGATTCAATTGATCTAAGCAGACGACCGCTCAGCAGAAGTTGTCGAACAATTTTCCAAAGATACTTGCGCGATGACGTGACCCCTGCTTGAATCAGGACGTCGGCACGAAATGTGACCGACGAGTCACAACATACTTCTAAGAAACTTTTTGCCGGTAGAGAACCCTCAGGTTCCGCTTTCCCCCGGCAGACTGCCCGCCAATAACAATACCCGTCGACCGGACTGCAATGGATCGACATGGGCCTCTCAAATTCCAGGCGTATGCCTACCTGTCACAAAGCTCGTGCAATCTGATTTGCACGCATACCCGCTTGCCAGGAGTCTTATGACATGAGGCCAGAAATCGCTGTGCTGGATATACAGGGTCAGTATCGGGTTTACACGGAGTTCTATCGCGCAGACGCCGCAGAGAAGACCATTATTTTGGTCAACGGCTCGATGGCCACGACTGCGTCGTTTGCACAAACCGTGAAAAACCTTCACCCGCAGTTCAATGTGGTCTGCTACGACCAGCCCTACGCGGGCAAGTCGAAAGCCCACAACCTGCACGAAAAATTGCTGACCAAGGAAATCGAAGGGCAGATCCTCCTGGAGCTGATCGACCACTTCGCCGCCGAACACGTGCTGTCGTTTTCCTGGGGTGGCGCCGCGACCCTGGTCGCCCTGGCCCAGCAGCCACGGCGCATCGAAAAAGCCGTGATCAGCTCGTTCTCTCCGGAGATCAACGCGCACATGCTCGACTACCTCGAGCGCGGCATCGATTACCTCGGCAGCCGGGACGGTGATCGGGTGGGCAACCTGGTGAACAGCACCATCGGCAAACACCTGCCGACCCTGTTCAAGCGCTTCAATTATCGGCACGTCAGTTCCCTGGCCGAGCATGAGTACGGGCAGATGCACTTCCACATCAGCGATCTGCTGCACAGTGATCGCCAGTGCTTCTTCAAGGCCGCGGAGAAAGTCAACGTACCGGTGCTGTTCATGAACGGCGAATGGGACGAGTACACCGCTGCCGACGGTGCCCAACTGTTCGCCAATCATGTGCAACACGCGACTTTCACCACCCTGCAGGCCACCGGCCACTTTCTCGACATGGAACACAAAGCAGCTTGCCGAGACAGCCGCAACGCATTGCTGGGCTTCCTGAAACCTTCACAACACGAAAGTCGACCGCGTTATCACTACGTCCAGGACCAACATGCATTGGCCATCTGAAACAGTGTCATCGCGAGCAAGCTTCGCCCTACGGTGTTGAATGCATTCCTGTAGCAGCGAGGCTTGCCCGCGATAGACCGTCATGCGGTCTCTGCTTTCGTTTCTTTTGCGCTAAAGCCGTCCCACGCAAAGAAAAACTTCATTTCCACGGCCACATCTGGTACAAAGTCAGCCGCTCAGCGGGTGTCGTATAATGGCATTACTCCAGCTTCCCAAGCTGATAACGAGGGTTCGATTCCCTTCACCCGCTCCAACCGAATTTTGTCTCACGTCAGAATGTTTTTGACGGGAGACGCAAGAACACAAAAACCGGTCCGTTGTGACCGGTTTTTTTGTGCCCTGGATTTGGGTTGCCGGGGAACCTGGCGGGAGCATCAGAGCGCATGCTTCCCGTCCCCATGCCCCAATGATAGGCAGTGCTATACTTTTTTATGATTTGAATGAAGCGTACAGCGTTGCCCAAGGGGGTTGATACCGACTGCAAATCTCGATTGGCGCTGCAAGACTAAGGAGGTCTACGGCAAGCACGAGATGGGAGGTGTGGCATGAATCGACACTATTACATCAGCAACAATCTCGACGATCTTGAAGCCGTTGAAAATGAGCTGGAAGCCAGCGGCATCAATTCCGAACAAATTCATGTGCTCAGTCAACACGTTGCCGAAGTTGAACAACATCACCTTCACGAAATCAACTCGTTAATGGAACAGGATGTTGTCCACTCTGGCGAAATTGGTGCAGTGATCGGTGTGCCCCTCGCAGCGTTGGTTCTTGGCGTCGCCTATTGGCAGGGCTGGACCGAATCCGCCGCCGGCTGGACGCCTTTTGTCTTTCTTGCCGTTGTTGTATTTGGCTTCTGCATCTGGGAAGGCGGTTTTTTTGGCATCCAGGTGCCAAACACTCACTTCCGCAGTTTTAAACAGGTGGTAGAAGAGGGAAAACATATTTTCTTCGTCGATGTCGAGCCGGATCAGGAGTCGGTATTGGACCGGGTAATCGAACATCACCCAGCGCTGGAGATTGCCGGCACGGGAACGGCAGCCCCCCACTGGACAGTGGCCTGGCAGCACAAATGGCATCAGTTCAAGCGAGTCATATCAGGTTAGCCACAGGAGACTGACAGCCATCCAGAAGCTGCTTACTGGCCGAAGGAAATGACCCGACTGAAGAAAACATAGTCTGCCTCGGTGGCCATCAGTCCAACCAGCACCAATAAACACAAAGGTGGCAACAGTATGGCGTAGACCATGGCCAATCGTTCCCAGGCCATGTGCATGAAGATGGAGACAATTAAACCTGCCTTCAACAACATGAAAGTGATAATCAGGGACCACCGAAGGTAACCATGGAACTGGAAATAGTCGACAAGGTACGACAGCGTGCTGAGGACGAATAACAGCCCCCAGATTTTAAGGTACAAGCTGATTGGATGTTGCTGACCTTGAGCATGTGCCATCACCCGTGCTCCTCTACCATAAATAGAAGAAAGCAAAAATAAACACCCACACCAAATCCACGAAATGCCAGTAAAGCCCGGCTATCTCGACGTTCTGATAGTTTCCGGAGCGCTCATAATCTCCCCGCCATACTTTCATCGCCACAATGCTGAGGTAAAGGGCGCCGATTGACACATGCAGTCCGTGAAAACCGGTAATCATGAAAAAACTGGCGCCAAACTGCGCCGCTCCCATAGGGTTCCCCCAGGGACGCACGCCTTCTGCGATGAGCTTGCTCCATTCGAAGGCCTGCATGCCGACGAAGGTCACACCCAGGGCAGCGGTCGCCAGCATCAGGGCAGTGGTTTTCGCGCGATCACGGCGGTAAGCGAAATTGACGGCCATGGCCATGGTGCCGCTGCTACTGATCAGCACAAAAGTCATGATGGCGATCAGAATAAGTGGGATCGACTGACCGCCGATCGTCAATGCGAACACTTCGCTGGGGTTCGGCCAGGCGGCGGTGATGGTCATGCGTACCGACATGTAGCCGGTTAAAAAACAGGTGAATATAAAAGTATCGCTGAGCAGGAATATCCACATCATCGCCTTGCCCCAAGGCACCTGCTTGAAAGCCTCCTTATCCGAGGACCAGTCGTTGGCGATGCCCTGCCACCCGGCTACAGGCGGCAAGCCGGATGGATTGGATGAACTGGAGTCGCCTGGGGCAAGTGGATGCGATGCCATGGCTGTTCACCTCAGGCCGCAGAATCTGGCGATCGCTTCGTAGGTTTGCGGCGTGCTGGCCAGCAAAGCGAAGAGCACGAACCAAAGGCCCAGTAAGTAATGCCAATAGATGGCACACAGCTCTACGCTGGCGCTGAGTTGCGGCAACGGCACGCGCTGCAGGAATTTAGCAACGATTATGCCCCACGCTATCAACCCGCCCAGCAGGTGGAGCGCATGCAGGCCGGTCAACAGGTAGAAGAAGCTGTTGGCCGGATTGCTGGCGAGAAAGTAACCCCAGGCGACAAACTGCTGCCAGACCCAGAGTTGACCCACCAGAAAAGCAATGGCGAATACGCCCGCCAACGCAAAACCAATTACAGTTGCACCCAGTTGCGCCCGTCGGGCGGCCATACGCGACCACTGCAGTGCGACGCAACTGAATACCAGAAAAGCCGAGTTCAGCCATAGCTGCGAAAGATTGGCTAACGGGGCCATGGGCTCTGTCAGGGGTAGCCAATCATTCATTTGTGAACGGGCAATAAAGGCGAGCAAGAAGAGGAAGAATAACGAACTCACCACGACCAGGAATAAGCGCAGGCCTGTTCTTGCGATTTGGTTTCGATCGGCACCTTCACCCGCCTGAATACCCTCCGGATTTCGATTCCAGCTGCCGCCGGGGTCAGCGCCATCGGCGTTTCTCAATAGCAACCTGCTCATGTTTTAACGTCCGCTATCCTGGTTCCGGCACTCTGTTTCCGCATCTGCTCCAACTCCTCGGCGGAGACTGTTTGCGGAACGAAATCCTGCTCTATTCCCGGCACGCTGTAGTCATAGGCCCAACGATGCACAACCGGCAGCTTCGCGCCCCAATTACCGTGTATCGGCGGGGTATTCGGCGTTTGCCATTCCAGACTGGCCGCGCCCCAGGGATTACTGCCTGCGGGCTTGCCCTTGAATGCACTCCAGGCCAGGTTGAACAGAAACAACAACTGGGAAACGCCGACGGTCAATGCGATTACTGTTATGACGGCGTTCAACTCTTGTGCCGACTGCGGAATGAACGCGTAGTTGTCATAAGCGTAGTAACGGCGTGGCATGCCCTGGAAACCCAAGTAATGCATGGGGAAGAAGATGGCGTAGGTCCCCAGGAAAGTAATCCAGAAATGCAACTTGCCCAGGGTGTCATTCAACATGCGCCCGGTGACTTTAGGGAACCAATGATAGATGCCGCCGAACACCACCAATACCGGCGCAACCCCCATCACCATATGAAAATGCGCTACAACGAAATAGGTGTCCGAGAGCGGAATATCCACGATCACATTGCCGAGAAACAAGCCGGTCAAACCGCCGACCAGGAAGGTGACGATAAAGGCCAGGGCAAACAGCATCGGCACGGTCAGATGGATGTCGCCGCGCCACAGGGTCAGCACCCAGTTGTAGACTTTCAGTGCGGTCGGCACCGCGATGATCAAGGTGGTGACGGCGAAGAAAAAGCCAAAGTACGGGTTCATTCCGCTGACATACATATGGTGCGCCCAGACCACAAAGCTGAGTACGCCAATCGCAATAATGGCCCACACCATCATTCGGTAACCGAAAATGTTTTTACGCGCATGCGTGCTGATCAAGTCGGAGACCAGACCAAACGCAGGGAGCGCAACGATGTAAACCTCCGGGTGGCCGAAGAACCAAAACAGGTGCTGGAACAATATTGGGCTGCCACCCTGGTGATCGATCTGCTGCCCCAGCGAGATCATCGCCGGCATAAAGAAGCTGGTGCCCAACAGCTTGTCAAACAGCATCATGACCGCACTGACGAACAACGCAGGGAAGGCCAGCAAGGCCATGATCGAGGCCATGAAGATGCCCCATACGGAGAGCGGCATACGAAACAATGTCATGCCGTGCGTGCGCGCCTGCAACACCGTGGTGACGTAGTTCAACCCGCCCATGGTGGCTGCAACAATAAAAATCGCCAGTGAGACTAGCATCAGGACGATGCCCCACTCGACCCCCGGTGTCCCCTGAGAAATGGACTGTGGCGGATAGAGCGTCCAGCCCGAACCGGTGGGGCCGCCAGGGACAAAAAAACTGGCGAGCAACACCACTACCGCTAGCAGGTAGAACCAGTAACTCAGCATGTTGACATAGGGGAAGACCATGTCGCGGGCGCCCACCATCAGCGGGATCAGATAGTTACCGAAGCCACCCAGAAACAAGGCTGTCAGCAAGTAAATGACCATGATCATGCCGTGCATGGTCATCGCCTGATAGTAAGCACTGGCGTCCATGAACTCCAAAGCGCCGGGGAAACCAATCTGTATGCGCATCAAGCCGGACAACACCACGGCGATAACGCCCACGAACAAAGCCGTCAAGGAATATTGAATGGCGATGACCTTGTGGTCCTGACTCCAGATGTATTTGGTCAGGAAGCTTTTGGGTTCGTGTAGTGCTTCTGTTTCGGCTTGCTCCGCATAGGCCATCACGTCATCTCCTGTCGAAGTTTCGGTGCATTCCTGGCTGCTTTACGGCTACTTCCCTGGCTCCGCCTTGCTCGCATCAGCGTCGGCTTTCGCTTTGGATTTGATAAAAGCGATCAGTGCGTTCAACTCCTGATCACTCGGGGTAAAGGCCGGCATGACGGCTGCGTAGCCCTTGACGATTTTGGCACCGGGATTAACAACCGAATCTTCTATGTAGCCCTCATCGGCCTTTACCGTCGAACCGTCGGCAAGGGTTACGGTCTCGCCATACAGGCCTTGCCAACTGGGGCCGACGCCCTTGCTGCCATCAATACTGTGACAGGCCAGACAGCCGAGCGACTCGGCCAGCCGCTGCCCCTGCGTCGCCAGGTCGTCACCTCTGTCGAGTTTTTCGCTGGCAGAAGGCTCTTGCTGCGCGACACCCAGTGATTTGATCAGGGCGACGACAGCACCCAGTTCATCTTCAGTGAGAGTATAGGCCACCATGACTGGCGGGTAGCCCTGCACCAGTCGGGCCTTCGGATCGAGGATCGACTCTTTCAGGTAGGCCTCATCGACCAGCGCACTGGAGCCATCGACAAACTGTTCAGTGCGGCCGTACAACCCCTTCCATCCCGGGCCGAGACTGGTACTGCCATCCTGGCTATGGCAGGCACCGCAGCCGTATCTTTCGACCAACTGGCGACCTTTTTCCAGCACGCTGTCCTGACTGGGTTTGGCAGCTGCCGTCAATGTCTGCGCAAAAGTCGGTTGGCTGTTCAGCCATTGATCGAAGGTGGCCTGGTCTTCCACGATCATATGGCCACGCATGTTGTAATGACCGACGCCACAATACTCGGCACACAGGACTTCATACTTCCCGATTACAGTTGGCGTAAACCAAAAGTACGACACCATCCCCGGCACCATGTCCATCTTGCTGCGAATCTGCGGTATATAAAAATTGTGCAGTACATCCTTGGAACGCAATAAGACCTTCACCGGCTGATCGAGCGGAAGGTGAACTACATTACTTCTGACAAGTACATCATCCTGTCCGACAGGATCCTTGGGATCAAGACCTAGAGGATTGACCGAATCAACAAACTTTATATCCGACTTACCCAGTTTCCCGTCCAGGCCCGGAAAACGATAAGCCCATTGCCACTGCTGGGAGACCACTT
Organism: Pseudomonas sp. FW305-20; assembly: GCF_058788075.1. Taxonomy (NCBI): domain Bacteria; kingdom Pseudomonadati; phylum Pseudomonadota; class Gammaproteobacteria; order Pseudomonadales; family Pseudomonadaceae; genus Pseudomonas; species Pseudomonas sp. FW305-20. The sequence continues at coordinate 22,686 of NZ_JBYTAJ010000019.1, read as the reverse complement.
CAAGTTCTAAAGCATTTTTCGGCACCCGAATGAAATCGTCATAAACAACCAGCCCTGGCGCCAACATCGCGGCAATACCGATTGAGGTCACGATAATTAACCATGTCTCCAACTTTTTGTTTTCTGGCTGGTAGGCCGCCCTGGCACCTTCCTTGTGACGGAAACGTATCACCGCCAATGCCATGAACAGGGTAACGGCGATGAAAAATATTCCGCTGATGACCAGGGTGATGAACAGTGTGGTGTCGATCGATCCCCAGTTGGACGCTGGAGGAGCAGCATGCCAAGGCGCTAATAGATGGAACAGCACGGACGCAATAACGATTAGTACAAGAATAATTGCCATTGCCATTTTGACTTCATCCTATTCCTGTTACTCATCGGTATGCCTAAGCATCACCACAGAACAACACCGTCAAATCGATACTAATCTGACGCCAAAACAGGCTAGACAAAGACCACCTGTCTTTGTGGCAAAGTCCGCAGGAAGTATAGTTCATGGTCGAAACAGGCGCTTTTCGTTAAAAGCCTTGAGGGCTTGGATATTCCAACTTCAGCGCCAACTTGATCACTTAAAATCGATTCGCTATATAACTGTAACTATTAAGTAACACATCTTGCCTGGGCGCCACGTCGAGTAAGCGAAACGCGGTCGCCAGCTATAATTAGCTTTGATTACGCAAGGCAAAGACCGGGGAAAAGCGCCCACCAAGTCCTTGCCTATGCATAGCGGTCAGACAAGTGACGGCCCGGAGCGATAGAGTCCGGCCCGTCCATAACGGAGGTTTCGTCATGAGTGCCTTGACGATCGAAGGCTGGTGCAAAGTCAACGGAGCACAAAAGTCGACCCCTATGGGTGAAATCCATTTTTACGTCGACGGCCCCCTCCATCGAGGTCTGGAGGAAGCTGAAGAACGCCTGCAACAGACCCATGAGCGTGAAGCCATGGTCGATGTCGACATGAGCTCACTGGAGTTGAAATTGCCAGAGGGATATGGCCCTTTGTCCGACTGCCAAATGCGCGTTTATATCCATAACGAGCGCGGTCAGTTCCATTTGGTCGGACATCGAGCGAGTGATGGAAGCTTGATCTATAGCAACGCGGTTTTGATTGATCAGTTGCTTGACTAGCTACAGCGAGAGGCTCGGCCATGAGTACGAGAAAGGGACAGAGCGGGACCTGTCCCTTTTTCATCAACGCATCAGCGCGTCGCAACAATAAACAACCGCGGGAACGGCAGCAGCACTGAACCATCGGCCAATGGGGGATAGGCCCGCTCGATTGCTGCTAGATACTGCTTGAGATACTGCGCCCGCTCCGCCTCATCCAACGGATCAAGAAACGGCCGTAATCCGCTGCCCTTGAACCACTCGACCACACCCGGCGCACCGCCAGCCAGTGGATGATAGTAAGTCGTGCGCCACACATCGACACGGGAACAGTGGGCTCGCAGCATCGAGTAATAACCACTGGCATCTGCCATCTCCGCCCGCTGCCCGGCGGCGCCCGCCAACTTGCCCACCCATGGTCCATCGGCTGCAACATCGCGCATCAAGCGATGCGAAGGTTCGTTGAGATTGTCCGGCATCTGGATCGCCAGGCTGCCACCAGGCGCCAGCTTGCTCACCAGTGCAGGCAGCAACTTCGCGTGATCAGGTAGCCACTGCAACACCGCGTTGGCGAAAATCACATCGAACGGGCCGTTTTCGTTCCAGGTATCAATATCAGCCGTATCGAACTGCACCTGCGGCAAGCGCTGGCGGGCGGCGTCGATCATATCGGTCGAACTGTCCAGGCCACGCACCGTGGCATTGGCGAAGCGCTCAATCAGCAACTCGGTCGAGTTGCCGGGGCCGCAGCCGATGTCGATTGCCAAGCGCACGTCCATAGCAGGGATCGCGGCCAGCAAGTCACGCGCGGGGCGTGTGCGTTCATCTTCAAAAGCGACGTATTGTTTGGCGGACCAACTCATTGCGTTCTCCTGTCGGTGCGTTGTTGTAGCAAGAGGCGGAAAACCGGTTCGCTACGATACCTCCACCGGTGCGGGATGGAACGTACGAAGAGAACTTGAATGAACATTTTTTATCGCTAAATCTTTTGAAGTGATAATCAAATCAACCGTTCGTCGAACTAGAAGCGAAGCAATTTTGACAGCCTAAAATTCACATCTATAGTCCAATCGCGGCCCGTCGGAAGGAACCCGAACCCGTTAGTTTGCACGCAAGGAGCAAGGCCAGCTCATGCCCGTGACAGGTGGGTTCCGCCCGTAGTGTGTTTGCAACGGCCGTAAGGCAAGCAAGCGTTGTTGTGCCTGGAAGATGCCAGGCATTCACTATGAACAAGGAGCTTTACCATGTCTCGAGTCACGGATGTACTTGTTTCAATCGACACTGAAACCATTCTGAAAAACTACCCGAACATCAGCAAAAACCCTGCCTCGCCGACGTTGATCGACGTCAATCATGTGTACATGGTGACCAATCAGAACAACGTCGTCAGCGGCCAGGCCGGTGGCGAACTCAACTTGAAAGCCCAGGTAGGCGACTTGATTCGCTGGCGTGAAACCAGCCTGTCGCAGAGCTTCGAGACGGCAGTGATTTTCTACAAGTTCATTGGCAACGTCGGCAACGAGTTGATCTCAACACCCACGCCCCGCAAGGCTACAGCGTGCGTTGCCGTCCCCAACACCAGCAACCCGTCGGTGCCTAGCTGCCAGAAAGTCGACAACCATTACTGGTCTTCGGAAACACTTTCATGCGGTAGCGTGACCTACCACTTCCATTTCCTGATCGTTGATCGCGACTGCAAGATTGTCGGCTGCTGCTCGTGGGACCCGTTCATTACCATCCGAAACTGACGATGACCAGGCCCCTTGGCGACGAGGGGCCTACCGAGTTCGTTGCCGCCTGGGCCGGGACGGGATGTCCTGCTGAGCCGACGCGGCTGTCGTTATGCAGCAACATCATGAAAGGAATCCATGATGACCTCTGAACCGATTACCTCACCCTCGACGAATATTGCGCCAGCCAATAATGTGCTGCTGATCGTCGATGCCGAATCACTGCTTTCACACTATCCGCAACCTAGTCCTGATCCGCAAAACCCGACCAGGATCGAGGAAGGTTTCATCTTTCCCATCAGCGGCACAAAACCCACACAAAGTACAACTAATGACAGCTTAATGACGCTTACCGCCAATAACGGAAAGAACTTCCAGATCCGTGGCAGGACCGTCAGCTTGCTCGCCGAACACAGTGTGGTGTTCTACGGAATGTCTGTCGGTGATGCCGGGGTACTTTCACCGCCCGAACTGGTCGTCCACGCCAACCTGACAGTCCCTGCACCCGATCCCGAAAACCCGACCCAACCGGGCAGCCACACGGCCGATGATCATTATTGGCACTGCACACAATTGGCGGCTGGGGTGGCGGCGTGCGAACTGCAATTCATGCTGATCGATAAAAGCTGCGAGGCATTGGGGTACTTCAGTTGGTCGGTGGACGTGAAGTTGGTGGAGTGAACAGAAATCCAAAAAAAACCGGCTTCATGGGCCGGTTTTTCACCTGTCAGTTGGCGTGGCTAGTCGTAATATCCAACGGTCTTCTTCAAGTGATCCGAGTATTCGTAGATATCGTCTATCGAGTTAATTGCGTGCCGGGTTTCATTTTTCTCTTCGTCAAAAATCCCGATGTACTTCTGTGAACGATTGAAGTGCAGGCGACAGATAGGTTTGCGGTTGTTGTCGTCAAGCAGGATGCCGAAGTAACTCTGGGTATCGCGCTGAACAATCCGCTTGGCATCGACAACAGACCGAACAACGGCACGGACGATGTGATACCCCTCCAGCTCTTCCAGCGTAGTCAGAACCTTGTCCTCTGACTCGTCCCGCAAATCAGACGGCTCGGCACCACTGGATGAAACCGGCAAAGAGGCTAACGCGGGTTGGATGGCGCCGCTCATGGCCGACTTGAGCCTGTCGTTGATTTGGTCGTTGAGAAACTGCACCACGGCTTTTCTTGTTAGCTCATGGAACTGCTCACGGACCTTCTGAGTGATCACCCCGTCATACACGCGCGACGCGAACACCTTCACAAAGTCGTCATCAGGCTTGCTGACCTGCGAAGCAATGACCTTTTTGATTTGGCTGACGTACTTCAACTCACCTGCGGCGCTAATGATGGAATCCACATCGAAGGCCGACTTGGTGAGCTTGACCAACTCGGGGACGGAATACTCGTCGATATCCAGAAGGTCGAGTTCAAGAAATGGCTTCTCATCCATCTTGTTAGGCGCATCGAGGTCGGTGAAAAATTTGTAGACCTGACCGTTGGTAAGGATAGAGATTCGAGCGCTGGTGACGTGGAAGTAGCGAAACAACTGGGAGGCGTGATTGATGTGCAACGGCTCGCCTATTTTTTTGCACTCGATAAGGATTTGAACCTCTCCCCCCTTCATGATTGCGTAATCAATCTTCTCTCCCTTTTTCGTTCCAATGTCGCAAACGAATTCAGGAGTGACCTCCGTCGGGTCGAAGACATCGTAGCCCAGCACTGTGCTGATAAATGGCATGACAAAAGCGTTCTTGGTCGCTTCTTCCGTCTTAATGGCAACGCCTTGCAAACGAACTTTGGCGGCTAAGCTAGCTAACTTTTCGAAGAATTCCATGAGTGGCCTCTTATCTGGTTCGATCCGTGTGTTTGCATGCTGGCAAATTGACTGCCTTTGATACTAGACACAAACCGGCACAAAGAAAGAATCCAGCCAGGAATTGGGAACAACAGAGATTTCTTCCATCCCTATCTTGCTCAATTCGTCCTACAAGATCGCCAGATCGCAGTCTCGGCCGCTCCTCCGACCTACCGAGATACGAGCCACCGGCTTTTCATTGAACCCGGAATTTAATCAGAATTTTCAACATGCCAGTGCTGTCTGAAAATCAGGCGCATCCCTATAAGGAGCACGGCTATGAAATTCGCAAACGTCGCTCAGAAACTTTCCCTGTGGGCCGGCAGCCCCAAGACGTTCATGGGGGCGATCATTCTGATTTTTCTGTGGGGTTTGAGTGGGCCGATTTTTCACTTTAACGACACCTGGCAACTGATCATCAATACGTCGACCACCATCATCACCTTCCTGATGGTGTTCCTGATCCAGAACACCCAGAACCGCGATACGGACATTTTGCACTTGAAGGTCGATGAGTTGCTGCGGGTGACGAAGGAGGCGCAGAACGCAATGCTCGGGCTTGAGGCGCTGGACCTCAAACAGTTGGAAGCGCTGCGAAAGAAGTATCGGCAACTTGGCGAGGGCGAAACGATTTCCCTGGACGGCACTGTCGTCCAGGAAAAAGGCAAGCAGGATCTGGATGAAGGCTGATCGGGCTCATCGCGGGTGACTCGAGGTCACCCGCATTTTTGTGGGTTAGCGACTGGCTTGCAGCGCCTTGGCCATTTCCAGGTGGTTCTGCAGCTTGGGCAACGTTTCTTCGGCGAAGGCTTTGATTTCAGGCACATCGATGGTCTGCGCTGCCTGTTGAAGCTGTTCGATGGCTTCCTGGGTGGTTTTCACCTGACTGGCCGCGTAGGCCTGGTCGAAGCTCGCGCCGTCCTGCACTTGCGGCATCAAGGCTTTGGCTTTATCGACGACTTCGTCGCGCGGAGCTACCGGCAAATCCAGTTGCTTGGCAATTTTCGCCAAGTGCTGGTTGGCGGTGGTGCGGTCATTGATGACGACGATGGTGTAGTCCTTGACCACTTGGGATTCGGTTTTCTGATGCGCCAGGCGGCTGGCTTCGATATCGGCCATGCCTTTGGCCGACGCATCGTTAATGAATTCGGCGGGGGACTGGGCAAAAGCACTGCTCGCGCACAGGCCCAGCAATGTGGCAAAACTGGCATTGCGTAATCGGGTGGCCATCCGGCTCATGGTCGCGCCCTCCTCGTAAAAAATTCAAACGGGAGCTTACGCTCCCGCCTCTCAATCAAAACTACCTTCACCGCTACTTCGATTTCTGACCACCTTTGCGGCCCATATCGGGTTTCGAAGAGTCTTTATCGACGGTCGTGGTGGTAGTTTTCCCACCTTTGCGACCGGCTTCAGACGCCTTCGTTCGATCGTTGCCGAAGTTTCCCGAGTTCGAGTTTCTTGAGTTAGGCATGATTCTCTACCTCTTGGTAATGATCGCGGCGAGCAGAAGCCCGCATAGAATCAGAATTTCGATCACCACAAAGGTTTAGAAAAATTGAAATCGCCGCGACGAACGGTGGCAGATTTTTCAGACGCCGAGGCGCTGTTGATGTTGGCGCTTGGCGACGTACATGGCCTCATCGGCATGTCGGAACAACTGCTTTTCTTCAGTGCCGTCGTCGGGGTATCGCGCAACGCCGATGCTCGTCTGGATGATCAGGCTGTGGCCGTCCAGACGCAGGGGTTGAGCCAAAACCTGTCGGATTTTTCCCGCCACGCTGTGGGCATCTTCGGAGGCGTGGATGCTGTGCAACAACACCACAAACTCATCACCGCCGATGCGTGCCACCGTGTCGGTTTCTCGAACGCAGCCTTTGAGCCGGTTGGCGACCGCTTGCAGCAGCATGTCGCCGACCGCATGGCCGTAGGTGTCGTTGACTTGCTTGAAGCGGTCGAGGTCGACGTATAGCAGTGCCATTCGGCCAGAGTCCGCCCGCGCCAGCGCCAGTGAATCTTTAAGCCGGTCCCGGAGTAACTCTCGGTTGGGCAACTGAGTCAGTTGGTCGTACTGGGCCATGTGCTGCAGTCTGGCATGCAATTGCTTGCGCTCAATCGCAGTGGCGACCTGAGCGCAAACGTATTGCAGCAGCTCCTTGTCCTGTTCGGTGTAGCGCTCACCACCGGGCACGCTTTTAACGATCAGCGCACCAATGGTGCCGTTTTGTGAACTCAACGGCACACCCAGCCAGCAAGGTGAATGCGGACCCGCGACCAGCGCCTCGAACCCTTGCGGCAAATGGTCCTGATCCGGGGTCAGCAGAATCGGCTGGCCGCTGCGAATCACCTCCGCACAGAGACGTCCGGTGATCGTTCCGGGCTGCTCGGGTTGCCGCTCCAGGTCGTCGACGTGATAAGGGAAATTCAGCTGGGCGCAGTGTTCGTCATACAGCGCCACGGAGAAGTTCAGCGCCGGCAGCCATTCACCGATGATCGAATGGATGCGTTTGAACAACGCCAGTAAGTCTTCCGCCGCGTGGGCCGCTTCGGAGATCGCATACAACGCCGCTTGCCGGGATTCGGCCTGTTTGCGCTCTGTGATGTCTCGCGCCACGGCGATGCGCAGTTGGTCGACTTCCGACCAGCGCGCCGACCAGAGGATGTGCGCCACTTGGCCATCTTTGCGCAGGTAGCGGTTTTCGAAATTGAGCTTGGGCTCGCCGCCCATGATCTCCCGCGCGGCATCGAGGGTGCGCTGACGATCGGCGGGATGCACCAGATCAATCATCGGCTGGCCGATCAGCTCTTCGGGGGTATAGCCGAAAATGCGCTCGCAGGCCGCGCTGACAAATACGAAGCGACCTTGTTTGTCGACCGCACAGACGGCGTCCAGCAAGAGATCGATGTAACTCGCCAACGGCGCGGAATTTCTGGTTGCCATAGTGCGGTGAGCGTGTCCGGCCAATGCAGCAATAAATAACCTTCCCTGCCCCATCAGTACAACTGACGCTTCCTTGCAATCAGCCTCACGCCTTGTTCGTCACCAGCCCCGGCAATGCATGCGCCAGGGCATTGATGGCGAATCCGATAAACATCACCCCACACAACCGGGTGATCAGCAGCTCATGGCGCTGGTACAACATGCGTACCTGCCGCGCACCGACAATGCCAATGAGGATAGCGTAGGCCATGAGACCACCAACGAAGCTCAGGACAATCAGCCACGGCAGCATCGACCAGTGCAGCAGTTCGGCACGGCTGGACAGCAGCGCGGTAAAAGTCGCTACCGCCACCGGGTAAGCCTTCGGATTGGTCAGGCCAAACAGAATGCCGTGCCAGAATGGCTGCCGCGCGGGGCCTTGAGGTGCTTCGTCACTGCTGCGACGAGCGCGAACCGCACGCAGACCAAGCCAAAACAGGTACAGCCCGCTGAGTACGCCCAGCACATCGAATGCGCTACTGCCGATTTCCCGCGCACCGACAATCGCGATCAGCGCAGTGCTGCACCAGACCACATCCCCCAGCAAATGCCCGCAGAGAAACCCCGCCCCGGCCCTTCGACCGCGCGCCGCACCAATGCCAAACACTGCCAATACACCCGGCCCCGGCGTGATGCCGTAGATAAAGCCTGAGGCGAGAACAGCCATTAGCAGCGATGGGGTCATTGGAAGTCCTGTTGAGCCGGGGTGAATGCACGCAAGTCTATCTCAGGTTCCCGGGATCCGACTTACAGATCGTCGAAGAACTTCATTCCCGCATAGGGACGTTGCCGACAGGCTGCCAGCCGTGACGCCAGATCGCCAACATGGGCTTCGAGCTTGTGCCCGTCAGGGTCGAGGAAGTAGAAGGATGCGCCTTCGCTCCGGTTATCACGCCATTCCCGGACGTCGGCGGATCGCAGGCGTTCGACGAAGAGCGGGAAGTCTGTTGCGTTAATGCCGAAGGCGAAATGGGTGTAATCGGCGGCGGGTTCAGAGTTGCGCAGTGGATCGAGGGAAAGACACAACCAAAGACCCGGCAGCGAGAGATAGGCGCCAGTGTCCCAGGTGGCTTCAAGCTGAAATTGCAGCAGATCGTGATAGAACGCCACGCTGCGGTTCAAATCGGTGACGGCGAGGGTCAGGTGGTTGAGGCCGCTGAGCAATTTTTCACCTCAATCGTTAATTGATGAGCCGGTTTGATCGCCACGTACTATCCCTTTCCCAATCTGCCCATTCAACCAGTTCAACGCCTGATCCCCGCCCCGCCGCTTGTGCCAAACCAACACAAACGTAAACGGCGGAATATGAAACGGTGGCGGAACGACGATCAACGACTGCTCATCGATATTGAGCAACCCTCGGGAAGCGACGGTGAGGATCAGGTCGGTGCCGCTGATGAATTCCGGGGCGACGCTCCAGTGCGGCAGGCTGATCGCCACGCGACGGCGTTCACGCAGGGCTGTCAGGGCTCGTTCGATTTCCGGGGTGCCACTGCCGCGCATTTCCAGCAGGACGTGGGGGCGGGCGAGGTAGGTTGGCAGGTCGAGCACGCCATTGGCGGGCAGGCTGTTGCGGTCGACCAGACAGGCATAGTGCTCTTCGAACAGCGGGGTGCTGCGCAACTCGTTCGGCAACTCTGGAAACACGCCTGCAGCTACGTCGATGTCGCCGTTGAGCACACCCTCGAGCATGCCTTCGCGGCTGGCATGGCTGATTTGCAGGTCGATGCCCGGCGCTTCCCTGCGCAAGGTCCGTATCAACCCCGGCAGGACGATTGCAGCACCGTAGTCGGACATAGCCAGTCGAAACGTGCGCTTGGCGGTGGCCGGATCGAAGGTATTCGGTGCCAGCAGCGATTGCACTTGAGCCAGGGCTTCTGCCAACGGTGCCATCAACTCCAGGGCTCGCGGGGTTGGCACGAGGCTGGCGCCCGCCCGCACCAGCAAAGGATCGCCGAGCAGGTCACGCAATCGCGCCAAGGCATGGCTGACGGCCGGCTGACTCAAGTGCAGGCGCTCGGCGGCACGGGTCACGTGTTGCTCGCTGAGCAAGGCGTCGAGGATCACCAGCAAATTGAGGTCGACGCGGCGAAGATCATTCATCTGATGCATGTTCTGGATAGCTATTTGGAATTTAAATCTGCGCGACGAATACTCTAGAGTCCAGCAAAACCTGTTGGAGATTCATCATGAGTACGTTGCATTGGGCCGGGCTGTTGCTGCTGGCCGTGATAGCCGGGGCGGTGGTGCCTTTTCAAAGCGCAATCAACGCCAACCTCGGGCGTGGCTTGGGCCATCCGTTGTGGGCGACCCTCGCGTCGTTGTTGATCAGCATTGTGGTGGTGTTGCCGGTTATGTTGGCGCTGCGTTTGCCGTTGCCGTCACTGGCGTTCATCAGCAAGGCGCCGCTGTGGATGTGGACCGGCGGTGCGTTTGGGGTGTGCTTTATTTCGTTGGCGCTGGTGCTGCTGCCCAAGCTCGGGGCGTCGGGGTTTATGGCGTTGGCGCTGGCGGGACAGGTGGTTGCGTCGCTGGTGCTGGATCACTTCGGGTGGTTTGGGTTGGTGGAGCGGGAGATGACGTTGCCGCGGGTGTTTGGGGCGGTGTTGTTAATGGCTGGAGTGGTGTTGATTCAGTTCGGTGGCACATTGGAAAAAGCGATAACAGCAACGTCTTGATCGTTCCCGCGCTCTGCGTGGGAATGTAGCCCGTGACGCTCCGCGTCGCTGGACACGGAGCGTCCCTTGAAGCATTCCCACGCAGAGCGTGGGAACGATCATCTTCTTGCGATCGCAGCCTTCGCCAGCTCCAGCAGTGATGCGTGGTCGGAGCAGGAACCGGCGTAGCCTGCGAAACTTTTAAAACTTGTCGAGCGTGCGCAGCTTTTGCGGCAACCCCCACAGCAGTAGCGCGACGGCGATCAGCGCACAGACGCCGATGACATACAGCGCCGGCGTGGTGCTGCCGGTCAGGTCTTTGATCCGCCCCACCATCACCGGGCTGACGATGCCGCCGAACTGGCCGAGGGTGTTGATCACTGCGATCCCGCCAGCAGCCCCTGCCCCCGCACCGGCCAGCAGCTTGGGCGGCAGGGTCCAGAAGCTTGGGATGGACGCGATGATCCCGGCACCGAGCAAGCCTAGCGCGACAATCAGGAAGGTCGTGTGATTAGCGAAGATCCCCGCACAGAAGAACCCCACCGCGCCCACCGCCACCAGACCTGCGACAAATTTGCGTCGCTCGCCAGTCGAGTCGGACAACCGCCCGATCACCACCATGGTGATCGCGCCGCAGATGTAAGGGATGGCAGTCAGCAAACCGATCATCACCGGGCTTTCGGTGCCAGCGCTGCGTATCAGTTGCGGGGCCCAGAAGTTCAAGCCGTAGGACGCCACCTGAATCAGGAAGTAGATCAGCCCGAGGGTCAGGAAACCCGGAATCCGCAGTGCGGCGAGCAACGAGCCGCCACTCCTGTGCGGTTCATGGTGCGCAATGCGGCTGGCCAGCAGCGTTTTCTCTGACGGCGTCAGCCAATGGGCGTCTTCGATGCGGTCCTTGAGCAACGTCAGCACCAGCAAACCGAGGCCGATGCAAGGCACGCCGCCCAGCAGAAACAGCCAGTGCCAGCCGCGCATATCGAGGACCCCGTCGAGGTGTTGAAGCACCAGCCCGGAGAACGGAGCCCCGACCAGACCGGCAAACGCCGACGCCAGAAACAACATCGAGGTGATGCGCCCGCGATAGTGCTGCGGGAACCACAGCGTCAGGTAATACAGGACTCCCGGCGCAAAACCGGCCTCCATCGCACCAATCAAAAAGCGCAGCACGTAGAACTGCCATTCGCTGTTGACGAAGACCATGGCCGCAGTGGCGAGCCCCCAGGACATCATGATCCGGGCGATCCAGCGTCGGGCGCCGACCTTGTACAGCATCATGTTGCTCGGCACTTCGAAGATCACGTAACCGACCACGAACAACCCGGCGCCGAGGCCGTAAGCGGTGTCGCTCAGGCTCAGATCGGCCTGCAATTGGAACTTGGCGAAGCTGATGTTGATGCGGTCGAAAAACGCGAACAGGTAGCAGACCATGATCAACGGCATCAGGCGCCAGGCGACTTTGCTGACCAGGGCTTTTTCTTCGTCGTGGTTAACGGACGGGCTCGCGCCCGCCTCCAGTACATTAAGGCTCATGAGATTCTCCAGGTGGACTGCCCGTGGGTGTCCGATTGTTTTTGTTGTCTGGTTGAGAGGCTGTATGTGAGTGTTTTTACTGTGGGAACGAGCCTGCTCGCGATAGCGGTGGTTCAGTTGACATCTATGTTTGATGTGAATCAGTCATCGCGAGCAGGCTCACTCCTACAGGGGGATTCGGTGTGGTCAGGACGGGCTTGGATGCAGATCGCAATTGCGTCCGGCCTTGGCCAGTTGACCGGGGACTTCGTGGCCCAGCAGCGCGGGCAGTCCTCGCGACAATTGCAGCAGCAGCGGCAGATCGATGCCGGTGTGAATGCCGATTTCATCGCACAGGTTGACCAAATCCTCGGTGCAAATATTGCCCGAGGCACCCGGCGCGAACGGGCAACCGCCGAGGCCGCCCAGCGCCGCGTCAAAGCGTCGGGCACCGGCCTCATAAGCGGCCAGTACGTTGCACAAACCGAGGCCGCGGGTGTTGTGGAAATGCAGGGTCAGATCAGCGGGCGAAACTCGTTGCAAGACCCGCCGCACCAGCCGATCGACCTGCCGCGGATTGGCCATGCCAGTGGTGTCGGCCAGGGTAATGCCCTGGATCCCGAGTTCCTGATACGCCTCGACGATTTGCAGCACGCGATCTTCATCGATCTTGCCTTCAAACGGACAGCCGAAGGTGGTGGCGATGCTGGCGTTGAGTCGCACCGTCGTTCCGCGAACGTATTGCACAACCTCGCCGAACGCGGCCAATGAGGTTTCGCAACGCATGCGCATGTTGGCCAGATTGTGGGTCTGGCTGGCGGACATCACCAGGTTCAACTCGTCAGCCCCAGTCGCCAGTGCTCGTTGTGCGCCTTTCAGGTTGGGGATCAACGCGACGTAAATCACCCCGGGTTGCCGGGCGATGCCCTTGAATACCAGCTCACCATCGCGCAGCGCCGGAATCGCCTTGGGCGAAACGAACGAGCCTGCTTCGATGCGGCTGAAACCGGCCTGCGACAGCTGATCGATCAAGGCAATCTTGTCGACGGTTTCGACCCAGGTCGGCTCGATCTGCAAGCCGTCGCGGGGGGAGACTTCCTGAACAATCAGGGTCTCGGAAAAATCAGTGATCATTGCACCACCCCTTGAGCCTTCAGCCGCTCGATGTCCGAATTCGCAAGGCCCAGCCCCGAGAGGATGGCATCGGTATGCTGGCCCAACGCAGGCCCGGACCAGTTCACGCCACCGGGCGTCTCGGACATTTTCGGCACAATGCCGGGCATCTTCACCGTGGCACCGCCGGGCAGGTCGGCGTTGAGCAGCATGTCCCGCGCCTGATAGTGCGGATCGGCGACGATATCGGCGACTGAATAGATGCGCCCGGCCGGGACTTCGGCGGCTTCCAGTGCCGACAACACATCGTCGATCGGCAGGCTGCTGGTCCAGTGGGTGATCGCCGCGTCGAGCACGTTGCTCTTGGCGGCACGCCCGTCGTTATGGGCGAATTCCGGCGCATCGGCCAGGTCACGGCGACCGATGACGTCCATCAAGCGCTTGTAGATCGGGTCGCTGTTGCCGGCGATCACCACGTAGGCGCCATCGGCGGTCAGGTAAGTGTTGGAGGGCGCGATGCCCGGCAAGGCCCCGCCGCTGCGCTCCCGAACATGGCCGAGCATGTCGTATTCCGGCACCAGGCTTTCCATGACGTTGAACACACTTTCAGCCAGCGACACATCGACGACTTGCCCACCGCCCTGCCCGGTCTTGACCCGCAGCAGCGACATCAGGGCGCCGATCACCGCATGCAGTGAAGCCAGGGAATCGCCGAGGCTGACACCGACCCGGGCCGGCGGTGAACCGGGGGTGCCGGTGGTGTAGCGAATTCCGCCCATGGCCTCGCCGATTGCACCGAACCCTGGGCGATCGCGGTAAGGGCCGGTCTGGCCATAACCGGATATGCGCACCAGCGTCAGGTTGGGATTGAGGGCATGCAACACGTCCCAGCCCAGACCGAGTTTCTCCAGGGCGCCGGGGCGCAGGTTTTCGATCAGCACGTCGGCGCTGGTCGCCAGTTGCTTGACCAGTTCGATGCCTTCGGGGGATTTCAGATTCAACGCCAGGGACTTCTTGTTGCGCGATTGCAGGTACCACCACAGCGACGTGCCTTCGTGCAGCTTGCGCCATTTGCGCAGCGGGTCGCCCTGACCCATGGCTTCGATCTTGATCACGTCGGCGCCGAACTCGGCGAGCATGCGCGCGGCGAACGGCGCGGCGATCAGCGTGCCGATCTCGATCACTTTGATTGCACTCAAGGGGGCAGTCATCGCGGGGTACCTCATGTTGTTCTTGGAATTGAGCCAAGGCTAGAGGACCACGGGCGAAGGAATCCAACCTTCAGTTGGCAACGAGCGTTCGCGAAACGCGAACGGTCTGAAAGACTACTGCGACCTCAAGTCAGCCATCGCGAGCAGGCTCGCTCCCACAGTTGATCTGCGGCGCACATAAATCCCCTGTGGGAGCGAGCCTGCTCGCGATAGGGCCAGTCCATCCAATCAAGAATAATCAGACCTCGCCGCGCAAATGCTCGAACAACATCCGGCTCACCGGCGACAGCGCCGCTTCATCGCGTACCACCAGAACCAACGCGCGATCCGACCAGTCATCCGTCAACGGCACCGCGTGCAAGCCCAACGCCCGACCAAACAGCTCATAGGCTTTTTGCGGCAGGATGCCGATGCCCATGTTGGCCTGGACCATCCGGCACATGGCGTCGAAACCCGGTACATGAATCCGTAACCGCAGCACTTTGCCCGCCTCGCGCGCGGCTGCGTGGGTACGCATATTGATTGAACTGGCGGAATGCAGACCGACGTAATCGCTGCCCAGCGTATCGACGAAGGCCAGGCTGGAACGACTCGCTAACGGATGATCGGGCAGCATCAACACCATCAATTTGTCCTGTCGATAAAGCACGCTGTGCAGACCTTTGACGTCGCTGTCACTGGAGCAGATCCCAAGGTCCGCCACGCCATCCAGCACCCCCTGAATCACCCCGCTGCTGGGGCGTTCTTCGAGGTCGGTCTTGACCTGAGGATGACGCTCGGAAAAGTCCCGCAGGTCTTCGGGCAGGAATTGAATGATCGCCGACAGGTTGGCGAGCATCCGCACATAGCCGCGAATACCGTGGCTGTGTTCGCCCAGTTCGAGCCCCATTTTCTCGACGTTGAACAGCATCTGCCGAGCATGGTGCAACAAGGTTTCACCGGCCGGCGTCAGGGTCATGCCCTTGGCCTGGCGCACGAACAGGCTGATGCCCAGCGCTTCTTCCAACTCCATCAGCCGCTTGCTGGCCGCCGACACGGCGATGGCTTCACGCGCGGCGGCGCGGGTCAGCGTGCCCTCCTCGTGAACGGCGACAAACAGCTGGAGAGTGATCAGGTCGAGGCGGCGGATCAGGCTTTTTTGCAGCATGGAGGGCTCGATGACTTCTGTTCGACAGAGTCGGCAGGATAGCCCGGTTTTTACGCGATTCGGCAAAGCAATCAGCCCACAGGCGGTTCTGGCCGCCCTATTGCGTCGCGGTGTTTGGCCAGTCTTTGAGTTATTGGATCAGCCTGTTTCTGGCCTGGCGTTGGGCGCGATGCTCGCGCCCGGCCGCAAGACTTCCTAAAACGCGCTGCGGAAAATCTCCTCGATCTGGCGCTGATCCGCCACGCGTGGATTGGTCAGCCCACACGCATCTTTCAAGGCATTGCTGGCGAGCATCGGGATGTCGTTGAGCTTGGCGCCGAGCTCACGCAAGCCGGCAGGGATTTCCACGTCTTTGGACAGACTGCGAATCGCCGCGATGGCCGCCTGGGCGCCCGCTTCCGGGGTGAGGCCGTGAACATCGGCACCCATCGCAAGGGCGACATCGGTGAGGCGATCGGCGCAAACCAGCGCGTTAAAGCTTTGTACGTGAGGCAGCAGGACCGCGTTACACACCCCATGCGGCAAGTCGTAGAACCCGCCCAATTGGTGGGCCATGGCGTGGACAAAACCCAGGGATGCGTTATTGAACGCCATGCCGGCAAGGAACTGCGCGTAAGCCATGTTTTCCCGCGCGGCCATGTCGCTGCCGTCGCGGACGGCCAGGCGCAGGTTGTTGCTGATCAAGGTGATCGCCTTCAGCGCGCAGGCATCGGTGATCGGATTGGCCGCCGTGGAAACGTAGGCTTCGATGGCGTGGGTCAGTGCGTCCATGCCAGTGGCGGCCGTCAGGCCCTTGGGCATGGCGACCATCAGCGCCGGGTCGTTGACCGACAGCAGCGGCGTGACGTTGCGATCGACAATGGCCATTTTCACGTGACGGGATTCGTCGGTGATGATGCAGAAACGGGTCATCTCGCTGGCGGTGCCGGCGGTGGTGTTGATGGCGATCAGCGGCAGTTGCGGCTGGGTGGATTGATCGACGCCTTCGTAATCGCCAATCTGCCCGCCGTTGGTCGCGCACAACGCGATGCCTTTGGCGCAGTCATGGGGTGAACCGCCGCCCAAGGACACCACGAAATCACAGCGGGTTTCCTTCAGCAGACCCAGGCCGATCTCGACGTTGGCGGTGCTCGGGTTAGGCTTGGCGCCGTCGAAAATCACCGAATCGATGTCCTGCTTCGCCAGCTTCTCGGCAATCATTTTCGCTACGCCCGCCTTGGCCAGTCCGACGTCGGTGACGATCAGCGCCTTGCGAAAACCGTACTTGCGAATGGCGTCCATGGCTTCGTCGAGGCAACCAATGCCCATGATGTTCACGGCGGGGATGAAAAACGTGCTGCTCATGAGCGAGTCTCCTGGCTGAGGCCGAATCGTTAGCGCCGATCCAGCGGGGACCCACAGGATCGACCTATCGGTCACGCAGTAACTTGATCTGGCTCAAGTCTTGGTCGTGATAAAGTCGCCGCCCATCAGCCCCTTTGTTTTGAGACTTTGACCGCAATGACCGATTTCCAGGATGTTGATGCCCAACTTGAAGACTGGAACGCCTTGCGCGCCACCGCCTCGTTCAGCGGCCTGCTGGTGGGCAACGGCGCCAGTCGCGCCGTGTGGGACGATTTCGGCTACGACTCGCTGTTCGAAAACGCCCGTACCGTCGAAGAAAAACCCCTGAGCCAATCCGAGCTGAGTGTGTTCGACGCCATGCAGACGCGCAGCTTCGAGCAAGTGCTTAGCGCGTTGAAAACCACCAGCCGGGTCAACAAGGCCCTGGCCGTGAGTTCCGCCGCGCCGCGCAATCGTTACTACGCGATCAAGGAAGCGCTGATCAACACCGTGCACGCAGTGCACATCCCGTGGCGGCTGGTGGTGCCTTCGTCGCTGGCGACGATCAATCAGGAACTGGGCCGCTACCGGACCGTGTTCACCACCAATTACGATCTGCTCAATTACTGGGCGAGCCAGCACCAGCCTGATGCGATCAGCGACCTGTTTCAGGGGGCAGAATCAAGCTTTGACCTGAGCGCCACGGCGACCGATAAAACCCGCCTGCTTTACCTGCATGGCGGCTTGCATCTGGTGCGGAATCAGGACGGCACGGCGCGCAAACTGATGTCGACCGAGGGCACGTTGCTCGGAAGTTTCGCGATCAACAACACGATCAAGACCCTCGACGATGTGCCGCTGTTCGTCAATGAAGGGCCGGCGCAGGACAAGCTCAAAACCATTCGCAGCTCGGACTACCTGTCGTTCTGCTACGACCAGTTACTTGGCCATGGCGACGGGTTGTGCCTGTTTGGCCATGCCCTGGGTGAGCAGGACAGCCACATCATCCACGCCTTGCGCCAGGCGAAACCGCAACGGGTGGCGATCTCGATTTACCCGCGCAGCAAGGCCTTCATTCAGCACCAGAAGCGGCACTACGCGAAGGTGTTTGAAGGCACCGGGAGTGAGTTGCGGTTTTTTGATTCGAAGACCCATGCGTTGGGCAGCCCGAAGCTGACAGTTCCAGTCGAGGTCTGAAGACCATAAAGATCGTTCCCACGCTCTGCGTGGGAATGCAGCCCGTGACGCTCCGCGTCACTGGACGCGGAGCGTCCCCAGAGGCGTTCCCACGCGGAGCGTGGGAACGATCAGCGGTGTGTTTAGAGCACCGGCAGGGTCTTGTCCTTGATCACCGTGGTCGGCCCGTTGGCTTTGACGCTGGCGATGCCTTTCTCCAGCGCAGCAGCGGAGGTGTAAGCCTCGCTGCTACCGATGATCTCGTGGTTAGCAGCCTTGAGGTTGAAGTAAGGATGGCCATCCTTGGTGGTTTTCTTTTCGTAGCGTTCATCCTTCGGGCTGTTGCTTTGAACCGACACGATGCCTTTTTCAGCGGCAGCGCGGGTGGTGTACAGCTCGCTGGTGAGAATGGTTTCCGCGTTGGCGGCTTTCAGTACGAATTTGAACTGACCATTACTGCTTTTGCTCACTTCATACCATCCAGACATGCTCTTTCTCCTTGGCAATTGAGAGGTTTCGCGCTTCAGAGTAAAGACCAGGCGAGGATTTTTGTCGCCTGTACCGGCCTCATCGCGAGCAAGCCCGCTCCAACAGGGGAATTGTGTACATCGATCCATTGTGGGAGCGAGCCTGCTCGCGATGAGGCCGGTAAGGTCAGCACAAAAATCACCTACTTCACCACCGCACGCACCACTGATAACTCCGGCGCCTGCACCCGTCGCTGACTCAGATAACGGGTACAACTGACCCGCAAAAACGAGGCGAAATTCACCACCTCGCCGCGGTAGTCCATCACCTCTTCATACAGCTTGGCGATCAACTGGTTGGTGGTCATGCCGTCGACCTCGGCGATTTCGCTGAGGATGTCCCAGAACTGATTCTCCAGCCGCAGGGTGGTGACCACCCCGCAGATGCGCAGCGAGCGGGAGCGCGATTCGTAGAGAATCGGATCGGCTTTGACGTAGAGCTCGCACATGGAAAGGTCCCTCGTTACAGCGTGATTTTGGTGCCCAGCAACCCGAGGAAACCGGCGAGCCAGCTCGGGTGCGCCGGCCAGGCCGGGGCAGTGGCCAGATTGCCCTGAACGTGACCTTCCGTCACCGGGATATCGATGAACGTACCGCCGGCCAAGCGCACTTCCGGGGCACAGGCCGGGTAGGCGCTGCACTCGCGACCTTCAAGAATCCCTGCGGCCGCGAGCAATTGAGCACCGTGACACACGGCGGCGATCGGTTTGCCGGCCTTGTCGAATGCGCGCACCAGCTCCAGAACTTTTTCGTTCAGGCGCAGGTACTCCGGGGCACGACCACCCGGCACCAGCAGGGCGTCGTAGTCTTCGGACTTGACCTTGGCAAAGTCGAAGTTCAGGGCAAACAGGTGACCGGGTTTTTCGCTGTAGGTCTGGTCGCCTTCGAAGTCATGGATCGCTGTACGTACGGTCTGACCGGCTGCTTTGTCCGGGCAAACGGCATGCACCGTGTGGCCGACCATCAACAGCGCCTGAAACGGCACCATCACTTCGTAGTCTTCGACGTAATCGCCGACCAGCATCAGAATTTTTTTAGCGGCCATGGGGAGGACTCCTCTGGGAAATACGTAGGAGTATTCAAGGTAGTCCTTATCCGCGGGGTCGGGTAATAACCAGCTACTACCGCGTCATCGTTCTTCGACTTGCTCGCGAAGGGGCCCTCAAACTGTACGGATAACTCTGCGCCTAGCTGTAACAGCAGCAAACGCCGGGTTTATGGCTAGATGAAGGCCTTCCCGCCACCCTCGATTCTGGTTGCCATCATGTCCTCGCGCGAAAACACCGGCATGGCCCTCGGCCTGCTCGGCGTTGTGATCTTCAGCCTCACCCTGCCCTTCACACGGATCGTCGTGCAGGAACTCCATCCGCTGCTCAACGGCTTGGGCCGAGCACTGTTCGCGGCGGTTCCGGCGGCGATGTTGTTGCTGTGGCGTCGGGAAAAATGGCCGACCTGGAAACAGATCAAAGGCCTGACCCTGGTGATCGCCGGTGTGATTCTCGGCTTCCCGGTGTTGTCGGCCTGGGCCATGCAAACCTTGCCGGCGTCCCACGGTGCATTGGTTAACGGCTTACAGCCGTTGTGCGTGGCGCTGTACGCCGCGTGGTTGTCCCACGAACGCCCGTCGAAAGCCTTCTGGGCCTGCGCCGCACTGGGCAGTGCGCTGGTGCTGGGTTATGCGCTGATCAGCGGGGCCGGCAGTATTCAGGCCGGTGATTTGCTGATGCTTGGGGCGATTGCCGTGGGCGGTTTGGGGTACGCCGAGGGCGGCCGATTGGCCAAGGAGATGGGCGGTTGGCAGGTGATCTGTTGGGCGTTGGTGCTGTCGACGCCATTGCTGATCGGGCCGGTGCTGTACCTGACGCTGCAACATCAGGGCGAGATTTCGGCCAGGACATGGTGGGCCTTCGGTTACGTTTCGCTGTTCTCGCAGTTCATCGGTTTCTTCGCCTGGTACGCCGGGTTGGCGATGGGGGGGATTGCCCGGGTGAGTCAGATCCAGCTGTTGCAGATCTTCTTCACCATCGCTTTTTCGGCGTTGTTCTTCGGCGAACACGTCGAGCCGGTCACCTGGCTGTTTGCCGGCGGGGTGATCGTGACGGTGATGCTGGGACGCAAGACCACCGTCAAGCCAGCGCAGATTGCTACAGCCTGACCCCGGCCCGGCAGGAGCAAAGCTTGCTCCTACAGGGATTGTGATCAGAGGTAGCCGTCAGCCCGCAGCAGGGTTTCCAGGCAGTGTTCGCTGATGTGGTAGAAATCCTTCAGCTCCTGAATCTTCACCAACAGCTGGGCCGGATCAACCGGTTCGGCGCGTTTGACCGCCAGGATCATCTTGTTCTTGTTGGTGTGGTCCAGTGAGATGAACTCGAACACCTTGGTCTCGTAACCGCAGGCTTCGAGGAACAACGCGCGCAAACTGTCGGTGACCATTTCCGCTTGCTGGCCCAAATGCAGACCGTATTGCAGCATCGGCTTGAGCAGCGCCGGGCTCTGGATCTGCAGGCGGATCTGTTTGTGGCAGCACGGCGAGCACATGATGATCGAGGCGCCGGAACGGATGCCGGTGTGAATCGCATAGTCGGTGGCGATGTCGCAGGCATGCAGCGCGATCATCACGTCCAGCTCGCTCGGCGCCACGCTGCGTACGTCACCGCACTTGAACACCAGCCCTGGATGCTCGAGTTTTGCCGCCGCGGCATTGCACAAATCCACCATCTCTTGGCGCAACTCGACGCCGGTCACCATGCCTTCGGCCTTCAAGGTGTTGCGCAGGTAGTCATGGATCGCGAACGTCAGGTAACCCTTGCCCGAGCCGAAGTCCGCCACCTGAACCGGTTTGTCCAGCGCCAGCGGAGAAGTGGTCAGCGCATGGCTGAAGACTTCGATGAACTTGTTGATCTGCTTCCACTTGCGTGACATCGCCGGGATCAGCTCGTGCTTGCTGTTCGTCACACCAAGGTCGGCCAGGAACGGCCGGTTCAGGTCGAGAAAGCGGTTCTTCTCGCGGTTATGCTCAGCGGACGGCACTTCACGCAATTGCTGAGGTTTGCTCTTGAACAGCGAAGATTTGCCCTTTTTGCTGTATTCCAGCTGAACTTCATCCGTCAACGACAGCAAATGCGCATTTTTGAACGATGCCGGCAAGAGTGCGGCGATGGTCGCCACGCCTTCGACAATCGGCAAATTCTTGGTGATGTCGCGGGTCTTGTAGCGGTAGACGAAGGACAGGCAGGGCTGATCCTTGACTGTCAGCTGCTTGATGATCAGCCGCTGCAAGTCCACTTCAGTGCCGACGTACTTGGCCAGCACCAGTTTGATGAAGGCGTTCTGGTCAAGACTGGTTTGCAGCAGGTCGATGAACTGGGCGTGGTGATCCGGCGCGAGGCTGGCGGGAGTGGCGGTGACAGACATGGGAAAAACGGCCTCGGGCAGTGCGGATCGGGGAATGGCGGGTATTTTAGGGGGGATGGGGATTGAGGGCACGGGTAATTTCCCGAACGGTGCGACCTGTAGCAGCTGGCGAAGCCTGCGTTCGGCTGCGCAGCAGTCGTAAAATCAGCATACGCGGTGCATCAGGAAGACCGTGAATACCGAATTCACGACTGCTGCGCAGCCGAACGCAGGCTTCGCCAGCTGCTACAAGGGATGCGTCGCTGCTGAAATCAGCCTAAAACCACCAACCGATTCGGCAACTCATTCCGCACATGCGTCACCGGCACATGCACCTTGAGCAACTCGCCACACGCCTCCACACACGTCACAAACCCCTGCAACGTCTGCCCCTGTTTCACCTGCTGAGTGAACGCCGCCACAATTTCATCCCAGTTCTTGTTGTCCAGCCGTTTCGAAATCCCCTCATCCACCAGAATTTCCACATAACGCTCGGCTTCGCAGACAAATATCAGCATCCCGGTGCTGCCCACCGTGTGGTGCAGGTTTTGCTCCAGAAACTGCCGGCGCGCCAGGTTCGAGGCGCGCCAGTGACGGACCGAGCGCGGGACCAGGTGCGTGGTGATTTTTGGAATCCTGAACACCAGGCACAGCACGATGAAGGAGATCCATTGCACCAGCAGCAAGCTGTGCATGGTCAGCCAGCCGGTCAGGTAATGCACGATGCCCGGCACGACCAGCGCCAGCAGGCTGGCCCAGAGCAGCGGAATGTACGCGTAGTCGTCGGCGCGGGCCGCGAGCACGGTGACCAGTTCGGCGTCGGTGTCGCGCTCGACCCGGGCAATCGCCTCGGCAACCTTGCGTTGTTCGTGTTCAGTCAGTAATGCCATGTTTAAGAATGCCCACTCGCTATTGTTGTGTGATCACCAGCCGCCCGACGAACCGCCGCCCCCGAAACTGCCC
>NZ_JBYTAJ010000018.1:0-119558 GCF_058788075.1 Pseudomonas sp. FW305-20 | reverse complement strand
AGCAACTCGCTGTCGAAAACTGCATAACTCATTGTTTACCAAGGAGTTTTCCGTTTCGACTGCGCCGGAAGTGGGGCGAATTATAGACTTCCAGAATCTGCCGTCAACCTTTAATTACGCCTTTCGTGCCGAAGGTGTCTTTTTGGCTTTTAATCGTGGAATTCGGCGGGCTACAGGGGGGACTCGCAACACTAATAGCAATGCACCTATAGAGGCGTAAACCGCCCACTCCTTAAGATCAGCGCGCACGATCCACAACATATGCAGCAATCCAAGCCCGAGAACCACATAGGCAAGACGATGCAGTTTCTTCCAGCCAGAACCCAAACGCCGCTGACTATAACGATTCGAGGTCACCGCCAAAGCCAATAAACACAAAAAACCAAACGCCCCGACAATAATGTACGGCCGCTTGCGCAACTCGACACCCAACTGCGACCAATCAAATCCGAGGATAAACGCCGTATACCCAATCAAGTGCAAAACCACATAAGTGAAGCACCACAACCCCAGTTGGCGCCGGACAGCAACCCACCCCGCCCAGCCGGTAAGCTTTTGCACAGGTGTCATGCTTAACGTAATTAGCAGCAGGACAAGCGTCCCCAGCCCCAACCGGTCAACCAGCACCTTGCCCGGATCAGGTCCCAGCACATCCTGCCAGGCCTGATACAACCAAAGCAGCGGCCAGACCGCAGCAGCTATAAAGACGCTAATGCGCCAAAACGGAAATCGCATCAGTAGTTCTTCCGCAAATCGAGCCCTGTATATAGAGAAGCAACTTCATCCGAGTAGCCATTGAACATCTGCGTGTCCCGCACATTAGGTTTGAACAGCCCGCTCGGCAGACGTCGCTCCCGAGCCTGAGTCCAGCGCGGATGATCGACTGCGGGATTCACATTCGCATAGAAGCCGTACTCATCCGCGGCAATGCTTTGCCAGGTGGTTTTCGGTTGATCGCTGACCAGACTGATCCGCACGATGGATTTGATGCTCTTGAAGCCGTATTTCCACGGCACTACCAAACGCAGAGGTGCGCCGTTCTGATTAGGCAACTCCCGTCCATACATACCTACAGCGAGAATCGCCAACGGATTCATCGCCTCATCCAGACGCAGGCCTTCAACATATGGCCAATCGATCAAGGCAAAACCGGAACGTTGCCCGGGCATGCTCTTGGGATCTTCCAGGGTTTCGAAGCGAATGAATTTCGCTTTGGACGTCGGCTCAACTTCCTTGAGCAAGGCCGAGATGGGAAATCCGATCCATGGAATGACCATCGACCAAGCCTCTACACAGCGAAGACGATAAATACGCTCCTCCAACTGATAAGGCTTCATGAAGTCTTCCAGTGCGTACCGTCCTGGCTTACCCACCTCTCCATCTATTACCACACTCCAAGGCTCGGTTTTCAGCGCGCCGGCATTGGCGGCGGGATCACCTTTATCGGTGCCGAACTCATAGAAGTTGTTGTAATGGGTCGCGTCCTTGAAGGGTGTGATCGCCTCATCCTTGACGTTAACCGCGCCCCATCTGGTAGAAGGCAGTTTTTCGGCAAACCAGGCAGGCGCCTTGCCAGGCTCGACATCCGCATAACGCGCAGCATCGGCGGCACTGACCCAACGCGGCAAGCCGCTAACAGCCAAACCGGCGACAGCAGCACCGAGTACATTGCGACGAGATAGATAGAAGGATTCAGGCGTGACGTCCGACTCATGGCAGTCAGACGCTTTGGGGACTTTGATCAGCATGGCAACTCCGCAGCATTGGAGAACATATGCACCAACAGACTGCGGAGTATGAGGGAAATTACATCACTCGGCTTTTTTGTGCCGACGAAGACGCAACAAGTACTGCACCGGGCCGGAAGCCGCATAAGCGAGGAAAACCAGCAACAGAATGCGTGGAGGATCACTGAAGACCACGGCAAACACCAACACCACCGCGAGGATGGCCACGAAAGGCACACGCCCTTTCAAGTCCAGCTCCTTGAAGCTGTTGTACTTGATGTTACTGACCATCAGCATGCCGGCAGCCGCAACCATCAGCGCCACCAGGAAGGACATCTTCGAGCCCTGGATGCCGTAATCACTGAACGCCCAGACAATGCCTGCAACCACGCCAGCAGCAGCCGGACTGGCCAGACCAATGAAGTAGCGCTTGTCCGCAGTGCCGACCTGGGTATTGAAACGCGCCAGACGCAACGCCGCACCGGCTACATAAATGAAGGCGACCATCCAGCCGACCTTACCCATATCGCCCAAAGCCCAACCGAATGCCAACAATGCTGGCGCAACACCGAACGCGACCATGTCGGACAGCGAGTCGTATTCAGCACCGAAGGCGCTCTGGGTATTGGTCATACGGGCCACGCGACCATCGAGGCCGTCGAGCACCATTGCGACAAAAATCGCGATCGCAGCGAAAGCAAAATACTTGCTCGCACCAATCGAATCACCGGCACTCAAGGCGCTCTGGGCGCTCATCGAGTTGATGATGGAATAAAACCCTGCGAACAGATTCGCAGTGGTGAACAGATTCGGCAAAAGATAGATACCACGATGCCGGACTTTACGGCCTTCAGCGTCATGCCCTTCCTCGATGTGCTCATCGATGGGCAGCAGGCTTTCGGCGTCAGAAGCCTGGTTTGGCTCTTCGGGACGTTCGCTCATGGACATTACCTTGCAACGGGGTGGAAAGTTTGGACAGGTGTCTGGGACGACGGTTCGGCCGCAAACGATGCAGCTTTATACCAGAACCAGCCACCCAAACGAAAAAACGCGGCCTGGGCCGCGTTTTCCGTACAAGTGCGCGACTTAGTTTTTAGCTTTGTCGACGATCTTGTTGGCACCGATCCACGGCATCATGGAGCGCAGTTGCTCGCCGATGATTTCGATACCGTGAGCGGCGTTGTTACGACGCTTGGCGGTCATCGAAGGATAGCCGGTAGCGCCTTCGCTGATGAACATCTTGGCGTATTCGCCGTCCTGAATACGTTTCAGGGCGTTGCGCATGGCCTGACGGGATTCGGCGTTGATCACTTCCGGACCGGTCACGTACTCGCCGTACTCAGCATTGTTGGAGATCGAGTAGTTCATGTTGGCGATACCGCCTTCGTACATGAGGTCAACGATCAGCTTCAATTCGTGCAGGCATTCGAAGTAGGCCATTTCCGGCGCGTAGCCAGCTTCAACCAGGGTTTCGAAACCGGCTTTAACCAGTTCAACGGTACCACCACACAGAACGGCTTGTTCGCCGAACAGGTCGGTTTCGGTCTCGTCCTTGAAGGTGGTTTCGATGATGCCGGTACGACCGCCACCAACGCCAGCGGCGTAGGACAGTGCAACGTTTTTGGCGTTGCCGGAAGCATCCTGATAGATAGCGATCAGGTCAGGGATACCGCCGCCTTTGACGAACTCGGAACGCACAGTGTGGCCCGGAGCTTTCGGCGCGATCATGATCACGTCGAGGTCAGCGCGCGGAACAACCTGGTTGTAGTGGATCGCGAAGCCGTGGGAGAAGGCCAGGGTGGCGCCTTTCTTGATGTTCGGCTCGATTTCGTTCTTGTACAGAGCGGACTGGAACTCGTCCGGGGTCAGGATCATGACCAGGTCGGCAGCCGCAACAGCGGAAGCAACGTCGGTCACTTTCAGGCCGTGAGCTTCAGCTTTGGCAACAGTCGCCGAACCTTTACGCAGGCCAACAGTAACGTCAACGCCGGAGTCTTTCAGGTTGCACGCTTGAGCGTGGCCCTGGGAACCATAACCGATGATGGCAACTTTCTTGCCCTGGATGATCGACAGGTCGCAGTCTTTTTCGTAATAAACTTTCATGAAATTCCCCTATATATCCAGGCCGTTCAGGCCATTCGCTAATTTGGTTTAGATGCTGAGTACTTTGTCGCCGCGGGCAATACCGGTTACGCCGCTGCGGACGGTCTCCAGAATCGAGGCGGTGCCAATGGACTGAATGAAGCTGTCGAGCTTGTCGCTGGTACCGGTCAATTGAACGGTATACACGCTAGCGCTGACGTCAACGATCTGCCCACGATAAATATCGGTAGTGCGTTTGATCTCGGCGCGCTGGGCACCGGTAGCCTTGACCTTGACCAGCATCAGCTCGCGCTCGATGTGAGCACTCTCCGACAGGTCGACCAGTTTGACCACTTCGATCAACTTGTTCAGGTTCTTGGTGATCTGCTCGATAACTTCATCATGGCCAACCGTGGTCAGCGTCAGACGCGACAGGGTCGGGTCTTCGGTAGGTGCCACGGTCAGGCTTTCGATGTTGTAGTTGCGCTGCGAGAACAGGCCGACTACACGAGACAGAGCGCCCGGTTCGTTTTCCAGAAGCAAGGAAATAATGTGCCGCATGATTATGTACGCTCCGTCTTGCTCAGCCACATATCGCGCATGGAGCCGTCTTTGATCTGCATCGGGTAGACGTGCTCGCTGGTGTCGACCGAAACATCAATGATCACCAGGCGATCTTTCATGGCGAACGCTTCCTCCATCTTCGACTTCAAATCTTTCGAGTCGGTGATGCGCATGCCGACATGGCCATAGGCCTCCGCCAGCTTGACGAAATCAGGCAGCGATTCCATGTAGGAATGCGAGTGACGGCTGCCATAGCTCATGTCTTGCCACTGGCGAACCATACCCAGAACACCGTTGTTCAGGATGACGATTTTTACCGGCAAACCATATTGCAGGCAGGTCGACAGTTCCTGAATGTTCATCTGGATGCTGCCCTCGCCCGTGACGCAGGCGACGTCGTCATCCGGGAAGCTCAACTTGATGCCCATGGCCGCCGGAAAACCGAAACCCATGGTGCCCAGGCCGCCGGAGTTGATCCAGCGGTTTGGCTTGTTGAACGTGTAGTACTGCGCCGCGAACATCTGGTGCTGGCCCACGTCGGAGGCAACAAAGGCATTGCCCTTGGTCACTTCGCACAGGGTTTCGATCACGGTCTGCGGCTTGATAACGCTGCCGTCGCCCTTGTCGTAAGGGAACAGGCCGCGATCACCGCGCCACTCATCCACTTGTTTCCACCAGCTGGCAACGGACTCCTTGTTCGGGGTCTCGCCGATTTCCTTGAGGATCGCGACCATCTCGGTCAGGACACTCTCGACCGGACCGACGATAGGCACGTCTGCCTTGATGGTCTTGGAGATCGAAGCCGGGTCGATGTCGATGTGAATGATCTTGGCATTCGGGCAGAACTTGGCCGGGCCGTTGATCACGCGGTCGTCGAAACGAGCACCGACGGCAAGGATCACGTCGGCATGGTGCATCGCCAGGTTAGCGGTGTAGCTGCCGTGCATGCCGAGCATGCCGATAAACTGACGGTCGGTGCCAGGGTAGGCACCCAGCCCCATCAGGGTATTGGTCACTGGCAGGTTGAGCATCTTCGCCAACTCGGTCAGCGGCGCGGAGCCACCACCGAGAATCACGCCGCCGCCTGCATACATCACAGGACGCTTGGCCGCCAGGAGCATTTCTGCCGCCTTGCGGATTTGCCCGGAGTGACCGCGAACGGCCGGGCTGTAGGAACGCAGCTTGGCTTTTTTCGGGAAGATGTATTCGAACTTCTCGGCCGGGTTGGTCATGTCTTTCGGGATATCGACAACGACAGGACCAGGACGACCGGATTGCGCGAGGTAGAACGCTTTCTTCATGACTTCCGGGATTTCCGACGCGTGCTTGATCATGAAGCTGTGCTTCACGATCGGCCGGGAGATACCGATCATGTCGGTTTCCTGGAACGCATCGGTGCCCACCATGGTGCTAGGCACCTGGCCGGAAATGACCACCATCGGAATGGAGTCCATGTAGGCCGTGGCAATACCGGTAATGGCGTTGGTTGCGCCCGGGCCGGAGGTTACCAGTACCACACCGGCTTTACCGGTGGCACGGGCATAGCCGTCAGCCATATGGGTCGCAGCCTGTTCGTGACGAACCAGGATGTGGGTCACTTCCGGCTCTTTGAACAGCGCATCGTAAACATGAAGAAGAGCACCACCCGGGTACCCGTAGATATATTTGACGCCTTCGTCACGCAAAAAGCGGACGAGCATCTCACCGCCAGATAAAAGCTCCACGTTGTTCACCTCTAAAACGCCAGAATACCGTCCACACAAAAGGGGACGGGTCTTAATAGGTTTACTTCTCAGCAGAGCATGAGCGACGGTGGTCGCCGACTACGTCAGCACTGACTGAGCAAGTATTGGGATCGTCCCAAGTGTTGCGGGCCTTTCCCACCCAGCGCGAGGTAACGCGTTGCGGGTGTAACAGGTCGGCGCGGATGTGCGCCTCATGATCTGCTGAGCGGGCCTGCTTCTGGCAGTCCCTCTACAGCGGACTTTGGATTCTTCTGTTTCGTCCTCTCCAAGTCAAGTCGTCTATGTGCTTTATTGAACTAAGCACATGAGAAAGCAAGAAAAAACCGCTAAACAGCAACTGTGTTAGCTTCAATTGCGCAACCCAATACAAGGAAATGGCATGCGAACGTTTTTCCTGACCGTCAGCCTGCTGATAGGCATCAGCCCTCTGGGCATGGCCGCTCAGATCTACAAATGGGTCGACGCCCAGGGCGTTACCCACTTCGACGCCCAGCCGCCCCAAGGCCGGGAAGCCACCACCGTGGTCACGCCCTCCACGCCTGCCAGCAACCAGCCCCCGCCGCCACGCAGCAGCGCTATTGGTGATCAACAGGCCATCGACAAAGAAGTGAAAAAGCAGGTCGCCGAGCAGCAAGCCCAGCTAGAGGCATTCTGCGAACAGGCGCGGACGAACCTGGCTCAACTGCAGAACAATCCGCGGATACGGGAAGATGTTGAAGGCGAGATGCGCCGCCTGACCGACCAGCAGCGGCAGGATCGCATTAGCGAAGCACAGAAGCAGATTGCGGATAACTGCCAGTAGACACTTGTAGGAGCAGAGCTTGCTCGCGATGAACGATGACGCGGTGTATCTGTCACACCGCAGCACCTGCAATCGCGAGCAAGCTCGGCTCCTACAAAGGGGCGGGATTAGCGAGAGGCGGTGATCAACAGGTCGAACTCTTTGAGCAAGACCTGAAGCTGCCGATCCCTGCCTTGGACATTACGCGCGGCGAAAACCATTTCGGCCATCTCCTGAATTCCCGAAGCGTTGGGCAAGGGCAGATCCTGCTCGAGGATCATCTTCATCCGCGGCAGGAAGATCCATTGCAGCCACTGCTCGAAATCCAGCGTATCGACCGAGAACGGTTCGACACTGGAAAGCGCTTCGGCGGAGGGCGAGACCTCGTCCCACCAACCCTGGACCCGCAGCTCGCGCTCGATCAGCAGCAACTGTTCGGCAATCTTCGGAAAGCGCGCATCCATCACAGCGAAACCTTGGCCTTCTGACGGGCCAATGCTGCGCCAGCAGAATCACCCTGTTTCTCACGCGCCTGAGCGATCAATTCCCACAGGCTGGCCTGAAGTGCCGGACGACCATTGGCGAAGGTCAGGCCACGACGAGCGAACTGCTCGGCTTGTGCCGCATCGCCTTGAGCCATACGCACTTGAGCCAGACGATAAAGCACTTGCGGCTCCCGCGGCGCAACACGCTGGGCGCGCTCGAGGCTGGAAGAAGCACCGTTGAGATCACCGCTCGCCTGTTGCTGCTGAGCGGTAGTCAGCAATGCCAGAACCGGACCGTCCAGTTGTTCGTCGGCAGATAAGCCACCGGAGCTTGCCGAAGGAATCCCACTCGGCGTCGACGGCATGCTGTAGCTGCCCTGATTGATCGGTGCCGACTGGACCGGCGAGGTATCGATCGGCCCCGGGGTAATCGGGCCTGGCGTGATCGGCGCGGTGCTGATCGGTGCCGACGTCACTGCACCGCCACCCGGCACCATCACGACGACGCCGGTATCACCTTGTGGAATCGCCTGAGTCTGGGCTTGCACAGGACGTTTAGTCGTCGTCTGACGGAAACCGCCATTCGCCGATACCCGCTCACTGTTAGAAACGGCGCTTCCGGAATCCACAACCGGAATCGACCCGCGTTGTACGGAGGAGCAACCGCTGAGCAAAGCCACGGCGGTAACCGCTGGAATCAACCACTTGTTCACTTGAAACCCTCTTTGCTTAATTCATCCAGCCCTTGACCCAATCCATCACCGTTTCGCCGGAAACAGGGCTTTCGCCACCGCAAGCGGCACCGGGAGGCGGTTCGCTGCCGCGAATATACGGCATCTGTACCGCGCCTGGGCAGTTGGCATCAGAGCCTTGTCCGGTACGCGAATCGACCCAGGCCTGAACAATGTTGTCTGGCTGCGGCATGTCCAGCGGCAACGGATCGGCCTTGCGCATGAAACTGGTCCAGACCTGCAACGCACCGGTGGCGCCGGTGAACGGTGTCTTGCCGTTGTCATCGCGACCCAGCCAGACCACTGCCAGCAGGTCCTGACTGAAACCGGCAAACCAGCTGTCCCGCGAATCGTTACTGGTACCGGTCTTGCCGGCCAACGTCAGGGTTTTCGGCAGCACGTTGTAAACCGAACTGCCGGTACCTTCACGCATGACCCGCTGCATGGCGCTCTGGACCAGGTAAATGGAGGCCGGATCGAAACGCTGCTGAATCTGGAACGGATAACGCTTGAGCGGTTCACCTTCAGCAGTCAATACGCTGCGAATCCCACGCATCGGCGTGTTGAAGCCACCATTGGCCAGCGTCTGGTACATCGTCGCGACTTCGATCGGGGTCAGACCGCCAGCGCCCAGCAACATCGACGGGAACGCCGGGAATTCGCGACTCACACCGAGACGCGCCAGGGTCTTCAGGACATTCGGTACGCCCACCGCCAACCCGAGACGCGCGGTCGACAGGTTGTAGGAATGCGCCAGGCCCTGATACAGAAACACAGTGCCATGGGATCGGCGATCGTAGTTCTGCGGTTTCCAGACTTGACCGTCCGCGCCTTTGACCGAGAAGGAATCGTCCGACAGCCAACTGGTCAATGTGTACTGGCTCGGCTTCTCAAGGGCTGTCAGATAAACCGCCGGCTTGATCAAAGAGCCGATCGGTCGTACCGCATCCAGCGCACGGTTGAAACCGGCAAAACCCGCCTGACGACTGCCGATCATGGCCTGGACTTCACCTGTTTCCGGGTTGGTCACGACCATGGCCGCTTCAACCTCATCGGAACCCTTGCGCCCCGAGAGTCTCTTGAAAGTGTCGTTGACCGACGCCTCGGCTTTCATCTGCAGGATCGGGTCGAAACTGGTGAAGATCCGCAGACCTTCCTCGGTCAAGTCTTCGTCACGATAGTCTTCGCGCAGCTGGCGCTTGACCAGGTCGAGGAAGCCAGGGAATGAGCTGTCCGCCAGGCTGCCGCGCTTGGTCACGCCCAACGGCATCTTCTTCGCCGCTTCGACTTGCTCGGCAGTGGCGACGCCCTGCTCCTGCAATACGTCGAGTACCAGGTTGCGCCGCTCAAGGGCCCGCTCCGGATAACGACGAGGGTTGTAGGAAGACGGCCCTTTGACCATGCCCACCAGCAACGCCACTTGATGCAGCTTCAGTTCGGCCAACGGCTGGCTGAAGAAAAACTGGCTCGCCAGGCCAAAACCGTGCACCGCACGCTGACCGTCCTGACCGATGAACACTTCGTTGAGGTAAGCCTCAAGGATTTCCGGTTTGTCGTAATGCAGCTCAAGCAGCAGCGCCATCATGGCTTCGGTGAGTTTGCGGCTCAGGCTGCGTTCGTTGGTCAGGTAGAAGTTTTTGACCAACTGTTGAGTCAGCGTACTGCCGCCCTGACGCATGCGGCCGGAAGAACCGTTGACCCAGATCGCCCGCGCGATCGACTTCGGCGAAACGCCAAAGTGGTGATAGAAGTCGCGGTCTTCAACAGCCACCAGGGTTTCGAGCAAGTACGGCGGCACCTGATCGATCTTGATCAGAATCCGGTCTTCGAGGTTTTTCGGGTACAGGCCACCGATCAGCAGTGGCTCGAGGCGCACGACCGAAAGCTTCGAACCGTTGGTCGCCGACAGTTCGGCCACGTAATCACCGGAGAAACGCACCCGTACCGGTTGCGCTTGCTCCATGCCTTCATAGAACTGAAAACCACGGGTATTCAAATTGACGGTATTGCCGCTGACCGAGGCTGCGCCGGGGCCGTTGACCACGCTTTCCCGTCGATAACCCAAGGCATCGAGCTCAGTCAGAAAATCGTCCTTGCTGAGCTTTTGTCCGACGAACAGCTCCAGCGGGCGCGCGTACACCTTGGCCGGAATGGTCCAGCGCTTGCCGGAGAATTTCTCCTGGACAATCGCGTCGAGGTAAACCGCGAACCCGGCCAGCACCACAAGGCCGACCAGACTGAGTTTAAGGGCCCAGCCCAGCCAGGG
Source organism: Pseudomonas sp. FW305-20 (assembly GCF_058788075.1). NCBI lineage: Bacteria > Pseudomonadati > Pseudomonadota > Gammaproteobacteria > Pseudomonadales > Pseudomonadaceae > Pseudomonas > Pseudomonas sp. FW305-20. The sequence continues at coordinate 109,177 of NZ_JBYTAJ010000018.1, read as the reverse complement.
GCGCAGGCCCTTGGAAGGTGGTTTTTTGGGGGTGCGGGGGGATCGAGTACGAGTCATGGCGGCGGATTATACGCACTTTATTCAGACTCAACAGGAGCCCTCCGAGGTTTGCGTCAGACGGACTTGCGGCCATAATGGCGACCGTGAATTTTCCCCAGACTTTGAAGGATCGCCTGTGAGCCAGTCCCTGATCGCCGCCCTGCAAAACCCGGCCCTCTACCCGCATCCCGTAGACGGGTTCCAGGTCATCGAAACCCATATTTCCTGGGTCATCCTCACCGGCCCGTTTGCTTATAAAGTGAAGAAGCCGGTGAATTTCGGCTTTCTCGACTTCACCAACCTCGACGCTCGCAAGCATTTTTGCGCGGAAGAGCTGCGTCTTAACCAGCGCCTGACCAACGATTTGTACCTCGAAGTATTGCCAATCACCGGCAGCGCCGAAGCCCCACAACTGGGCGGCGAGGGTCCGGTCGTCGATTACGCACTGAAAATGCGTCAATTCCCACAGAGCGGGTTACTCAGCACCCTACAAGCCAATGGTGAATTGACCACGGCGCACATCGACGAGATGGCCGCGCAGATTGCCCAATTCCACCTCAACGCACCGAAAGTGCCTGCCGAACACGAAGCCGGTACGCCGGACAGCGTGATGGCACCGGTACGCCAGAACTTCGAACAGATCCGCCCGTTCCTCAGCGACAAGGCCGATCTGCTGCAACTGGATGCGCTGCAAGCCTGGGCCGAAAGCAGCTTCGAACGCCTCAAGCCACTGTTCGCCCAGCGCAAGGCCGACGGTTTCATCCGCGAATGCCACGGTGACATCCACCTGGGCAACGCCACCGTGATCGACGGTAAGGTCGTGATCTTCGACTGCATCGAGTTCAACGAACCGTTCCGCTTTACCGACGTTTATGCCGACACCGGCTTCCTGGCGATGGATCTGGAAGACCGCGGCCTGAAGAGCCTGGCGCGTCGCTTCATCAGCCAATACCTGGAATTGACCGGCGATTACCAGGGCCTTGAGTTGCTGAACTTCTATAAAGCCTATCGCTCACTGGTTCGCGCCAAGGTCAGCCTGTTCAGCATGCCGGCTGAAGCCGCCCCGGTGCAGCGAGCCACCACCCTGCGCCAGTACCGCAATTACGCCAACCTGGCGGAAAGCTACAGCACCATTCCTTCGCGCTTCATGGCCATCACCCACGGTGTTTCTGCCGTCGGCAAAAGCCACGTGGCCATGCGCCTGGTGGAAGCGTTGGGCGCCATTCGCCTGCGTTCCGATGTAGAGCGCAAACGTCTGTTCGGCGAGCAAACCGTGGCAAACGACCCTCAGGCCGGCATCTATAGCGCCGACGCCACTGCCGCCACTTATACCCGACTGCATGAAATCGCCTCGGTGATCCTGCGGGCAGGCTTCCCCGTGGTAATCGATGCGACATACCTAAAACGCGACCAGCGTGACGGCGCAGCAAAAATCGCCGAAGCCACCGGCGCGCCCTTCCTGATCCTCGATTGCAATGCGCCGCAAGCGGTGATCGAGAGCTGGCTGGCCCTGCGTCAGGCAGACAAAAAGGATCCATCCGACGCCACCCTGGCGGTTATCGAAGCCCAACAGGCCACTCGTGAGGCTCTGACGCCAGAAGAGATTCTCTGCAGTAAACGCGTTCAGACCAATGAAAGCGGAACCCTGGACACAGTCGTTGCACAGATTCGCCAGCGCCTGCCGGGCCTGTAAGAAACTATTTCAGCCGTGAAGCCTTCGCCGGCTTCACGGCTGCCAAATAGTGGCACTATACTGGCGTCATAAAACCAACAGGTGATCTGACATGAGCCAGCCGAAACTTCTCGATACCCCGCTTTATGCTTTGCTGCACAAAGACGACATCACTGGCTTCAACAACGAGCGCCCGAAAGAAGGACCTGTCGACATGGTCGGTGGCGATTTCCGGGGGCTGGACCTGCGTGAACTGAACGCCGACGGCATCGACTTTACCGATGCCTATTTCCGTTCCGCCGACTTGCGCGGCATCGACTTTCGCAACGCTTCCCTGGAAGGCGCGAGCCTGGCTCACGCACAGATCTCCGGCGCCTACTTCCCGCCAGAACTGAGTGCTGACGAGATCCTGATGTCGATGAATTTCGGTACACGCCTGCGTTATCGCACCCGCTAAAAGCGACTTTTAACTGACCCGTTCGGCGCCCCCGCAACGCGCTGAACGCTGGGCATGTTTTGCCCGAAACCCTGATTCCACCGCCCTCTCTTCCTACCGCGCTCGCGGACTTTCACGCAGCTTCAAGACTTCGCTTCTTAGAAGCTTTTGCGTCGAAACCGACCAAACAATCACGCTTTTCCTACTGATGGCTACACTCCTGAGAAGCTCGCCCACGCACCGTTCGGCCGTCGCAAGGAGGCTTGATGAATGATGAACTGCAGCACCTGAAGAATCTTGGCAAGACGTCGGCGCAGTGGCTACATGCCGTGGGCATTCACAGCGCCTCGGACTTGCGTCGCCTGGGGGCGGTGGATGCTTATCGGGCCGTGCGCACGCGCGGGTTTCGGGCATCCAAGGTGTTGTTGTATGCCATCGAAGGTGCCCTGATGGATGTGCACTGGAATGACATTCCCGCCGAGCGCAAGGACGCCCTGAACAAACAGCTGGAAGCTATTTCGTCACGTCACAAGAACTGAACGGACGCAGCTGCCATGTACCTACTTGGGGAACAACCGGCTTACGCCGACGCGCTGATCAACCGACTGCAACATATTCCTGTCCGGCTGCTGGAAGGTTTGATGCCTTGCGGGCCAAGCCTGGAATTTGCGGCCGTCGATGATCTGGGCGTCCTGTTACCCGGCAATCAACTTTTTATGCTGGAAAATGGCCTGCTGCATGGATCCATCGATGATCGGGCATTGTTCTATCTGCACGAGGGCGATTTGATCGGCTTGCGTCAGGGCACCGAGCTGCCGCGTTGCCGCTTCCGCAGCGATAGCCCTTTGGCACTGATGCCGTACCTGCGATCCGAGTTTTTTCAACATATCTATGCCGACCTGGAGCGTTCGGAGTTGTTTCTTCAATACATGACCGGTCAGGCCGTTCTGCTGTCCGACGCTGTCGTCCGCCTGAAAAAGCCCGAGTTTCGAAGCACCAATGGTTTTCAGCGCGTGGCCATTGGCGAAGTATTGATCCGTCAGGGCGATGAACCGGATCAGGTGTTCGTCCTCATTGATGGCCACGCCGAAGCCTTTGTCGACGGGCACAAAGTCGGCGATATACCCAAGGACGAGATTTTTGGCGCGATGGCGGTGTTCACTGGCGAGAAGCGTAACGCCAGCGTGATCACCAGCGAAGCCAGCACTGTCATGCTGATCCCCAAAGACCAGTTTCTCAGCCTGACCCAAAGCAATCCGAAGATCGCCCACAGCCTGATCGAGAGCATGGCCCGACGTATCGACCTGCTGAACGAGCAGATCATTCAGCTGAGTTCACTAACCCCGCAGGCTGAAACCCAATGATTACGGAGGTTTCCAGCAAACAGTCAGCGCATTTCAAAGCATTCAGAAATCAGCTGTTGACATGGTAATGAGAATCGCTATGATTACCACATCCGGTCGCGAGACTGGTCGATATTTGAAAAGCCCTTGGTTCGGACTCTCAGATATCTCCTCATCAGGCTAATCACGGTTATTTGACCCGGCTCTTGCCGGGTCTTTTTTTGCCTGGAGAAAAGGTGTTCGATCACTTGCCAAATTGCTTACGCATTTGCGCACAGTAATCCTGGGGTGGCATGGCAGGCGTGTACCAGACGTAATCCGCCATCGCCGGTGTGACCTCGCTCCCCTGCTCCGCCAGCATCAACACCGCAGGCGCCTGGGGCTCCCCCAGATCAAGAACATGAACCGGCACGCCGACATCCTTGCGCGCATGGTAAGCGCCGGCAAGCAGCAGTGAAGGCGTGGGCGCTGCCAACAGGCGTTCAGCCATCCGTCGGTCACGTTGCTGCTGGACCGCCAGCATCGCCGGCATCTGCGATGTCGGCAGCAGGCCACAATGGGAGTCGCTGACTTCCTTGAGCAACGCTTCCTTGACTGAAGCGGCGTTGGAGCGCGAACCACTCAATGTCACAGGGCTGGCGTAAACGGCACGGACTTCGGGCGGGTCCAGATTGGCTGCCAGCAGCGGGTATGGCTGGGATAGCGCGAAGCGAACGATCGGCCCGTACAGATTCCACTCCCACCCCGCCTGCCAGGCCAAGGCACCGGGCAAATCCGCTGGCGGTGTCGAGGCATGACGAACGTCATCGACACGCGGCTGTTGATCCGGCGTGAGCATTTCCAGCAGCAGACTGCCTTGAGCTCGCCGCTCACCCAGCGACTGCAGTAACCACAGCTGCAATTCATGGTGATCGCGATTGTCATGTTGTTCGCCCACGATCAGCCTCGAGGGCATCTCCAACCGCTCAACCAGTTCCTCTGCTGTGAGGGTCTGACCGCTGCGCAAGTCCCGGATCTCGCCGACAACCGGTGGCGCAGTCGAAACATGCTGACAGGCACTCAGCAACAGCAAGGCCAGCATCAAAATCCCACGCATGTTTTCACTCCATTAAAAAACTCAGCGGGCGATGATCAGCGGATGCCCACGCTCCGGGTGCTGCTGCACCAGCACTTCCAGCCCGAACACGGCCTTGAGTGGCTCCGGGCGCAACACCTGCGCCGGTGTATCGAGCGCTACCGGGCGCCCGCCTTCGAGCAGTAACAGGCGATCACAATAACGCGCTGCCAGGTTCAGATCATGCAGGATCACCAGTACCGCCGCGCCTCTGTTGGCGAACTCGCGCACGGCTTGCAACGTGGTGTGCTGATGAAGCGGGTCGAGCATCGACGTTGGCTCATCGAGCAACAACGTTTGCCCTGCTTCGCCCGGCCAGAGCTGCGCCAGAACCCGCGCCAGATGCACCCGCTGACGCTCGCCACCGGACAAGGCCAGATAGCTGCGGCCACTCAGATGCCCGGCATCGGCAGCGTGCAATGCGGCGGCGACGATTTCGTCATCGCGGACCCGACCGCTTTGATGGGGCAAGCGGCCCATGCCGACCACCTCTTCTACACGAAAGGCGAAGTCCAGGGTCGACACCTGCGGCAATACCGCCAAACGCTGCGCTCGCGACGTCCCCGTCCAATCGCTCAGTTCGCGCTCATCGAGCCAGACGCTGCCCTGATGAGCCCGCAACTCGCCGCACAAGGCGCCGAGCAAAGTGCTTTTGCCAGCGCCATTCGGCCCCAGCACGCCGAGAACTTCGCCCGGCTTGAGCTCAAGCGTGATGTCCGTCAGGACAACCTTTCGGCCGCGACGGATTTGCAGATTTTGCGTTCGCAACATCAGGCACGCCCCCTGACCAATAAATACAGAAAGAACGGCGCACCGATGAAAGCCGTGACGATCCCGATCGGCAATTCCGCCGGCGCCAGGGCCAGTCTCGCCACCAGATCGGCAAATAACAAAAGACTGGCACCGGCCAATACCGACGCTGGCAACAGCACACGATGATCCGGCCCGGCCAGCAGTCGCACCAGATGCGGTACCACCAGACCCACAAACCCGATCATCCCCGCCGCGGCCACCGCAGCACCGACACCCAACGCCGTGCAAAACACCAACTCGCGCTTGAGCCGTTCGACATCGATCCCCAGGTGACCCGCCTCCGACTCACCCAGCAACAACGCATTCAAGGCCTTGGCCCGGCGCGGTAGCCACAGCGCTACGCCGGCACTGATCAGCAGTAACGGCCAGAGTCGCGAATAGCTGGCGCCATTGAGGCTGCCCAGGTTCCAGAACGTCAGGGTGCGCAGCGTCGCGTCATCCGCCAGATAAGTGAACAGCCCCACGGCGGAACCGGCCAGCGCTGTCAACGCTATACCGGCCAGGAGCATGGTCGCGACATGGGTCTGCCCGTTGCGCCGGCCCAGGCGATACACCAATGCAGTCACGCCAAGTCCGCCGAGAAACGCGCACAGCGATAACAGATACGGCCCGAAGGATTCAGGCAGACCGCCGAACACAGAACCACCGACGATCGCGATGGCCGCGCCCAATGCCGCACCGCTGGAGACGCCGACCAGCCCCGGATCGGCCAAAGGATTACGAAACAACCCCTGCATCGCCACACCGGACAATGCCAACACCCCGCCCACGGCCAGGCCCAACAAGGTTCGCGGCAAGCGAATCTGCCCGAGGATCAGCTCAGCCTGTTCCAGCCCGTCGGGGGCGATCGGTACGCCCACCAGGCGCAGGGCTGCACGCAAGGTGTCGAACAACGGCAAGCTCACCGGCCCAAGCGCCAATGACAACCAGATGGCCAGCAAACACAGCAGGATCAGGCCAGTGAACAAAGCACGGGGTTTAACCAGGATGGTCATTGGCCGGCCGTGCCGGGGTAAAAGGCGTCAGACAGTTTTTTCATCGCATCGGGTAACCGCGGCCCCAAGCCCCCGACCAACAACGTCGGATCAAGCTCCATGACTCGCCCGTCCTTGGCCGCGCGGGTCGAGGACAGGATCGGGTTCTCCTTGAACAACGCCGCACGGGCCGCATCACCGGTCAGTGCGCGATCGGCAAACACCAGCACCTCGGGATCCAGGCTGACCAGGGATTCGACAGAAAAGGGTTTATAGCCGCTATGCGTGGCCAGATTGTGCCCACCGGCCTGTTGCAGCAACCAATCGGCGGCGGTGTCCTTTCCGGCGATGAGCGGTTTGCCGCCCGCGTGACCAAGCAACAACAGCACGCCCGGCGATTTTTCTTTCACCTGTGCCTGAGTGACCCGGATCTTTTGCTGATCGAGTTGCTGTTGATAAGTCTGAAACACTTGTGAAGCCTGATCTTCAGCGCCGAGCAATTTGCCCAGACGCTGCAAATTGCCCTGCAACGTCGATAGATCCGGCTGGGCCGAAAACAGTTCGACCTGCACACCCGCGCTGCGAACCTGCGAAAGTACCGGTGGCGGTCCCGTTTCCTCGGTGCCGACCAGTATTTGCGGGCGTAAGCTCAAGATGCCCTCCGCCGACAATTGCCGCTGATACCCGATGCTTGGCAATGCCTTGAGCGATTCCGGGTACTGGCTGGTGGTGTCGACACCGACCAGTTTCGATTCACCGCCCAGCGCGCTGATCCATTCCGATAAAGCGCCCCCGGCACTGACCCAACGTTGTGGCAACTCGGCCGCTGCAACGTGATGGCTGACGAGGAGTCCGACACAGAGCGCAGCAACGCGGGTACTCAGGCGCATAAACAGCTTCCTTTAAGGGTTTTCCCGGGCATCGAGATGACAGGCCACGTATCCTTGGCGCCTGGCCTCTGCACCCGAAGGGCAAGGCGGCCATTTGATAATTGTTTGCATTTGAACGTCAAGCTCGGACATATCCAGTCACGAGCTGCCGGACTTGAGGATAGACATGAAGTTTCTTTGCGCAGGCGTTGAGCTGGCCGATGCCAGCAGTCGCGGTTTCGACATCGACGGCCAGAAGCTTTTTGCCGTGCGCCGAGGCGGCGAGGTTTACGTCTACATCAATCGCTGCCCGCACCGTGGCGTGGGGCTGGAATGGAAACCCGACCAGTTTCTCGACCCCAGCAACAGCCTGATCCAGTGCGCGACCCACGGCGCACTTTTCCTGATCGAAGACGGGGAATGCGTCGCCGGCCCTTGCGCCGGGCAATCCCTGACCACCGTCGCCTGCCGCGAAGACGAGCAAGGAATCTGGGTCAGTCTTTAGCCGTTGAGCAACACCTCCAGACGCCGATCGACCACCATTTCTTCGTGGGTCAACCGCACGCCATAAGCCAACACTTCGACTCCGCATGCCACCGCCTCCAGCAAAGCTGCGGCGTAGGCCGAATCGATTTCTTGTGCCGGACGCACGGCGTCGATGCCGGTGAGATTGACGCAATAGAGCTGCACGGCACGGATTCCATCCCGAGCCAAATGCGCCAATTCGCGCAAATGCTTGGCCCCGCGCTGGGTCACCGCATCGGGAAATGCCGCTACCAGTGAGCCGTCGAAGCCCAGGGTGACACTTTTGACTTCGACATACGCCGGCCCGCTCGGGTAATCGAGGCGGAAATCGATACGACTGCTTTCCTGACCGTAGGCCACTTCACGCTTCAGCTCAGTAAAGCCGTTGAGTTCGGTGATGACGCCGGCTCGCAATGCTTCTTCGATCAAGCCGTTGGCCCGCCCGGTGTTCACGCAAAACAAGCGCCCCTGCGGGGTTTCGCCGACTTCCCAGGTACCGGGTAACTTGCGCTTGGGGTCATTGGAACGGCTGAACCAGACCTGCCCGCCTTCGACCTGGCAATTGAGCATCGAGCCAGTGTTGGGGCAGTGAATGGTCAACAACTCGCCGCTAACGGTTTCGATATCGGCAAGAAAACGCTTGTAACGGCGAATCAAACGGCCTTCTTCGAGGGGAGGATGAAAACGCATCAGCCTTGCCAGCTCTTCAAGCCGCGCGCAATCCGCTCGACCGCTTCTTGTAGGCGCACAAGACTTTGGGTGTAGGCAAACCGCACATGATGGCCGGCCTGGTAACGCCCGAAGTCCAGACCCGGAGTAATCGCCACGTGTTCGGTTTCGAGGAAATGTCGGCAGAACGCGAAGGCATCGCCGCCGAACTTGCTGATATCGGCATACAAGTAGAACGCGCCCTCAGGCTCAACGGCGATCCCAAAGCCCAACTCTCGCAGGGCTGGCAGGAGGAAATCCCGACGACGGCCGAATTCGGCGCGACGTTCTTCCAGAATGCTGATCGTGGCCGGTTCGAAGCAGGCCAGAGCAGCGTGCTGAGCCATGCTCGGGGCGCTGATATAAAGGTTCTGCGCGAGTTTCTCCAGCTCCCCGACCGCCGCTTCCGGCGCCACCAGCCAACCGAGGCGCCATCCGGTCATGCCGAAATATTTGGAAAAACTATTCAGGACGAAGGCACTGTCATCGACTTCCAGCACGCTGGCCGCATCGGTGCCGTAGGTCAGGCCGTGATAGATCTCGTCCACCACCAGATGCCCGTGACGCGCCTTGATTGCAGCAGACAGGCCTGCCAGCTCGTCGCGGGTCAGGATCGTCCCGGTCGGATTGGCTGGCGAAGCCACCAGGGCGCCAACGCTGTCGTGGTCCCAGTGGCGGGCAATCAGGTCCGGCGTCAGCTGATAGCGCACGTCCGGGCCTACCGGGACAAGCTGCGCCGCGCCTTCCACCAACCGCAGAAAGTGCCGGTTGCACGGGTATCCCGGGTCCGCCAGCAGCCAATGCTTGCCCGGATCCACCAACAAGGCGCTGGCCAACAGCAGCGCACCGGAACCGCCGGGCGTGATGAGGATTCGCTGCGGATCGATGTTCAAACCGTAACGTTGCTGATAAAAGCCGGAAATCGCCTCACGCAGCTCGGGAATGCCGCGCGCGGCGGTGTAACGGGTCTTCCCCGCCGTCAACGCGGCCTGACCGGCCTGAATGATCGGCTCGGCAGTGGTGAAGTCGGGTTCGCCGATTTCCAGGTGGATCACGTCGTGACCCGCGGCTTGCAGTTCATTGGCCCGCGCGAGCAGCGCCATGACATGGAAAGGTTCGATCGCGCGACTGCGGGCACTGTAGGACTGAGCCATTAGCCTTCCTTCAACGGGAAAAAAACCAATTCTACCCAAGCGCAGGAACGAGCGAGAACCTAAAGCGGTCAGACCGATATAACGCTGTTCTCAAACGACTCGAGCGTGTGTCTCAGGTTTGACTAAAATCAATAATTGATCAGGTCTCCAGCGCCACCAGACAAGGCTTTGCAATCATTTGCAAGCACTGCGGGCCACTACCTCGACATCCGGGAGTAGCGCGGTCCGATTTGATCTGGTAAGTTCGCCCGCTTGCAGCCGCAGGGCCGGCAGGTGTCGGTGATGGAGCAATCCTGCGCAATGGATTACAAGAGTAGAGGCGGTCCATTTCATGCCCACCCAAGCAAAGCAGCAAAACCAGTCGATCAGCGGTTTCGAACCCTACAAAGAAGTGAAGGGCGAGGAATACATGGGCAAGCCCATGCGCGCTCACTTCACCAAGATCCTGAATAAGTGGAAACAGGACTTGATGCAGGAAGTCGACCGTACGGTTGATCACATGAAAGACGAAGCGGCCAACTTCCCGGACCCGGCAGACCGTGCCAGCCAGGAAGAAGAATTCAGCCTCGAGCTGCGTGCCCGCGACCGCGAGCGCAAGTTGATCAAAAAGATCGACAAGACGCTGCAACTGATCGAAGACGAAGAATATGGCTGGTGCGAGTCCTGCGGCGTCGAAATCGGCGTCAAGCGACTGGAAGCCCGCCCTACCGCCGACATGTGCGTTGACTGCAAGACCCTGGCGGAAATCAAGGAAAAGCAAGTCGGCAAGTAATCACGACTTGAACGAAAAACGGAGCGTGCGAACGCTCCGTTTTTGTTTCTGACATTTGCCCCAGAACTAAAATGTGGGAGCGAGCCTGCTCGCGATTGCGGTGTGTCAGTCAATGAATGTGTTGTATGTGAAACCGCTATCGCGAGCAGGCTCACTCCCACTGGGACTCGCGCACGACCAGAGATGTAACATTCGTCCATGACCGCCACGACCTCCACCCCCTATATCGGGCGCTTCGCCCCCACGCCCAGTGGCCATCTGCATTTCGGTTCGCTGGTCGCAGCGCTGGCCTCGTACCTCGACGCCCGCTCCGTGGGTGGCCGTTGGCTGATGCGCATGGAGGATCTCGATCCGCCACGGGAAGAGCCCGGCGCTCAAGCGGCGATTCTCAACGCCCTGGAAAGCTACGGGTTCGAGTGGGATGGTGAAATGGTCCGACAGAGTGACCGGCACGATGCCTACGCCGAAGTCCTCAATCGCCTGTTCAATCACGGCCTGGCGTACGCTTGTACTTGCTCGCGTAAACAATTGGAGCCGTATCACGGGATTTACCCGGGCTTTTGCCGCAACGCCGGTCATGACACTAAAGATGCGGCGATTCGCCTGCGTGTCCCCGAGCTGGAATATCACTTCATCGACCGGGTGCAAGGTGAATACCGCCAACACCTGGGCCGGGAAGTCGGAGATTTCGTGATTCGTCGCCGCGACGGCCTCTACGCCTATCAATTGGCGGTGGTGCTGGACGACGCCTGGCAAGGCGTTACCGATATCGTCCGCGGCGCCGACCTGCTCGACTCCACACCGCGCCAGCTCTACTTGCAAGAACTGCTTGGCCTGCCGGAACCACGCTACCTGCATATCCCGCTGATCACCCAGCCCGATGGCAACAAGCTCGGCAAGTCCTATCGTTCGCCGCCGTTGACCGAAGATCAGGCAACCCCCTTGTTGCTGCGTGCGTTGCGCGCGCTGGGGCACAACCCCGGTGCCGAACTGGCTTACGCCACCCCACGGGAGGTGTTGAACTGGGGCATCGCCCACTGGGATGCAGGGTTGATCCCGCGCACACTCAACCTGCCCGAAGCACAACTACAGTGATCACACTTGCAGTGGCGCGCCCATCCGTTACCATCGCCGCACGTTTTCGGGCACGTGCATAAAAAAGAGAGGCCGGGATGTACATCTATCGCTTGGTCCTGCTCCTGGTAGTGGGGATTTATCTGTTCTCCCCGGCCATCATGGATTGGTGGATCGACGCCACTGGCGCCTGGTATCGCCCTTATCTGCTCTGGCTGATTCTGATTGTCGTGACCTTCATCCTGCAGAGCCAAAAAGATGCCGATGAGCTTTAGCCTGACCCAGATGATCCTGATCAGCGCCGCCTACCTGGCGGTGCTGTTCGGCGTAGCCTGGGTCAGCGAACGGGGCATGATTCCCCGGGCGATCATTCGCCACCCGCTGACGTACACCTTGTCGCTGGGCGTCTATGCCAGTGCGTGGGCGTTTTACGGCACGGTGGGTCTGGCCTATCAATACGGCTACGGATTTTTGTCCAGTTATCTGGGCGTCTCCGGCGCGTTTCTGCTGGCACCGGTGCTTTTGTACCCGATCCTGAAAATCACTCGCACCTATCAGCTGTCGTCGCTGGCCGATCTGTTCGCCTTCCGTTTTCGCAGTACCTGGGCCGGAGCCCTGACGACGATCTTCATGCTGATCGGCGTGCTGCCGCTGCTGGCGTTGCAGATCCAGGCGGTGGCCGACTCCATCGGCATCCTCACCCGCGAGCCGGTGCAGCATCGCGTGGCCCTGAGCTTCTGCGCACTGATTACGCTGTTCACGATTTTCTTCGGCTCGCGCCACATCGCCACTCGCGAGAAACACGAAGGCCTGGTGTTTGCGATTGCTTTTGAATCGGTGATCAAGTTGATCGCCATCGGCGGCGTTGGCCTCTATGCGCTGTACGGCGTGTTCGACGGCCCGCAACAGCTGGAACTGTGGCTGCTGCAAAACCAGACCGCCCTCGCCGCTTTGCACACGCCGTTGCAGGAAGGCCCATGGCGCACGTTGCTGCTGGTGTTCTTCGCTTCGGCGATTGTGATGCCGCACATGTACCACATGACGTTTACCGAAAACCTCAACCCGCGCTCGCTGGTCAGTGCGAGCTGGGGCTTGCCGCTGTTCCTGCTGTTGATGAGCCTGGCGGTACCGCTGATTCTCTGGGCCGGGCTGAAACTCGGCGCCACCACCAACCCGGAATACTTCACGCTGGGTATCGGCATCGCCGCCAATAGCAAGGCTTTGGCGCTATTGGCTTATATCGGCGGATTGTCGGCGGCCAGCGGTTTGATCATCGTCACCACCCTGGCCCTGTCCGGGATGGCCCTGAACCATTTGGTGCTGCCGCTCTATCAGCCGCCCGCCGAAGGCAATATCTACCGCTGGCTGAAGTGGACCCGCCGGGGGCTGATCGTCGCGATCATCATGGCCGGTTACGGTTTCTACCTGATGCTGGGTGCGGAACAGGACCTGGCGAATCTCGGGATCGTCGCCTTCGTCGCCACCCTGCAGTTCCTGCCGGGCGTGCTGTCGGTACTGTACTGGCCGACCGCCAACCGCCGTGGTTTCATCGCCGGTTTGCTCGCGGGGATTCTGGTGTGGCTGGTGACCATGCTGCTGCCGCTGGTCGGCAACCTGCAAGGCTTCTACATACCGCTGCTGAACATGATCTACGTGCTCGACGACACCAGTTGGCACATGGCGGCGATCGCCTCGCTGGCGGCCAACGTGCTGATGTTCACCCTGATCTCACTGTTCACCAACGCCAGCAGCGAAGAGGCCAGCGCCGCGGAAGCCTGCGCTGTGGACAACGTGCGCCGGCCGCAACGTCGCGAATTGCACGCCGCCTCACCCCAGGAATTCGCCACACAGCTTGCCAAACCCTTGGGCGCCAAGGCAGCGCAGAAAGAAGTCGAACAGGCCCTGCGCGACCTCTATCTGCCTTTCGATGAGCGCCGGCCTTACGCCTTGCGCCGCTTGCGCGACCGCATCGAAGCCAACCTTTCCGGCCTGATGGGGCCGAGTGTGGCTCAGGACATGGTCGAAACATTCCTGCCTTACAAGGCCGGCGGCGAAAACTATGTCACCGAAGACATCCACTTCATCGAAAGTCGTCTCGAGGATTACCACTCGCGCCTGACCGGGCTTGCCGCCGAACTCGATGCCCTGCGCCGCTATCACCGCCAGACCCTGCAGGAATTGCCGATGGGCGTCTGTTCGCTGGCCAAGGATCAGGAAATCCTCATGTGGAACAAAGCCATGGAGGAACTCACCGGGATTGCCGCACAGCGTGTGGTCGGTTCGCGCCTGAGCACCATTGCCGATCCATGGAAAGAGCTGCTGCAAGGCTTCATCAATCTGCCGGACGAGCATTTGCACAAACAGCACCTGGCCCTCGACGGCCAGACGCGCTGGCTGAACCTGCACAAAGCCGCGATCGATGAACCGCTCGCACCGGGTAACAGCGGTTTGGTGTTGCTGGTAGAAGACCTGACCGAAACCCAGATGCTCGAAGACAAACTGGTGCACTCCGAGCGCCTGGCCAGCATCGGCCGACTCGCCGCCGGGGTGGCCCATGAAATCGGCAACCCGATCACGGGTATCGCCTGCCTGGCGCAGAACCTGCGCGAAGAACGTGAAGAAGACAGCGAACTGAAGGAAATCAGCGGGCAGATCCTGGAGCAGACCAAACGCGTGTCGCGCATCGTTCAGTCGCTGATGAGCTTCGCCCATGCCGGCAGTCATCAGCACAACGACGAGCCCGTCTGTCTGGCCGAAGTGGCCCAGGATGCCATCGGTTTGCTTGCCCTGAACCGGCGCAATTTCGAAGTGCAGTTCTACAACCTGTGCGATCCCGACCACTGGGTCGAAGGCGACCCGCAGCGGCTTGCACAGGTACTGATCAACCTGCTCTCAAACGCCCGCGACGCCTCGCCTCCCGGCAGTGCGGTGCGGGTCAAAAGCGAAGCCGGCGAACACACGGTCGACCTGATCGTGGAAGACGAAGGCAGCGGTATTCCGCAGAACATCATGGATAGATTGTTCGAACCTTTCTTCACCACCAAGGATCCTGGCGAAGGCACCGGTCTGGGCCTTGCACTGGTCTATTCCATCGTTGAAGAGCATTATGGACAAATCACCATCGACAGCCCGGCTGATGTTCAAAGCCAACGCGGCACCCGTATCCGGGTAACTTTGCCGCGTCATGTCGAAGCGACGTCCGCTGTGAACTGAGACCGTCGAGAGTATCGAATCAATGCCGCACATTTTGATCGTCGAAGACGAAACAATTATCCGCTCCGCCTTGCGCCGTCTGCTGGAACGTAACCAGTACCAGGTCAGCGAAGCCGGATCCGTGCAGGAAGCACAAGAGCGTTTCAGCATCCCCACATTTGACCTGATCGTCAGCGACCTGCGCCTGCCAGGCGCGCCTGGCACCGAGTTGATCAAACTCGGCCAGGGCACTCCGGTGCTGATCATGACCAGCTACGCCAGCCTGCGTTCGGCCGTTGATTCGATGAAGATGGGCGCGGTGGATTACATCGCCAAGCCTTTCGATCACGATGAAATGCTGCAAGCCGTCGCGCGCATCCTGCGTGACCGTCAAGCGGTGCAAGCCAGCGGTGAACCGGTCGTCGGCAAAGCCGGCAATGGCGCCACGAAACCGGGCGCCAGCAACAACAACGGCGAAATCGGCATCATCGGCTCCTGCCCGCCGATGCAGGATCTGTACAGCAAGATCCGCAAAGTCGCGCCAACCGATTCCAATGTCCTGATCCAGGGCGAATCCGGCACCGGTAAAGAACTGGTGGCGCGTGCCCTGCACAACCTGTCCAAACGCGCCAAGGCGCCGATGATTTCGGTGAACTGCGCAGCCATCCCGGAAAGCCTCATCGAGTCCGAACTGTTCGGCCACGAAAAAGGCGCGTTCACTGGCGCCAGCGCCGGGCGTGCCGGCCTGGTAGAAGCGGCCGACGGCGGCACCTTGTTCCTCGACGAAATCGGCGAACTGCCACTGGAAGCCCAGGCCCGCCTGCTGCGCGTGCTGCAGGAAGGTGAAATTCGGCGTGTGGGTTCGGTGCAGTCCCAGAAAGTCGATGTGCGCCTGATCGCCGCGACCCACCGGGACCTCAAGAGCCTGGCGAAGATCGGCCAGTTCCGTGAAGACTTGTACTACCGCCTTCACGTGATCGCCCTGAAACTGCCGGCGCTGCGCGAGCGTGGCGCCGACGTCAACGAAATTGCCACCGCCTTCCTGGCGCGACAGAGCGCGCGAGTCAACCGCACCGACCTGAAGTTCGCCCCGGATGCCGAGCAAGCCATTCGTCACTACTCCTGGCCGGGTAACGTTCGGGAACTGGAAAACGCCGTAGAACGTGCGGTCATCCTGTGCGAGAGCCCGGAGATTTCCGCCGAGCTGCTGGGGATCGATATCGAACTGAGCGATCTGGACGATGACGACTTCATCGGCCTGCCCCCACAACAGGGCAGCGCCGCCGGTAACAACAGCCATGAGCCGACCGAAGACCTGTCACTGGAAGATTACTTCCAGCACTTCGTTCTCGAGCATCAGGACCACATGACCGAGACCGAGTTGGCACGCAAACTCGGTGTCAGTCGTAAATGCCTGTGGGAACGCCGCCAGCGTCTGGGCATTCCGCGGCGCAAGACCGGGGTGGCCAGCGAGAGCTGAACGTCACCTGTCTGATGTGCGGGTAACACGTGACAAGGTGAAAAAACTGTTACCTCACCTTTTTCACGTAACAGAAGCCGGGGCTTACGGTAACGAAGCCCCGGTTTTTTTTGGCCTCTGAAAACCTCATCACCCGGCCTAACCCCTTGTTTTACTGGGCTTCGTAAAAGTTGGCACGCACCCTGCTATATGTTTGGTACAAGAACAATAACAAGCAATGCACAAGACAATAAAAATAAGACGTATCGACTCACGCACAATAAAAACAAGACGGCGAGAGGCGTAGCTAACTGATTCTTTTGGAGAGGCGTTGTATTTGGGGCTTGCCCCACGACCAGGCCGAGAACAACAAAAACTGTCACAAGACAGAGCCTGAACTGGTTGGATCGCAAGATCACTGCAACACAGCGACCAAAGCAATCCGTTTGCTCTTGGCTCCCGATTGGGAGGGTCATGAAGGAAAAACTTCATGGCGAGGGCACTTAACAAAAACAAAAAGCCCGAATCAAAAATAAAAATAGAGCATGCAACTACTTTCTTGGGGAGCTTCGGCTCCCCTTGTAGTTTCTGCGATTCGGCATTCACGCCCCTGTAGCAGCTGCCGAGCAGCGCGAGGCTGCGTTCGACTGCGGAGCAGTCGCAATACAGGCAACCGATTTCTTCTGACACTCCCCAATCTCTGGTTTGACGACTGCTTCGCAGTCGAACGCAGCCTCGCGCTGCTCGACAGCTGCTACAGTCCCAGGCGTACCAGCCCCTGCTTCAAGCGCTTGCGCAGCTTCCTACACCATCCCCCGACTAAATGCTAGAATCCCCGCCCATCATGCGGTCATTCTTCGTTTTGGCCGAACATTCCTTCAAACAGTGCATCCCATGCTGAAGAAGCTGTTCCAGTCATTCCGTTCTCCCAAGCGTCATACGCAACACATTCGCAGTACGCCTGAAGTGCTCAACAGCGGCCAACATTCGCTGCAAAAGGCCCAATTCAGTCGCTACGCGGTGAACATTGTCGAACGCCTGCAGAACGCCGGTTATCAGGCTTACCTGGTCGGCGGCTGCGTGCGTGACATGCTGCTCGGCATCACGCCAAAAGACTTCGACGTCGCCACCAGTGCCACACCTGAACAGGTGCGGGCCGAATTCCGCAACGCGCGGATCATCGGTCGCCGCTTCAAGCTGGTGCACATTCACTTTGGCCGCGAAATCATTGAAGTCGCGACCTTCCGCGCCAATCACCCGCAAAACGATGAAGAGGAAGACAGCAACCAGTCTTCCCGCAACGAGAGCGGGCGCATCCTGCGCGATAACGTCTATGGCACGCTGGAAGAAGACGCGCAACGCCGCGACTTCACCATCAACGCCTTGTATTACGATCCGGTCAGCGAGCGCATCCTCGATTACGCCAACGGCGTACACGACATCCGCAATCACCTGATCCGCCTGATCGGCGACCCGAAGCAACGCTACCAGGAAGATCCGGTACGGATGCTGCGAGCCGTGCGTTTCGCCGCCAAGCTGAATTTCGGCATCGAAAAACACAGCGCCGTGCCAATCCGTGAGCTGGCGCCGATGCTGCGCGAGATCCCATCGGCCCGCCTGTTCGAAGAAGTACTCAAGCTGTTCCTCTCCGGCCATGCCGCGGACACCTTCGAGATGCTGGTCGACCTGCAGCTATTCGATCCACTGTTCCCGGCCAGTGCCGAGGCGCTGGAATACAACCCGACCTACACCCACACGCTGATCAGCGATGCGTTGATCAACACCGACCTGCGGATCAAGCAGAACAAACCGGTGACCCCGGCGTTCCTGTTTGCTGCGCTGCTGTGGCCTGCCCTTCCTGCTCGCGTACTGCGCCTGCAAGAACGTGGCATGCCGCCGATTCCTGCGATGCAGGAAGCCGCCCATGAACTGATTGCCGAACAGTGCCAGCGCATCGCGATTCCGAAGCGCTTCACCATGCCGATCCGCGAGATCTGGGACATGCAAGAGCGTCTGCCACGCCGCAGCGGCAAGCGTGCCGACCTGTTGCTGGACAACCCGCGGTTCCGTGCCGGTTACGACTTCCTGCTGCTGCGCGAAAGCGCCGGCGAGCAGACCGACGGCCTGGGCGAATGGTGGACGGATTATCAGGACGCCAATGACAGCGAACGTCGCGACATGATCCGCGACCTCAGCGGCAAGGATGACGGCACCGGCGCCCCACGCAAGCGTCGCCGCAGCGGTGGCGCCAAGCGCAAACGCACCGTCGGCGCACCGAGCGCTACGGGCGAGTAATCCATGGAACGCATCTACATCGGCATGGGCAGCAATCTGGCTGACCCCGCCGAACAATTGCGCAGCGCGGTCGAGGCGCTGGCGCAGTTGCCGCAGACCGAACTGATCGGGGTTTCCGGGTTTTATCAGAGCGACTCCCTGCTACCCGGCCAACCGCGTTACACCAACGCGGTTGCCGCCCTCGACAGCACGCTCGCGCCGCTGGAACTGCTTGATGCGCTGCAAGCCATCGAAAACGGACAGGGCCGCGAGCGCCTTGAACGTTGGGGGCCACGTACGCTGGATCTCGACATCGTACTGTTCGGTGATCGGCTGATCGACGAACCTCGCCTCAAGGTGCCTCACTACCATATGCAGGAACGCGCTTTCGTTCTCTATCCGCTGGCCGAACTGGCGCCTGCGGATTTGCGTCTGGCTGATGGCCGCAACCTCAGTGAACTGCTCGCTGCCTGCCCGTTCGTCGGCCTGGAACGCCTCTCTCCGAATTAATGCGAATCCCCTGTGGGAGTGAGCCTGCTCGCGATAGCGACTTAACATTCACCGAAGATGTTGACTGTCAGGACGCCATCGCGAGCAGGCTCGCTCCCACATTGGTTTTGTGTCGAACACAAGATCTGGAGTTGCTGAATCGCATCAGTTACCCCGGTAACACCCCACGCGTAACAATGCGGTAACACACGCAATTGACTTCCCGAGTTCTCCTCACGACTATAGGCGTCCCGCTGCCGCCAACACGGCGTTGAAGGGCGCAATCCAGGCCTTAAAAGCACGACAACAGACCGTGCGCCTGTATTTAACGAAGAATCACGCGCGTTACTCGCAGTAGTTTCCACAGCGCCTGAATGAGGAACTTTTCATGCCAGCCATCACCCTGACCACTCTGCAAGGTCTCAAGCAAAAAGGTGAAAAGATCACCATGCTGACCTGCTATGACGCGACCTTCGCCCACGCCTGCAATGAGGCTGGCGTCGAAGTGCTGCTGGTGGGCGACTCCCTCGGCATGGTTTTGCAAGGTCACGACAGCACCCTGCCGGTCACCACCGCTGAAATGGCTTACCACGTGGCGTCCGTCAAACGCGGTAACACCGATGCGTTGATCCTCGCCGACCTGCCCTTCATGGCCTACGCCACCCTTGAACAAACCATGACCAACAGTGCCCTGTTGATGCAGGCGGGTGCGCACATGGTCAAGGTTGAAGGTGCGCTGTGGCTGGCGGACTCGATCCGTCTGCTGGCCGAACGCGGTATCCCGGTGTGCGCCCACATGGGGCTGACACCGCAATCGGTGAATATTCTGGGCGGTTACAAAGTCCAGGGCCGTAGTGAAAACCAGGCACGGCAGATGCGTGCCGATGCCATCGCTCTGGAACAGGCGGGTGCAGCCATGCTGTTGCTCGAGTGCGTACCGAGTGAACTGGCCGAGGAAATCACCCAGGCGGTGGGTATCCCGGTGATCGGCATCGGCGCCGGCAGTGGCACCGACGGCCAGGTGCTGGTTCTGCACGACATGCTCGGCCTGTCGATCACGGGCCGCGTGCCGAAGTTCGTGAAGAACTTCATGGCCGGGCAACAGAACATTCAAGCGGCGCTTGGTGCGTACGTCACTGAAGTCAAAGCGGCGACTTTCCCTGGTATCGAACACGGATTCTCTGCATGAACACCGTAAAAACCGTACGCGAATTGCGGGCCGCCGTGGCCCGTGCCCGCAGTGAAGGCAAGCGCATCGGCTTCGTGCCGACCATGGGCAACCTGCACAGCGGTCATGTGGCACTGGTGACCAAAGCCACCCAACGGGTGGATTTCGTGGTCGCGAGCATTTTCGTCAACCCGTTGCAGTTCGGCGCTGGCGAAGACCTCGACAAGTACCCGCGCACCCTCGCGGCCGATCAGGAGAAACTGCTCCAGGCCGGTTGCCACCTGCTGTTCGCGCCAACCGTTGAAGAAATGTACCCCGACGGCATGGTCGGCCAGACCCGCGTCAGCGTTCCGCAACTCTCCGAAGGTCTGTGCGGAGCCAGTCGTCCTGGGCATTTCGAAGGTGTGGCAACGGTAGTCACCAAACTGTTCAACATGGTCCAGCCGGACTTGGCGATCTTCGGCCAGAAAGACTTCCAGCAACTGGCGGTGATCCGTGCCCTGGTGCATGACCTGAACATGCCGATCCAAATCATCGGCGAACCGACGGTACGTGCAGCCGACGGCCTGGCGTTGTCGTCGCGCAATGGTTTCCTCAGCGAAGAACAGCGGGCCGTTGCGCCGGTTGTGTATCGCGGGTTGAGCCAGATTGCCGAGGCGATCAAACAGGGCGAACGGGATTTCCCGGCGTTGATCGATGCGCAGATCAAGCAGCTTGAAGCGGCAGGTTTGCGTCCTGACTATCTGGAAATTCGGCATGCGCTGACCTTGCGCCCGGCAACTGCGCAGGATCGGGATCTGGTGATTCTGGTGGCGGCGTTCCTGGGCACTACGCGGTTGATCGACAACCTGCATCTGAACCTCGACGCGCCCGCATAAACACTACAAAACCACTGTGGGAGCGAGCCTGCTCGCGATAGCGATATCACAGTCGACAGAGAGGTTGCCTGTGAGCAAGCCATCGCGAGCAGGCTCGCTCCCACATTGGGTCTGTGTGGGTGCTCACGCCGTATTGCTGGCCCTCAAGCCTTTGGGCACAATGCCCGCCGTTCGATTCCGACCTGGGGAAACACTCATGCACGCCATCATGCTCAAAGCCAAGCTGCATCGCGCCGAAGTCACCCACGCAGTACTCGATTACGAAGGTTCCTGCGCCATCGACGGCGAATGGCTGGACCTGTCCGGCATCCGTGAGTACGAACAGATCCAGATCTACAACATCGACAATGGTGAACGCTTCACCACCTACGCGATTCGTGGCGAAGAAGGCTCGCGCATGATCTCGGTCAACGGTGCCGCCGCACACAAGGCCAAGGTCGGTGACCGCGTGATCATCTGCGCCTACGCCCACTACAGCGAAGCCGAGCTGCTCAACTTCAAGCCACGCATGCTCTACATGGCGCCGGGTAATGAACTAAGCCACACCAGCAATGCCATTCCGGTTCAGGTCGCCTGATCCGGTCTTAGCCTCTCCCCCCTTCCGTTTGTCGGACCGTTCCCTGCTCGATGTATAAAAAAGTACCGGGAACGGGTCAGACAAAGTCAAGACAGATCGCAGCGCGAGGTTTACTGTATTCGCCCTGTGTCATGAAATCGTGTCGACGCAGTTGACCGGACGCCCACCCGCAGCGCTCCGGTATTTTTAGTGTTCAAAAGGCCGTTCAAGTAAAAAGGAAAACCGCAGCGATGGCGTATTACCGCACCCCTCAAGACGTTACCGCTCTGCCCGCCTGGCAAGCGCTGAATGACCACCGCCAAGCCATGCAGGATTTCAGCATGCGCGAAGCCTTTAATGCCGATCCGCAGCGCTTTACCCAATTCACCCTCAGCAGCTGCGGTCTGTTTCTCGATTACTCGAAAAACCTGATCAACGCCCAGACCCGCGATCTGCTGGTGGGCCTGGCCAACGAAGTCGACCTCCAGGGCGCGATCAAAGCGCTGTTCGAAGGCGAAATCGTCAACTCCTCCGAAGGTCGTCCGGCCTTGCACACCGCCCTGCGCCGGCCGGTCGGCGACAAGCTGAAGGTCAACGGCGTCAACGTGATGCCGGAAGTGCACAAGGTCCTGAACCAGATCACCGACCTCGTGGGCCGTATCCACGACGGTTTGTGGCGCGGTTACTCCGAGAAGCCGATCACTGACGTGGTGAACATCGGCATCGGTGGCTCGTTCCTCGGCCCGGAGCTGGTCTCCGAAGCGCTGCTGTCCTACGCCCAGAAAGGCGTGCGCTGCCATTACCTGGCGAACATCGACGGCAGTGAGTTCCACGAACTGACCATGAAGCTGCGTGCCGAAACCACGCTGTTCATCGTTTCGTCGAAATCCTTCAACACCCTCGAAACCTTGAAGAATGCCCAGGCCGCACGCGCCTGGTACCTGGCTCAGGGTGGTTCGGAAGCCGAGCTGTACCGTCACTTCATCGCCGTCTCCAGCAACAATGCAGCGGCGGTGGCCTTCGGGATTCGCGAAGAAAACATCTTCCCGATGTGGGACTGGGTTGGCGGCCGTTACTCGCTGTGGTCGGCCATCGGTTTGCCGATTGCCCTGGCCATCGGCATGTCGAACTTCAAGGAACTGCTGTCCGGTGCCTACACCATGGACCAGCATTTCCAGAGCGCGCCTTTCGAACAGAACATGCCGGTACTGCTGGCGCTGCTCGGTGTGTGGTACGGCAACTTCTGGGGCGCGCAAAGCCACGCGATCCTGCCGTACGACCACTACCTGCGTAACATCACCAAGCATTTGCAACAGCTGGACATGGAGTCCAACGGCAAGAGCGTGCGCCAGGACGGCACCCCAGTATCCACCGACACCGGTCCGGTGATCTGGGGCGGCGTGGGTTGCAACGGTCAGCACGCGTATCACCAGTTGCTGCACCAGGGCACCCAACTGATCCCGGCCGACTTCATCGTGCCGATCGTCAGCTTCAACCCGGTGTCCGACCACCACCAGTGGCTGTACGCCAACTGCCTGTCGCAAAGCCAGGCGCTGATGCTGGGCAAGACCCTTGCCGAGGCCGAAGCCGAATTGCGCGACAAAGGCATGAGCGAAGAAGAGGTGCAGAAACTCGCGTCTCACAAGGTGATCCCGGGCAACCGTCCGAGCAATACCCTGGTGGTCGAACGCATCAGCCCGCGTCGTCTCGGCGCTTTGGTGGCGATGTACGAACACAAAGTCTTCGTGCAAAGCGTGATCTGGGGCATCAATGCCTTCGACCAATGGGGCGTGGAGCTGGGTAAAGAGCTGGGCAAAGGCGTTTACAACCGCCTGGTCGGCAGCGAAGAAACCCCGGCTGACGATGCCTCGACCCAAGGCTTGATCAACTACTTCCGCGGTCGTCACCGCGGGTGATCTGACGCCACTCGGCGGCACTTGTGGGAGCGAGCCTGCTCGCGATGGGGCATGACATTCAACATTAGTTGTATGTCAGACCGCTATCGCGAGCAGGCTCGCTCCCACATTGGTTTGCGGCAGTCACAAATTTTGTAGCCGTCCCCTTCCAAACCGATCGGCAGCTGACTTGAACCCTTCCCCCACTCGGCGCATCTTTATTACTTGTCGCAAAACAAGAATAAGGAACCGTCATGTTCGATATCAGCACGTTCCCCCAAGCCGATGCCGTCCGCCGGGCTGCAAATCTGAGTCAAGACGACTATAAGCGCCTCTATCGCCAATCCATCGAGCACCCCAGCACCTTCTGGGCCGAACAAGCCACACGCTTTCTCGACTGGAGCACCCCCTGGGATACCGTCCAGCGCTATAACCTGAAAACCGGTGAAGCGAGCTGGTTTGCCGGCGGCAAGTTGAATGTCAGTTACAACTGCATCGACCGTCATCTGGAAAAACGCGGCGATCAAACCGCGATCATCTGGGAAGGCGACGATCCCGCCGAATCTACCCAGATCAGCTACAAAAAACTTCATCACCACGTCTGCCGCCTGGCCAACGTGCTCAAAAGCCGTGGCGTGAAAAAAGGCGACCGCGTGTGCATCTACCTGCCGATGATCCCCGAAGCCGCCTACGCCATGCTCGCCTGTACGCGCATTGGCGCGGTGCATTCGGTGGTGTTCGGTGGTTTCTCTCCGGACTCTGTGCGTGACCGGATTCTCGATGCCGACTGCCACACCGTGATCACCGCCGATGAAGGCGTACGCGGCGGTAAAGTCGTGCCGCTCAAGCAGAAGGTCGACAAAGCGCTGCAAAACTGCCCGAACGTCAGCACCGTGATCGTGGTCGAGCGAACTCAGGGCGAAGTGGACTGGGTCGAAGGCCGGGACATCTGGTATCACCAGGCGCTGCGTGACGTCAGCGACGATTGCCCGCCGGAACCGATGGGCGCCGAAGACCCGCTGTTCATCCTCTACACCTCCGGCAGCACCGGCAAACCCAAAGGCGTGCTGCACACCACTGGCGGCTATCTGCTACAAGCGGCGATGACCTTCAAGTACGTGCTCGACTACCGCGACGACGAAGTCTTCTGGTGTACCGCCGATGTCGGCTGGGTCACCGGCCACAGCTACATCGTCTACGGGCCGCTGGCCAACGGCGCGACCACGCTGATCTTCGAAGGCGTGCCGAGCTACCCAAGCAGCTCGCGCTTCTGGCAGGTGATCGACAAGCACCATGTAAACATTTTCTATACCGCCCCGACCGCCCTGCGCTCCCTGATGCGTGAAGGCCCCGAACCGTTGAAGGAAACTTCACGCGCGAGCCTCAGATTACTCGGCACTGTGGGTGAGCCCATCAACCCGGAAGCGTGGGAGTGGTACTTCAATGCCGTCGGCGAACAGCGTTGTCCGATCGTCGATACCTGGTGGCAGACCGAAACCGGCGGCATCATGATCAGCCCGCTGGTCAGTGCTCAACGGATCAAACCCGGTTGCGCCACACAACCGATGTTCGGCGTGCAACCGGTGTTGCTCGATGAAGTGGGCAAGGAAATCAAAGGCGCCGGCAGCGGCGTGCTGGCGATCAAATCCAGCTGGCCGGCGCAGATTCGCAGCGTCTACGGCGACCCGCAACGCATGGTCGACACCTACTTCAAGCCCTACCCCGGTTACTACTTCACTGGCGACGGTGCCCGGCGCGATGAGGATGGCGATTACTGGATCACCGGGCGCATCGACGACGTGATCAACGTCTCCGGGCACCGCATCGGCACCGCGGAAGTGGAAAGCGCATTGGTGCTGCACGACAGCATCGCCGAAGCGGCGGTGGTCGGTTACCCGCATGACGTCAAGGGTCAGGGCATCTATGCCTTCGTCACCCCCATGAACGGCACCGAGCCCAGTGACGAACTGAAGAAACAACTGCTGGCTCACGTCAGCGAGGAAATCGGCAGCTTCGCCAAACCGGACCTGATCCAGTGGGCGCCGGCCTTGCCGAAAACCCGTTCGGGCAAGATCATGCGGCGCATTCTGCGCAAGATCGCCTGCAACGAACTGGACAGCCTGGGTGACACCTCGACCTTGGCTGACCCGAGCGTGGTCCAGGAGCTGGTCGATAAACGCCTGAACCAATAAAGGCTTGTTTCAAAAGCCTGCGCGGCCGTTAATGGCCGCGCCTTCTTTTCCGCCACTGAGTCGTCATGGAATTCATTCGAACCCGCATCGAAACCCAGGTCATGAGCCTGACCGGTCTGTCTCTGGGCAAGCTCGACCTGGAAAACCCCAAGGGTGATCCCGGCCTGTTCGGCCCCGATTCGGTGAGCTGGCAAGTGCATGGCGACTTCAGCAGCATGCTGATCGGCGGCATCAGCGCCCTGATGCTGCAAGCCCTGCATCCACTGGCCCTGGCCGGGGTGTGGGACCATTCGAATTTCCGCGAAGACATGATCGGCCGACTGCGTCGTACCGGGCAGTTCATTTCCGGCACCACGTTCGGTTCGCGAAAGGATGCCGACTGGCTGATCGAGAAAGTCCGCACCATCCACCTGCAAGTGACCGGCACCGCACCGGATGGCCGGCCCTACGCGGCCAGCGATCCCGATCTATTGACTTGGGTGCACGTGGCCGAAGTCAGCAACTTCCTCGCCG
Organism: Pseudomonas sp. FW305-20; assembly: GCF_058788075.1. NCBI lineage: Bacteria > Pseudomonadati > Pseudomonadota > Gammaproteobacteria > Pseudomonadales > Pseudomonadaceae > Pseudomonas > Pseudomonas sp. FW305-20. The sequence goes on along the minus strand of NZ_JBYTAJ010000018.1, from coordinate 83,068 downwards.
CGCACCTGCGTTACCGCAATCCGAACCTGTCCCTGTCTGATCAGGACCGTTACTACGCAGAGATCGCGATAGTTGCCGAACGGCTCGGCGCCCGTGATGTGCCCCGTTCGCGGCAGGAAATTGCCGATTACCTTGAGCGCATTCGTCCACAGCTGTTGTGCGACGAGCGCAGTCGAGAGGTGTTGCGGCTGTTGTTGAACGCCCCGTCCCCCAGCCGTTTGGCCAGACCTTTCGGCGGCTTGATGATGAAGGCCGGGATCGACCTGCTGCCGGATTGGGCCAGTGACATGCTGGGCGTCAGCCAGAGCCCGCTGCAACGCAAGCTGATCCGCGCCAGCGTCAATCGCAGCGTGCCAATGCTGCGCTGGGCGGTGCGTAACGGTTCGGTGCAACGGGCCAAACGACGGATGGGATTGTTGTAGGTTTGATCGTTCCCACGCTCCGCGTGGGAACGATCAAAACGCTGAATGTCAGCCTTCTGTGGCGAGGGAGCTTGCTCCCGCCCGACCGGGCTGGCGCACCAGTGCGAAGCGCTCGCAAAATCTTCGACAAGTACTGAGATTATGGGGGCCGCTTCGCAGCCCAGCGGGAGCAAGCTCCCTCGCCACAGGTGCAATGCTGTTAAACTCCCGCGCCAAATTCCCCTCCTGCAAGGCGCACAGCATGTCTTCCTTGAATCAGGCGCTGCGCGCCGCCCTCGATCGTCGTCAGGACCTGCTGACCGAACTGCATCAGCAAGGCACCGATTGCTATCGCCTGTTCCACGGCAGCCAGGAAGGCGCCGGCGGCCTGACGATCGACCGCTACGGCCCGCAATTGCTGGTGCAAAGTTTTCACCAGTCGCTGGAACGGGATGCGCTGCTGCAACTGCACGACACCATCAATCAGCACCTGGGCCTCGAAACGCTGCTGGTCTACAACGATCGCTCCCGGGGCAACTCACGCATCGACCGTGAAGACACCGTCTACCGCGCCGACGAGGCTGCCCTGCAAGACTTGATCGGTCACGAGTGGGGCTTGAATTACCGGGTTCGCGGCCGCCACGCCGGCCAGGACCCGCTGCTGTTCCTCGACCTGCGCAACACGCGTGGCTGGGTCAAGCAGCACAGCAAAAACAAAAGCGTGCTCAACCTGTTCGCCTACACCTGCGGCGTCGGCCTGAGTGCGGCGGCCGGTGGCGCGAGCGAAGTCTGCAACCTCGATTTCGCTGAGGGCAACCTGGCCGTCGGCCGTGAGAACGGCCTGCTCAACCCGCAGTTGCCGACCATGGACTTCATCCAGTCCGACTACTTCCCGGCCATCCGCCAGTTGGCCGGCCTGCCGATCAGCCAGCGCCGCGGGCAAAAACTGCCGAGCTATCAGCGTCTGGAACAGCGTCAGTACGACCTCGTGCTGCTGGACCCGCCAGCCTGGGCCAAGAGCGCTTTCGGCACCGTCGACCTGCTGCGCGACTATCAGAGCCTGCTGAAACCCGCACTGCTGACCACCGCCGACAATGGCGTGCTGATCTGCTGCAACAACCTGGCAAAGGTCAGCATGGACGACTGGCGCGAGCAGGTCTTGCGTTGTGCCGAGAAAGCCGGCCGGCCGGTGCGCGAGTGGACAGTGATGAAGCCGGGCGGCGATTTTCCGTCAATGGATCAGCAGCCGCCACTGAAAACCCTGATCCTCCAGCTCTGAGATTCGGCCATAAAATCAGACAAATCCTATAAAGCAGGATCGCTTCGGAACCAGAAACGCGTGCCATACTCCAACGCACTCCGATTCAGACAGATGAAGCCACACATGCCCAAAGGATTGATCCGCGCTATCGGCGCTCTGTTGACCGCTCTAGCCCTCTACAGCCTGCTGGGGTTTCTGATTTTGCCGGGCATCGCGTTACGGGTGGCCAATCAACAATTGGCCAGTTACGCAACGACGCCCGCGACGATCCAGCGGATCGAACTCAACCCGTTCAGCCTGGAAGTCACCCTGTGGGGCCTGATCATCGGCGAGCCGGGCAAGGAGCAGGTCGGCTTCGAGCGCCTGTACGCCAATTTGCAGATCGACAGCCTCTGGACCAAGGCGCTGCACCTGTCCGATATCGAAATCGACAAACCCAAGACCGAAATCCTCTTCGGCAAGGACGGCAAACTCAATTTGCTCGGCCTGTTCAAAATCCCTGTCAGCGAGCCAACCCCGGCCGACCCGGACGCCAAGCCATTCCCATTGCGCATCGAGCGGATCAAACTGGCCGGCGGCTATGTGCACTTCCAGGACGCACGGCCCAGCGAGCCGATCGAATTCCTCTACGACAAACTCGATTTCGAGTTGAAGAACCTCAGCACCCTGCCGGAAGACAGTGCCGACATGACCTTGATGGCCGTCGGCCCGGGAGGTGGACAGATCGACTGGACCGGCAATTTCAGCCTGATCCCGCTCGCCTCCGAAGGTAAGCTGAAAATCACCGATGGCAAGATGAAATCCTTCTGGCCCTATGTGCGTGACGCGCTGCCACTGGTGCTTGAAAACGGCATTCTCAGCCTGAGCACCGACTACAAACTCAACCTGTCCAAGGAAACCGAACTGCTGTTGAGCAACGTCGCCGTCAGCATCGCGCCGTTCGCGATCAAAGCACCAGACGGCCGCCCGCTGGCGAAGCTTGAGCGTCTGGACATCAGTGAAACCACCGTGGACCTGGCCAAGCAACAAGTGGTCGTCGGCAAGATCCGCAGCCAGAAACTGGAAACCTGGGCCGCCCTCGAGGCGGACGGGCAACTCGATTGGCAGAAACTGTTCGCCAGCCAACCGTCCAAAGCCGCCGTTAAAGCCAAGGCCGAACCGGCCAGCGCCCCGGCCGCCGCCGATTCACCGAAACCCGAGCCGGCGCCACCGAGCAAGCCATGGCAGGTGCTGCTCAAGGACGTGCAACTGCGCAATTACCAGGTGCATCTGGCGGACCGCAAGGCGCAACCCGCCGTGGCGCTGGACGTCGGCCCGCTGAACCTGGACCTGCAGAATTTCGACAGCCTCAATGGCTCGCCTTTTAACCTCAAGCTCGATACGGGCGTGGGCAAGCAAGGCAAGATCACGGCAGACGGTATCGTCAATCTGGCCCCGGTCAGCGCCAGGTTAAACGTACAAACCAGGGACATCGACCTGCGCGTCGCCCAGTCCTATATCAACCCGTTCATTCGCCTGGAACTGCGCAGCGGCATGCTCGGCAGTGATCTGGCGGTCGATCTCAAAAGCACTGAGCCGCTGGCATTCAACGTCACCGGCCGTGCCCAGGTCGATCAACTGCATACCCTCGACACCCTCAAAACCCGCGACTTCCTCAAGTGGCAGCAATTGGTGCTTGAAGGCCTGAACTATCAGCACGGCGACAGCCTGTCGATCGACAAGGTCAACCTGTTCCAGCCTTATGTGCGCTTCATGATCAACGATGACCGCACCACAAACGTCGACGATCTACTGATTCCGCAACCGCCGGACTCCGGCGCCAAAACGGCTGCTGCCAAACCTGCCGGCAAGGAAAAGCCGCTGGGCATCCACATTGGCGGCATTGCCATCAATGACGGCTCGGCCAACTTCGCCGACTTCAGCCTGACCCCGAATTTCGCCACGGCCGTTCAACAGCTCAATGGGCAAATCGGCACCATCGACAGCCGTCAGGCGAAACCGGCCAGCGTCGATATCAAAGGCAAGGTCGACCGTTATGCGCCGGTCACCATCAAGGGCGCGGTCAACCCGTTCGACCCGATGGCCAGCCTCGACATCGCCACCAGTTTCAAACGTGTCGAACTGACCACGCTCACGCCCTACTCCGGCAAGTTCGCCGGTTACCGCATCCGCAAGGGCCGACTCAATCTCGACCTGCATTACAAGATCACCAACGGCCGACTCCTGGCTGAAAACAAAGTGGTGGTCGAGCAGCTGCAACTGGGTGAAAAGGTCGACAGCCCGGACGCCGTGAGCCTGCCGCTGAAGCTGGCGATTGCCTTGCTCAAGGATGTCGACGGCAAGATATCCATCGAGCTGCCAGTGAGCGGCGACCTGAACAACCCGCAATTCAGTGTCATGCCTATCATCTGGCAGACCCTGCGCAACCTGATCGTGAAGGCCGCAGCAGCGCCCTTCAAAATGATTGGCGGGCTGGTCAGTGGTGGCGGTTCGGAAGATTTGGGCACCGTGTCGTTTGCGCCGGGTTCAAGCGACCTGAGCAAGGACGCCGAAGATTCGCTGGTCAAACTGTCCCAGGCTCTCAAGGAGCGCCCGGCACTGCGCCTGGAAATCGAAGGCACGGCGGCCGCCAGCAGCGATGGCCCGCTGATCGCCGAGCAACGTCTGGAACGCGAATACCAGTACAACTACTACAAAATGCTCCAGCGCCGCGGTGACAAGGTGCCGGCTCAGGCTTCATTGCTGCAGGTACCGGATAACGAGAAAGGTCCACTGCTGGAAGGGATCTACCGCACGCGCCTGAAGACGCAGCCGCCCGCAGAATGGAAGGATCTGGGCAAGGAAGAACGCACGGCAAAAATGCGTGAAGGCGTGATCAAGTTCTGGAGTTCCAGCGACGTTCTCTTGCGCCAGCTGGGCCAGGAACGCGCCAGCAGCATCAAGGATTATCTGGTCGACAAGGGTCAGCTGGCCGATGACCGCGTGTACTTCATCGACGCTAACCTGGGCGAAGCGGAAAGTGACGGTCGGGTGGTTACGCCGCTGCATCTGGACGCCGAGTGATGGGCGCGAAATGGCTGATCAGCCTGGCTCTGGCGATAGCCGCAGCGCAGGCTTCGGCAGCCGACACCCTGCGTTGCGGCAGTCAATTGGTCAGTGTCGGTGACAGGTCCAGCGAGGTGCTGCAGAAATGCGGAGAACCGGTCAGCCGTGATCTGTTGGGCTACAAGCGCAGTGCCAACCGCCGGGAAGAGTTTCAAGTGGAGGAATGGACCTACGGGCCCAACGGCGGGATGTATCAGTACCTGCGTTTTGAAGGTAATCGTTTGAAGCAGATCACCAGCAAGCGCGGTAACTGAATCCACCACAACATCATGTGGGCACAATTTAATGTGGTTTTGCACTGCCCCAAATAGAACAGGCCCCTGACACGAATGTCCGGGGCCTGTAATGGCCACATCCTTATGGCCTTCGCATGAACTCTCCTGAGGCGGCAGACGTATTGCTCGGCCCGTCTGTCGCGCCTTCTCCCAGTCCAGGCGAGAAGCCTTGCCTTACTCGGATTTCAGGCCATCAGCAGAGACTGCCTGAACGCCTTTGATTTTCTTGGCGATTGCCACAGCGGTGGCTTTCTGAGCGTCAGTTACCGCAACGGTGGACGACAGGGACACTACGCCTTTGTTGGTTTCGACTTTGATGTCGGTGCCAGGAATGCCTTTTTCAGTCACCAGGTCTGCTTTGACCTTGGTAGTGATCCAGGTATCGGAAGTAGCTTCCTTGACTTCGGTCACTTCACCAGCGGCCAGAACCATTGGAGCCTGGGTAGCCTGGGTCTGTGCAAATGCGACGTTGGCCATGGTCAGGGTCAGCGCGGTAGCAGTAGCGGCAGCGATAGCGAACTTCTTCATACGAGTAACTCCTGTTTTTCATAAAGTCTGCTGCGTGTCTTGTCAGCAGGGTTACAGGAGATAGTGCGAACGCTGTGCCAACTTTGAAACAATCGATAAATACATATAAATCAATAACTTACAAAAACGTCTGATTTTCGAAATCATGCAAATTGCATGACTTCGGAATTATCGACATGCAAGTTGCGGGTTTTACCGCAGGCCTAAGGCCATGAATTATTGGAAGTTTTCTCAATGACTCGATTTTTCCCGGAGAGCGAACAAAAAACGCCCCGCAAGGCGTAATGCTGTTCATTTAAGGTTTGGGTCACCGCGTTCATTCAGACAGCACGCGTTATCGTTCACGTCTTTCGCGAGCAGGCTCGCTCCTACAGGGGAATGCGTACGCTTGAAGAGTCAGGTCGAGCGTTAGCTCGCCTCCAGCTTTTGATCTTGAGGTGCACGCCCCATCGGGAGGCCGAGTGGAGGTTCTGCGCAGTGGGCAACCCGGCATGGATGCCGGGTTAGCCGCCCCCGGCCATGGATGGCCGATGGCGGCGGGCCCACGGAGCAGGACCGGAGCGAGGGCATGCCGAGCCTGGGCGAGGCACCGACCGAAAGGGGCAAGAGCCCTTGGTTACTTGGGGCTTTTCCAAGTGACCCGCCGTAAGGGCGGAACCGCCCGCCGCCGTGACCGCAAAAACGGATATGCCCCCGACCCGCAAGATGGGGCACTAGGCAAAACGGTTTTAAATCAGCCTGATGTGGCAGTGGAAGCGGCAGCGGCGCAGGCTTTAGGCGCATATTCAGCATCGACTTCGGTGGTGCATGTCCAGCCAGTCAACGCGCGCGTCAGAGTGATGGACTTATTCAACACCGGACCCGGAGCATTAAGAATTTTGCAAGCAATAGAGCCTGTTCCATCAGCCGCTTTGCCAGTCGCTGACGTCGTGCAGTTGGAGGTCGTTGTGGCACCACCGATCTTATCCAGTGTCACATCGGTCCCTTGATTCATAAGATCCTCGAACGGCACTTTCAACGCGCTGATCTCAGCCAGCCCCGCCGTGACCTTGGCCCGGGCCTGATACTTGGAATATTGCGGCAACGCAAACGTCGCCAGAATCCCGATGATCGCCACCACGATCAGCAGTTCGATAAGCGTAAAACCTTTCTGAGTATTCATAGACAAGCTCCATGCATGAGTCGAAATCTCATGACCTGAACTAGCCGCAGCACAGCCCATGCCAAGCGTCGCGCGCCCTGTTGGCCGGGACGTGAGGCGAGTGCAACGCCGTTTCCTACCCCCAGAATCCGCACTATCTGACACTTTTTGTCACCTCAACACCGCTGGTTTGGTTCCTCCGCTTGACTAGGCTATAAGTCATGAACTGTCTGCGTCCGGTATCCCAATGAATGACATTGCCCTTAGCGGTCTGGCCAAGCAATTGGTCCTGGCCGAGCTGCTCACTGACCAAAGCGCGCAACAGGCGTATCAGCAAGCCCAGCGCAGCCGAATCTCCCTCATCAGCTATCTGGTGCAGAACAAACTGGTGAAGAGTCGCCAGGTCGCCGAGATCGCGTCGGAACACTTCGGCATGGCCTTGCTCGACCTCAACTGCCTGGACAAGGAGAGCCAGCCCAAGGGACTGATCAGCGAGAAACTGATTCGCCAGCACCACGCCCTGCCCCTCTGGCGGCGCGGCAACAAGTTGTTCGTGGGGGTTTCCGACCCGACCAATCAGCAAGCCATCAATGACATCCAGTTCAGCACCGGGCTGAATACCGAAGCCATCCTGGTGGAGGACGACAAGCTCAGCGATGCCATCGAAAAATTCTTCGATAACCAAGGCACCGGCCTGGAAGACATGGCTGACGTTGACCTCGATGGCGTGGACATCGAGTCGATCGATGACAACAGACAAGACGCCATTGCCGGCCAGGATGCCGATGACGCGCCCGTGGTGCGCTTCGTGCACAAGATGTTGCTGGATGCGATCAAAAGCGGCTCTTCCGACCTGCATTTCGAACCCTACGAAAAAACCTACCGCGTGCGGATGCGCACCGACGGTATTTTGCGTGAAGTGGCCAAGCCACCGATCCACCTGGCCAGTCGCATCGCCGCGCGGCTGAAAGTCATGGCCAGCCTCGACATCTCCGAACGACGCCGGCCCCAGGACGGGCGGATCAAGATGCGCCTGTCCAAGACCAAGTCCATCGATTTTCGGGTCAACACCCTGCCGACCCTGTGGGGCGAGAAAGTGGTGATCCGGATCCTCGACCCGTCCAGCGCACAAATGGGCATCGATGCCCTCGGTTACGAGCAGGACCAGAAAGACCTGTACATGGCCGCGCTGAAGCAACCCCAGGGCATGATTCTGGTGACAGGCCCCACCGGGTCGGGCAAGACCGTATCGCTCTACACCGGGCTGAACATTCTCAACACCGTGGACATCAACATCTCCACCGCCGAAGACCCGGTGGAGATCAACATGGAAGGCATCAACCAGGTCAACGTCAATCCCAAGCAGGGAATGGACTTCGCCCAGGCGCTGCGCTCATTTCTGCGACAGGACCCGGACGTGATCATGGTCGGCGAAATCCGCGACCTCGAAACCGCCGAAATCGCCATCAAAGCCGCCCAGACCGGTCACCTGGTGCTGTCGACCCTGCACACCAACAGCGCCGCCGAAACCCTGACGCGCCTGCACAACATGGGCATCCCGGGTTTCAACATTGCCACCTCGATCAGCCTGATCATTGCCCAGCGCCTGGCGCGCAAGTTGTGCAGCCATTGCAAGAAACCCATCGAGATTCCCCGGGAAGCGCTGCTCAAGGAAGGCTTCCCCGAGGAACGCATCGGCTCATTCACGATCTATGAACCGGTCGGTTGCGATCTGTGCAACGGCGGTTACAAAGGGCGAGTGGGGATTTATGAAGTGGTGAAGAACACGCAGGACCTGCAACGGCTGATCATGGCCGAAGGCAATTCACTGGAAATCGACATTCAGATGCGTAAAGACGGCTTCAACGACCTGCGCACATCGGGCCTGCTCAAGGCCATGCAAGGCATCACCAGCCTTGAAGAAATCAACCGGGTCACCAAGGACTGAATATGGCGGTCAAAGCAGCAAAAATCAGCGTCTACGCCTGGGAAGGCACCGACCGCAAAGGCACCAGAATGACGGGCGAGTTGAGCGGCCAGAACCCGGCGTTGATCAAGGCCCAGTTGCGCAAGCAGGGCATCACCCCCGGCAAGGTACGCAAGAAATCCACCTCGATTTTCAACCTGGGCAAGCGCATCAAGGCCCAGGACATCGCCCTGTTCACCCGGCAGATGGCGACCATGATGAAGGCCGGCGTGCCGCTGTTGCAGTCCTTCGACATCATCGGCGAAGGCTTCGAAAACCCGGCCATGCGCACGCTGATCGACGAGGTGAAACAGGAGGTCGCGGCGGGTAACAGCTTCGCCGCTTCCCTGCGCAAAAAACCTCAGTATTTCGATGAGCTCTACTGCAACCTGGTCGATGCCGGCGAGCAGGCCGGTGCCCTCGATACCCTGCTGGAGCGAGTGGCGACCTATAAGGAAAAGAGCGAAAGCCTCAAGGCCAAGATCAAGAAAGCCATGACCTACCCGCTGGCGGTGGTGTTCGTCGCGATCATCGTGACCGGGATCCTGCTGGTCAAAGTGGTGCCGCAGTTCGAATCGGTATTCAAAGGGTTTGGCGCCGAATTGCCAGCCTTCACGGTGATGGTCATCGGCCTCTCGGAATTCATGCAGGACTGGTGGTGGGCGATGCTCGGCGTGCTGATCGCGGCCATCTTCGGCGTGCGCCACGCGTTTAAAACGTCGCAAGGCTTTCGCGACCGAATGGACACCTGGCTGCTGAAAATGCCGCTGATTGGCACGCTGATGTACAAGTCCGCCGTGGCCCGTTACGCCCGCACACTGTCGACGACTTTTGCGGCAGGCGTGCCACTGGTGGAAGCCCTGGATTCGGTGGCCGGCGCTACCGGCAACATCGTGTTCAAGCGCGCGGTGCTGCGGATCAAGCAGGACGTGTCGACCGGTATGCAGCTGAATTTTTCCATGCGCGCCTCCGGCATTTTTCCGAGTATGGCGATCCAGATGACCGCCATCGGCGAAGAGTCCGGCGCATTGGATGACATGCTCGACAAGGTCGCGAGCTTCTATGAGGACGAAGTGGACAACATGGTCGATAACCTCACCAGCCTGATGGAGCCGTTCATCATGGTGGTGCTGGGTGTTATCGTCGGGGGCCTGGTGGTTGCAATGTACCTGCCCATCTTCCAACTCGGCTCAGCGATCTGACATGCCCTTGAACGACATTCTGACCCTCCACCCATTGTCCTTCGTGATTGCAGCCATGTTGGTCGGCCTGCTGATGGGCAGTTTCCTCAACGTGGTGGTCTGGCGCCTGCCAAAAATGCTTGACCGCGAATGGCGTGAGGAGGCTCGTGAAGTGCTGGGTTTGCCAGGTGAAACACCGCTGCCAACCTTCAACCTGATGCTGCCCCACTCCCAGTGCCCCCATTGCGGCCATCGAATTCGCGCCTGGGAAAATATTCCGCTGCTCAGTTATCTGTTCTTGCGGGGGCGATGCTCGAACTGCACGGCCGCCATCAGCAAACGCTATCCACTGACCGAACTGGCCTGCGGCCTGCTTTCGGCGTTCATCGCCTGGCATTTCGGTTTCGGCTGGCAGGCCTGCATGACGCTGCTCCTGAGCTGGGGGTTGCTGGCCATGAGCCTGATCGACGCCGAGCACCAACTGCTGCCGGATATGCTGGTGCTGCCGCTGATATGGCTGGGGCTGATCGTCAACAGCTTCGCGCTGTTCGTGCCCTTGCATGATGCTTTGTGGGGCGCGGTGGCCGGCTATTTGGCGTTGTGGTCGGTGTTCTGGCTGTTCAAGCTGATCACCGGCAAGGAAGGCATGGGCCACGGTGATTTCAAGTTGCTGGCGATGTTCGGCGCCTGGGGTGGCTGGCAGATCCTGCCACTGACCATCCTGTTATCGTCGATGGTGGGCGCCGTTGTCGGCGTGATTCTGCTGCGTTTGCGCAACGCAAAAACCTCCACGCCAATCCCCTTTGGCCCCTTTCTGGCAATTGCCGGCTGGATTGCCTTGCTCTGGGGTGGTCAAATAACCGGCTTCTATTGGCAGTTTGTCGGTTTGAAATGAATACCCCTGTGGAAAAACCCTGGATTCTCGGCCTGACCGGCGGCATCGGCAGCGGCAAAAGCGCGGCTGCCCAGCACTTCATCGACCTGGGCGTACACGTTGTGGACGCCGATCACGCGGCGCGTTGGGTGGTAGAGCCGGGGCGCCCGGCGCTGGCCAGGATCGCCGAACACTTCGGCCCTGGCGTATTGCAAGCCGACGGGCAGCTGGATCGCGCGGCGTTGCGCAAATTGATCTTCGAAGTACCAGAGGAACGTCGCTGGCTCGAAGCGTTGTTGCATCCGCTGATCGCCAAGGAAATCGCCGAGCATCTGGCCAAGGCACAATCGCCTTACGCGATTCTGGTTTCGCCATTGCTGATCGAGTCCGGGCAGTACGCCATGACCCAACGAGTCCTGGTGATCGATGCCCCGGAACAACTACAGATCGAGCGCACCCTGCAGCGTGACCAGACCAGCGAGCAACAGGTCCAGGCGATCCTCAAGGCCCAGTCCAGCCGCCAGGACCGCGTGAGCCACGCCGACGATGTGGTGGTCAACGACCGCGACCTCGCCTGGCTGCACAGCGAGGTCGAACGCCTGCATCACTTTTACCTTACTTTGCGTGGAGGCCAGTCATGAGCCAGACCCCAACCGTCAATTGCCCAACCTGTGGCGCCCCTGTCGAATGGGTCGCCAGCAACGTCAACCGGCCGTTCTGCTCGGATCGCTGCAAATTGATCGACCTCGGTGCATGGGCCTCGGAAGAACACAAGATTCCGGTCAGCCCGGATGCCGAAGACGACCTGTTCAGCGAAGACTTCGAGCCGCGTCACTGATCTTCAAGGCCGCATAAAACCGTAGTCCTGGCTGTCATCGAGGTTTTCTGCAAGAAAACGCAACTCATCGGCCAGGTCTTCGACACTGCGCACTGCCTTGCTCTGTTGCACCACTGCACTGAGCAAGGCACGCAGGCTCAACCCCGGATCAAAGCCCACCTCCTGCGCCCCATCCAGACTTTGACGCAACTCCTGCCTTGCCCACTCGTAGACACTCATTTCGATGCTCCTGAAGGTTTTCCGAAGCATGGATTCGCGGGCGATTTTTGCCTTTGATATGGATCAAGATTTGGGATCGTCGTCTTTCCAGGGCGCTGAAAGGTAGCGCGTGCGATTGAACGTCTCCAGCCACTCGGGGCAAAACACCACCAACGCGCTGACGACCATGCCGTTGATGAACGCTTCCGGAAAAATCAGCAGCCACAGATAACCGACAAAATCCTCCAGCCAATAGGGCATGGCGAAACGTTCGTCGAACCACAGCAACCACAGCGCCAGCAGCAGGCACAGCAACGCCGACAGCGCCGCAGCAAAGAAACCGGACACGAAGATATACACAAAGGGATTACGCGGTTGCGCTCGCTCCACCAGGATCGCGCAGCATTCGGTGACCAGCACCGGCAGCAGAATCAGCAGCGCACCGTTGACCCCCATCGCCGCCAGATCCTGGCGCCCGAGCAGTACCAGTCCCGCTTGCGCGACCAACCCGCCGACAATCGCCAGCGGCCAGTCGAGCAACAGGGTCACGGCGGTCATGCCGATAAAGTGGTAGGACACGCCGGTGTCGAAGTCTTGCCGCACCAGCCAGAGCAAGAACAACGCGAACACCGTGCCGAACAACAGATGCTGGCGGCGACTGTCGCTGAACAATTCAACCCAGGGTGCTCGACAGACAGCCCAGATCACTGCCGGCACGTATATCAGCCAGCCAACTGCAAGGCTTTGCGCTGACAGCAACTCGGCGCCGATCATGGGCGCGCCTTCCTGGACGCCGGGCCCCGCGCAAGCAAACGACTGAGCAGCAACATTGTTCTATATTTCACGCGTCTCTCCCGTCGTGATAGCTATGAGTCTATACCGGCGTTTCTGAGTGGCCGTATCGCACTTCCAGCCGGCACGCAGAGAATCCAGGGAAAGAACAAACGTTACGCAAACTTTACGAGACAAAATGGCAAGCCGGTCGATACTGCGCGGCGCTAACAAGACAGGCGTTATCTATGTCCATTGCGGTTTTGCGGTTTATCGGTTTCATCCTGGGTATTTTTCTGATCACGCTTGCAGTGAGTATGGCGATACCGCTGCTCACGCTGGTGATCTATGAACGCAACGATGAGATGTCGGCCTTTGGGTGGTCAATTGTGATCACGATGGTGTCCGGGCTGCTGCTGATTAACAAGGGACGTCCTGAAAACGCTCAGTTGCGTCCCCGCGATATGTACATGCTGACCACGGCCAGTTGGGTGGTCGTTTGCATGTTTGCCGCGTTACCCATGGTCTTTATTCAGCACATCAGCTACACCGACGCGTTTTTTGAAACGATGTCCGGTATCACCACCACCGGATCGACCATTCTGACCGGCCTGGACACTGCCTCTCCCGGATTGCTGATTTGGCGTTCAATGCTGCATTGGCTGGGCGGGATCGGCTTCATCGGCATGGCCGTGGCCATCCTGCCGCTATTGCGGGTCGGGGGGATGCGCCTGTTCCAGACCGAATCATCCGACTGGTCGGAGAAGGTCACACCCCGCTCCCATGTCGCCGCCAAATATATTCTGGGGCTGTATGTCGGGCTGACCGCTGTTTCCACGCTGGCCCTGTGGATAGCCGGGATGACGCCGTTCGAAGCCGTCAATCATGCAATGGCGTTGATTTCCACAGGCGGTTTTTCCACCTCCGATGCGTCTCTGGCGCACTGGACACAACCGGCCATTCATTGGGTGTCAGTGGTTGTCATGATTCTGGGCAGCCTGCCTTTCACGCTGTATGTGAGCACGCTACGCGGGAATAAACAGGCCTTGTTCAACGATCATCAGGTACGCGGTTTCATTGGCTTTTTGCTCATCACCTGGCTGCTGTTCGGCACCTGGCTGTGCTTGAACAGCGAGCACGGCTGGTGGGACGCGTTTCGGATCGTGGCGGTCAACGTGACGTCGGTGGTCACGACGACCGGCGTGGCGCTAGGGGATTACACGTTATGGGGCAGCTTCTCCGTGTTGCTGTTTTTTTATCTGACCTTTGTCGGCGGCTGCTCCGGCTCCACTGCCGGCGGTCTTAAAATCTTCCGTTTTCAAGTGGCTGGCGCCCTGCTCATGGGCAGCCTGAAACAATTGATTCATCCTCGCGCCGTCATCCAGAAGAAATACAACAATCGCCCGATCGATGAAGATATCGCCCGCTCACTCCTGACGTTTTCATTCTTTTTCACCATCACCATCGGGGCGATCGCGATGGGGTTGGCGCTCATCGGCCTGGACTGGACCACGGCATTGAGTGGCGCGGCCACTGCCGTCTGCAACGTGGGGCCAGGCCTTGGTTCGATCATTGGCCCGGCAGGTAACTTCTCGACACTGCCCGATTCGGCCAAATGGCTGCTGACCGTTGGCATGTTGCTGGGAAGACTGGAAATCCTCACTGTTCTGGTGCTGTTCATCCCGGTTTTCTGGAAGTACTAGCCATGCCTGGACTGTTCCTGTCCAGCGTGCCAACGCGCTTCTGGCCCTGCCGAACTGGATGGGGTGACGTAACCGGCACTTCAGGCCCAATGCCGTGGATCGTTCATCACCGCCTCGTGTTCAGCGAACAGCTTGGGTAATTCGGCTTTGAGAAAGTCCACCCAGGTCCGAACCTTGGCATCGAGAAAACGCCGCGATGGGTACAGCGCATAAACGTTGCGCTCACGGGGGCGCCAGGCCGGCAACAAACGCAACAAGGTGCCATCGCTCAAGGGACGCGTCGCGGTATAGAACGGAATCAGGCTGATCCCCATGCCGGATTCCGACGCCTTGACCATTGATTCGGCGACGTTGCATTGAAAGGTCCTGGCCGGGCTGATGGCATGCTCGCCCTCTTCGTCCCGGAACACCCATTCATCTTTGTACAACGGGTCGAGCATGCGCAGGCACTGATGATCATTGAGCGCCATCGGTGTTCGCGGTACGCCACGCCGTTGCAGGTAGTGCGGGGAGGCGCAGGGCACGCTGTAAATCTGCCCGATGGACTGGGCGACCATTTGCGAATCGGCCAGTTCATGGGCAATCGAAATCACCACGTCGTGCCCTTCCTCCATAGGATCGGGATTGCGCTGCGACAGGGTCAACTCGAACACCACGTCGGGGTAAAGCTCGCTGTAGCGCGCGATCAATGGCGTGATCAGCACCCCCAGGCCATTCATGCTGTGAACCCGCAGTCGTCCACTCGGTTTGAGATGGGCACCGCGAGCCTCAGCCGTTGCCACCTCCATTTCTTCGAGTATTTGCCGACTGCGCACCAAAAAGCGTTCACCGGCCTCGGTCAGGCTCAACCGTCGCGTGGTGCGGTGCAGCAAGCGTGCTTGCACATGCTGCTCCAGATCGGCCACCAGTCGCGACACTTGCGCAGTTGACAGTTCCAGCGCATCGGCGGCGGCGGTAAAGCTTGCGCACTCCACCACGCGGACGAACACCCGCAAGTTATTGAGCAGATCCATAAGCCCTCCACGGGCGGTCACTGTTACGTTTGATGTAAGGCTGCTTCAGGCGCGAGCCCCTTTATCGGTGATGGGCAAAGACTAGAATCCAGGTACCGGAATCAACACGGAGCACGGAAAAATGAAAACCCTGATCAGCCTGTTTCTGACCGTTGTCGCCACCTCGGCCATGGCCGCCGGCAACCAACCCGCCGCCACTTCGTACAACCCCGCACAGCCGCTGGACATTGCCGAAGTGGTTTCAGTGTCGAACACCGCAACCGCCTGCGGGGTTGTGCCTGCAACCATGGTGTACGTCGATCATCAAGGCCAGACCCATAGCGTGACGTACGAGGTCATGGGTGACTGCACCACAGATCTATGACCGCGCCCTTATAGCAGCGTCCAGGTGTAGCTGAGGATCAAGCGGTTTTCGTCGATATCGCTGCGGTAGTTGGAACGCGCCATCGCGTTGCGCACGCGGATCCCGAGACCTTTGAGGCTGCCGCTCTGCAGCACATAGCCGATGTCCAGATCGCGCTCGCGGTCCTTGCCCTCGAACCCTTTGCCGGTATCGACATTGCTGCCAGTGATGTAGCGCACGGTGCTGGTCAGCCCCGGCACGCCGAGGGCGGCGAAATCGTAGTCGTAACGCGCCTGCCAGGAGCGCTCATCGGTATAGGCGAACTCGTAGGTCGGCACCTCGTTACCCAGAGGGCTGATGTTGGCAAACACTCGCGGGAAGGCACTGTCGCCGAACATGCCCTGATAGCCGACATAGAACGTGTGGCCGCCACGCTTGGCCGACAGCAAGGAGAAAAACGCCTGGTTGTCGATGTTGCCCAGCAGTTTTTTGCCGTCTTCGTGCGAATCGTAATACCCAAGGTTGGCGCCCAGGATCCAGTTGCCCAACGGCTCGCTGTGCTTGAGGCCGAGAAAGCGCTGGTTGTAGATATCTTCCAGTTGCCCGAACCAGGCGCTGACCGAGCTGCGTTTATCGTTGAAGGCGTAATCGGCGCCAGCAAAGTTGAAACCATCACTGCTGACCTGACGCTGCGGCACATGACCGAGCATGGCTTGCATCTTTTCGTCGCCGGCCTCGTTGCGCAGGCTGGTCGAGTTCAAGTGGCCACCTTGTACGGTCAGGCCATTGATCTCGTTCGAGCTGATGCTCGCGCCCTGATAGCTGGGCGGCAGCAAACGGATATCGCTGAAGGCCAGCACCGGCAGGTTGGGTTGCAACTCACCCACCTTCAGTTCGGTTTTGGAGAATCGCACCTTCAACGCGCCTTCCAGACGGCTGTAATCATCCGCCGCGCGCCCGTCATCCTGCACCGGCAGCAAACCTGTATTGACCCGGTCCGGGCTGCTGTCGAGCTTGAGGCCGAGCAGGCCAATAACATCCACACCAACACCGACGGGGCCCTGGGTATAACCGGATTTGACGTTGAGGATGAAGCCCTGCGCCCACTCTTCAGCCTTCGATTGTTGGTTGGCTCCGACGATGTCGGAAAAGTCTCGGCTGAAGTAGTAATTGCGTGCTTGCAAGGTGGCGGTGGTGTCTTCGATGAAGCCATTCTCGGCCGCCATCGCACCGGCGGAGAAACTCGAGACGACCGCCATGGACAACACTGAACCGGTTGTTGGAAGAATCTGTTTCATTGTTTTTTCTCTTATTTTTATTGATCGACAGGTTGAAGTGCTTCAGCCGCAGCAGATTTGCTGCGGGGAACGGGACGACGGGCGTTTAACAACACGTGCGTGACCATGCCGAAAATCAGCCCCCAAAAAGCAGCGGACAAACCCAACAACGACATGCCCGAGGCGGTGGTCAGAAAAGTCACCAACGCGGCTTCGCGATCACTCGGCACGGCCATTGCGCCGGCCAACGCCCCGGCAATCGCGGCGAACAGCGCCAGCCCGGCCAAGGCTGCGATCAGTTCTTTGGGGAACGCCGAAAACAGTGAAACCAGGGTGGCGCCGAAAATCCCCAGCACCAGGTAACACAGCCCGCCCACAACCCCGGCCACATAGCGTTTGCCGGGATCTTCATGGGCTTCGCGCCCGGTACAAATCGCCGCGGTGATGGCTGCCAGATTCAGCCCATGGCAACCGAACGGCGCCAACAGCGCCGTGCCCACCGCACTGCTGGCGATGATCGGGCCGGCCGGCGTTGGGTAACCGCTGGCGCGCAGCACCGCCATGCCGGGAACGAACTGGCCGGTCAGCGCCACCATCACCAGCGGCAAGGCGATATTCAGGGTCGCGCTCAGGCTGAACGTAGGTGTGATCCACACCGGCGTGGCCATCCCGATTACCAACGCCTCGCTGTGCAAATCACCGGCGAGAAAAGCCATCGAGCAACCCACCAGCAGCACCATCAACACCGCATACCGCGGCATCAGCCGTTTGCAGACCAGGTAGGTGGCGAACATCGCCAGCACCAGCAACGGTTTGCCCTGCAACGAGACAAACAACCCGGTGCCGAAGCTGAACAGAATCCCCGCCAGCATCGCTGCCGCAATCGCCGCAGGCAGTTTGCCGATGATCCGGTCAAACGCTCCCGAGACCCCGACCAGAAAGATAATCAGGCTACTGACCAGATACGCACCTACCGCCTCCGGCATGGAGATCCCCGGCAACAGCGCCACCAGCAACGCCGAACCCGGCGCTGACCACGCGATGATCACCGGGACGCGGTAACGCAGGCTCAACCCGATTCCGAGCACGGCGCTGCCGATGGAAATCGCCCAAACCCAGGAAGACAGCACCTCCCGCGAGAGGTGCGCGGTCTCGGCAGCCTGAAAGATGATCACCAACGGGCCTGCGTAGGAAATCACCGTGGCGATAAATCCGGCCACGGCCGCAGACAGGGAAAAGTCCTGGAATAAGCTTTTCATGAAGCCTCGCCGACAGCCCCGTCAGGCGATCCATGGATGCCCGGCAACTTTTGTTGGGCACTGCGCCGACTGCTGATGGCGAACACGGTCATGGCCATCGCGGCCACCGCACCGGGCAAGGCGAATGCCATGAAGTTCAGTTGCAGCGGCAGGCTGATCCCGAGCAAGGCACCGCCCAGCAGCGGTCCGACAATGGCACCGTTGCGCCCGATGCCCGAGGCCCAGCCCAAACCGGTGGAGCGAATGGTCATGGAGTAGAACTGCGCGGCGCAGGCGTACAACAGAATCTGCGAGCCAATGGTGGTGGCGCCGGCAATGGCGATCAGCAGGTACAACAGCGGCATCGGACTGTTGAAGCCCAGCAAGGTGATCGACACCGCTGCCACGGCGAAGAACACCGCCAACACCCGCGGCAGGTTGAGTTTGTCTCCCAGCACACCGCCGCCCACCGCGCCGAAAATGGCACCGAAGTTGAGCACCAGCAGGAACGACAGACTCGAGCCCAGGCTGTAACCGGCGTTGGCCATCAGTTTTGGCAGCCAGGAACTCAAGGCGTAGACCATCAGCAAGCAGCAGAAAAACGCCAGCCACAACATCAGCGTGCGCAGCGCACGACCTTCGCGAAACAGTTGCAACACCGGCGTGCCAGTGCCCTTCACTTCGCTCATGTGCAACTGATCGCTGGTTTGCGCGACGTACGCCGGGTCAATTCGCTGCAGGACGTTTCGCGCCTCTTCATTGCGCCCCTGGCGCAGCATGAAACCTACCGACTCGGGCAGGAAGTACATGATCAACGGCAACAACAGCAACGGCAGCACCGCCACGTAAAACACCGATTGCCAGCCAAAACTCGGGATCAGCACGATACCGAGCCCCGCCGACAGCATGCCGCCTACCGAATAGCCGCTGAACATGATCGCCACCAGCGTGCTGCGGATTTTCTTCGGCGCGTACTCGTTCATCAGCGCCACGACGTTGGGCATCACCCCGCCAATGCCAAGCCCGGCAATGAACCGGCAGAGGCCAAACTCGGTGGGGTTGCGGGCAAAACCATTGAGCACGGTAAAACCGCTGAACAGCATCACGCAGATCGTGATGGCTTTTTTGCGACCGATCCTGTCCGACAGCGGGCCGAAAAACAGCGCGCCGAACATCATCCCGAACAGTGCATAACTGCCCAGTGCGCCCGCTTGCAGAGGACTGAGCCCCCACTCTTTCATCAGCATCGGCAACACCACGCCGTAGATCACCAAATCGTAACCGTCGAAAATGATGATCAGGGCACACCAGAACAGCACCATCCAGTGAAAGCGATTGAATCGTGCGTTGTCGATAACCGCATGTACGTCGATCTTGCGCATGGCATTTATCTCTTGTTGTTATTTTTTTTAAGAGCGTCGGCAACACGGCTAACGTCCGTACAGCCGAGGGTAGAGGCGCCAGGCGCGGGGCAATATCCGCTTTGCGCAGATCGCTATCCGTTTTGTGCAATGCCCTGAAACGGGCGCGGGATGAGGAGTGTTGCGGGGATGGAGGGCCGCAAATCCGGCAGATCGGAACCTCTGCGATGAACTGCCTTCATTGCAATCACATTTGAACGCTAAGTGCGGACTGATGGATGATTCAGATGTCAGCGTCTGCGCTCACAGGCGCTTTGCGCGGATCAGGGCAGGGCCTTCTCCAGCGCCTCACGCAATTGCGCAGCCGTAGCGAATTCGTACTGCCCCACCAATTGACCGTCCTTGAGCTGCAGCCACAGCACTTTATCCACAGGTCCGGGGTAGCGCGGCGCCACGCGACCATCACGGTCAAGCAGCACTCGATAGGGATAATCGCGCATGGCCGGTACAGCAAACATTTTCGCGATCAGTCGAGGCATGCGCTGGATGTCAGCGACAAATACCGCGTGCCGAGCCTCCAGGTAGCCCTTGGGCTGGTCCTGCAGAGCGGCGGCGACCAGTTTGGCGGCGTCCATGCTGCGCGCCACCAGCAACGTCTGAGTCTGGTTATCAAGTGTGAAGGGCTGATCGAACTGATCGAGCAAGGTCCACGGCGCCAGCCGCTCACCCTCCTCCAGTGCTTGCGCCCAAAGAGGCAGAAGACTGAGCAATAACACGGGCCAATATTTCACGTTCCTGTCCTCGTTCGAGCGCATGTGCGTAATGGCCATCAGTCTACACCGCCCGCTCCGAGCGCCCAGTCCGCCTGTTTACCGTTTCACGCTTTCTGCTTGTCGCAAATGAACGCTAAGCTTGGGCCTATGGATGACTCAGATTATTTACGCCTGCTGACCATTGCGGCCGAGCAAGCCAACGCGTTCCTGTCCAATGCCCGCAAATGGGAGCGTGAGCGTTGGGTCTGCCAGCGCCTGCTGCAAGGCCTGAACATTCCCTATCGCGCCGACGAATTCGCCCCGGCCGGGGAGCCGCCGGACGTGCTGTTTCGTGACGCCAGTTTCGAAGTGTTTTTCGTGCTCGATGAGGGCCGACGCCTCAACGACGAATGGCGCGATGAGCTGCAACGCCGGCGCAGTGCGTTTTCCCTGAGTTCGCTGGTGCGCCGCGAGGCCAAGCCCCGGCGCATTCCGGCCAATGAGTTCTTGCTCAGGCTCGCGCCAACCTTGCGCAAAAAAGCGCACAACTACAAAGAACGCGGCATGGACCTGGGCGAACTGGACATCATCGCCTTCGCCAGCCTCAAGCGCGAAGTGCTGGACCTCAACAGCCATTTCCCGCCGCCTACCGAATACCTGCGCCAAGGCTGGCGCTCGTTGTCGCTGGTCGGCCCGACCTTCGTCCGTGTGCTATTCGCGCACCCGGATGCCCCGGATTTTTTGCGCAGCAACCTGGGTCGCAGCATTGTTTTCGACGTCGGGATCAGCCTGTGAGTCCATTGCAGGAGCTGATTGCCGAAGTGCCGCAAACAGGTCGCGTTCGCTGGATCGGCGTGCGGCCGCAATCACGTTCTCAGATGATCGAACTCGATGCCGTGGAAGCGCGGCTTGAAGCCGGATTGACCGGTGATCACGCGCGTCCCGGCGTACGCAATGCGCGGCAGGTAACGCTGATCCAATGGGAGCATCTGGCGGTGATCAACTCACTGATGGGCCGCCCGGCGGATCAACCGGTATTACCTAATGATTTGCGACGCAACCTCGTTATCAGCGGTATCAATCTGTTCAGTCTCAAGGGTCGGCGCTTCAGGATTGGCCAGGCGATTTTCGAAACCACCGGCTGGTGCCAACCCTGCGCCCGTCTCGAGAACAACCTCGGCCCCGGGACTTTTCAGGCCGTTCGCGGACATGGCGGAATCACCGCCCGGGTGTTACAAAGTGGAATCATTCGCCTGGACGATACGGTGAGCGTCGAGCCCATTCCTGCCAGCGGCTATGCTCCGTTCAACGTTCGTTAAATCCGCCTGTAGCTTCTACACATTCAGCAACGTCTACCCCTGACGAGGCCCAATATGACCAGCCGCCTGAACCCAGACGACCAAAAGCATGTCGAAGAGTACCTGCAATTGTCCCAGCACCAAGTCGAGCGCCGGCCTTTCCGGCCGTGGATGCTCCTGGTGGTGGTGTTGGCAGTGACCATTGGTTTAGGCCTGTTGAGCCGATTTATCAGTTACCTGACGCTATGAGCAGCATCGCGCTCGCTCGGTTGACTGCACCGATTTCTTTTAGCCTTGCGAGATATCCCCATGACTCATCGTATTGTCATCGTTGGCGGCGGCGCCGGCGGTCTGGAGTTGGCTACCCGTCTGGGTAAGACTCTGGGCAAGCGCGGCACGGCCAGTGTGATGCTGGTCGACGCGAACCTGACCCACATCTGGAAACCGCTGTTGCACGAGGTGGCGGCAGGTTCCCTGAACTCTTCCGAAGACGAACTCAACTATGTTGCCCAGGCAAAATGGAACCACTTCGAGTTCCAGCTGGGGCGCATGAGCGGGCTTGATCGCGCACAGAAAAAAATCCAGCTGGCCGCTACCTACGACGAAGCCGGCATTGAACTGGTCCCGGCGCGTGAAGTGGGTTACGACTCGCTGGTGATCGCGGTCGGTAGCACCACCAACGATTTCGGGACACAGGGCGCGGCGCAACACTGTCTGTTCCTCGACACCCGCAAACAGGCCGAGCGCTTCCACCAGCAATTGCTCAACCACTACCTGCGCGCCCATGCCGGGCAGACCGACAAGGTCGAGCAGATCAGCGTGGCCATCGTTGGCGCCGGTGCCACCGGGGTCGAACTGGCCGCAGAACTGCACAACGCAGCCCATGAACTGGCGGCATACGGCCTGGACCGGATCAAACCGGAGAACATGCACATCACGCTGATTGAAGCGGGGCCACGGGTACTGCCAGCGCTGCCGGAACGTATCGGCGGCCCTGTGCATAAAACCCTGGAGAAACTCGGGGTCAACGTCATGACCAATGCCGCCGTCAGTGAAGTGACGGCCGACAGCCTGATCACCGCCGATGGCAAAGTCATCAATGCCAGCCTGAAAGTCTGGGCGGCCGGGATTCGTGCACCGGGTTTCCTCAAGGACATCGATGGCCTGGAAACCAACCGGATCAATCAGCTGCACGTGCTGCCGACCCTGCAAACCACCCGCGACGAGAACATCTTCGCCTTCGGTGACTGCGCGGCGTGCCCGCAGCCGGGCACCGACCGCAATGTGCCGCCGCGCGCCCAGGCTGCGCATCAGCAAGCTTCGTTGCTGGCCAAATCGCTGAAACTGCGAATTGAAGGCAAGCCTCTGCCGGCTTACAAATACACCGACTACGGCTCACTGATCTCGCTGTCGCGTTTTTCGGCTGTGGGTAACTTGATGGGCAACCTCACCGGCAGCGTGATGCTTGAAGGCTGGCTGGCGCGGATGTTTTACGTGTCGCTGTATCGCATGCACCAGATGGCGTTGTATGGCGCGTTTCGTACGGCGATGTTGATGTTGGGCAGCAAGATCGGGCGCGGGACTGAGCCACGGCTCAAACTTCACTAACACAATCTAGCGTGGGAGTGAGCCGGCTCCGGGCGGCTCACTCCCACATTTTTACTCACCAGCCTGTAGATCTGTGTCTCACTGTATCTCCCCTGCCGTTTCATCCCCTTCGCTTACAAACTCCCCCTTGCGCGACACAGTAGCGATACACCACGCCCGCTAAATGGCCGCTCCCGAGCAAGGCTACCGCCAGCTACGGTTATCGCCGCATTTGCGTGGCGTCCTTTATCGAACGGTTGTGTCGTGCAACCCAGGAGTATTGAAATGTCCCGTACCACCAAAAACACTATCGGTTTGCTCGGCGCTGTTTTGGCCGGAGGAATGATGTTGTCCGGTTCGGTGTTCGCCGCGCAACCACTGACTCAGGGCTACCTGCTGGCCTCGGCCGAACAGGTCGTGAAGACTCCTGAAGGGAAATGTGGCGAGGGCAAGTGTGGCGATGCCTCGATGGCAAAAACCGACACGGATGACGACGGCAAGGTATCCCGTGCCGAATTCCAGAAAGTTGCGCCGAAATCCAATTTCGACAAGATCGACACCAACCATGACGGCTTCATCGACGAGCAAGAGGCATTCGATAACGTGAAAGCCAACTACGAAGCCAATGGCAAGAAAATGCCAAAAGGCCTGTTCGAGCATTTGAAAGACCAAGACGGCGCCTAATCTGCCGAGTACCAGGCCGCGCTTTTCCGTCGAGAAGCGCGGCTTTTTTGCATCTGGAACATTTTTCGAAGGCAAAAAAAATCCCCGTATCTTTCGATACGAGGATTTTTAATATGGTCGGGGTAAGGGGATTCGAACTCCTGACATCCTGCTCCCAAAGCAGGCGCGCTACCGGACTGCGCTATACCCCGGTAATAAAAAGGCGACCTTTAAAAAGTCGCCTTCTTCGATCAGTGCTTTTGGCCTCTGATCTTAAGATCTGATCCCAGCGTGAACTGGTTTCAAAAATGGTGGGTCGTGTGGGATTCGAACCTACGACCAATTGGTTAAAAGCCAACTGCTCTACCAACTGAGCTAACGACCCAAAAATGGTCGGGGTAAGGGGATTCGAACTCCTGACATCCTGCTCCCAAAGCAGGCGCGCTACCGGACTGCGCTATACCCCGGCTTGAAATTGGCTCCGTGACCAGGACTCGAACCTGGGACCCAATGATTAACAGTCATTTGCTCTACCGACTGAGCTATCACGGAACTACATATTTCAATTTACAACTGTGAAGCTTGCTTCACCTCTTCGACCCGTTCGCATCGCTGCGTTCGTGTGTCTGAGGCGCGCTATTCTACAATCTTAAGCACCTCTGTCAACCCCCTAAATTGCTTTCAAGTTAATGATTTGCAACTTATTTCAGATTCCGGCTTGGGGAGCTGGAACCCTTCAGGGCGACTTACTGCGGGGCGCACTTTACAAGCCTTTTCCTTAGAGTTCAACAGCCTGGCGAAAAAAAGGCCTCGCAATGCGAGGCCTTATCCATTGCACTGCCGTTTAGAGTCAGACGAAAACGATTTCGTCGTTTTCCACAGTGCCTGTTGCGGTGTCGCCTGGCATGAAACGACCGGACAGAATCAGCTGCGCCAGCGGGTTCTCGATCCAGCGCTGAATGGCTCGTTTGAGCGGCCGTGCGCCGTAAACCGGGTCGTAACCCACCGCGATCAGCTTATCCATGGCCTCAGGGCTCAGATCAAGCTTCAACTCGCGCTCGGTCAGGCGACTGCGCAGACGGCCCAACTGGATCTCGGTAATGCCCGCGATCTGATCCCGAGCCAGCGGCTCGAAGATCACCACTTCATCGACCCGGTTGATGAACTCCGGCCGGAAGTGCGTGGAAATTGCGTCCATCACTGCCGCACGCTGAGCCTCACGATCACCGACCAACTCCTGGATCTGCACCGAACCGAGGTTGGAGGTCATTACAATCACGGTATTTTTGAAATCCACCGTGCGGCCATGACTGTCGGTCAGCCGGCCATCCTCCAGCACTTGCAGCAAGATGTTGAAAACGTCCGGGTGGGCCTTCTCGACCTCATCCAGGAGGATCACCGAATAAGGCTTGCGACGCACCGCCTCGGTCAGGTATCCGCCCTCTTCATAGCCTACGTAGCCTGGTGGCGCCCCGATCAGGCGAGCCACGGAATGTTTCTCCATGAACTCGGACATGTCGATCCGCACCATCGCCTCTTCCGTATCAAAGAGGAACTCGGCCAGTGCCTTGCACAGCTCGGTTTTACCGACACCGGTCGGGCCGAGGAACATGAACGAACCGCTCGGGCGATTCGGGTCGGACAAACCGGCGCGGGAGCGCCGCACCGCATTGGAAACGGCAATTACCGCTTCGTCCTGGCCGATCACACGTTGGTGCAACAGGCTTTCCATCTTCATCAGTTTTTCGCGCTCGCCTTCGAGCATTTTCGACACCGGAATACCGGTCCACTTCGACACGACTTCGGCGATCTCTTCTTCAGTCACTTTGCTGCGCAGTAACTGGTTTTCAGTTTTGCCATGTTGGTCGACCATTTGCAGGCTGCGCTCCAGGTCCGGGATGATCCCGTACTGCAACTCCGCCATGCGGTTCAGATCGCCTTTGCGGCGGGCAGCTTCCAGTTCCTGACGGGACTGTTCGATTTTCTGCTGGATCTGCGCAGAACCCTGGACTTCGGCTTTTTCCGCGTTCCAGATTTCCTCCAGGTCCGAGTACTCACGTTCGTGACGGACGATCTCTTCCTGGAGTTTTTCCAGGCGTTTCTTCGCCGCGTCGTCGCTTTCTTTCTTCAGCGCCTGGGATTCCACCTTCAGCTGAATCAGCCGACGCTCCAGACGATCCAGTACTTCCGGCTTGGAGTCGATCTCCATGCGGATGCGGCTGGCCGCTTCGTCGATCAGGTCGATGGCTTTGTCCGGCAGCTGACGATCGGTGATGTAGCGGTGACTGAGCTTGGCCGCAGCGATGATTGCGCCGTCGGTAATCGCCACCTTATGGTGAACCTCATAACGCTCTTTCAGGCCACGCAGAATCGCGATGGTGTCTTCTTCACTCGGCTCATCCACCAAGACTTTCTGGAAGCGCCGCTCGAGGGCCGCATCCTTCTCTATATATTGGCGGTACTCGTTGAGTGTGGTCGCGCCGACGCAGTGCAGCTCACCACGGGCCAACGCTGGCTTGAGCATATTGCCCGCGTCCATCGAGCCTTCGCCTTTACCGGCGCCGACCATGGTGTGCAGTTCGTCGATGAACAGAATGATCTGCCCTTCCTGCTTCGACAGTTCGTTGAGCAGGGATTTGAGGCGTTCTTCGAACTCGCCACGGTACTTGGCACCGGCAATCAGCGACCCCATGTCCAGGGACAGCAGGCGCTTGCCCTTGAGTCCATCTGGCACTTCGCCGTTGATGATGCGCTGGGCCAGGCCTTCGGCGATGGCGGTTTTACCCACGCCAGGCTCACCGATCAGCACCGGGTTGTTCTTGGTGCGGCGTTGCAGGACTTGAATGGTCCGGCGAATTTCGTCGTCACGGCCGATCACCGGATCGAGCTTGCCTTCTTCGGCACGCTTGGTCAGGTCGACGGTGTATTTATCCAGCGCCTGGCGCGATTCTTCATGGTTGGCGTCATTGACGGCCTCACCACCACGCAGGTTGGTGATCGCGTTTTCCAGGGCTTTCTTGCTGACGCCCTGACCAAGCAACAATTTGCCAAGCTTGCTGTTCTCGTCCATGGCGGCGAGCAACACCAACTCGCTGGAGATGAACTGGTCGCCCTTCTGCTGGGCCAGGCGGTCGGCCTGGTTGAGCAGACGCGCCAGATCCTGCGACATGTTGACGTCGCCGGTCGGGTTCTGGATTTTTGGTAGTTGATCGAGCTCTTTGGTCAGCTCTTTACGCAGGCTGTTGACGTCGAAGCCAACCTGCATCAACAGGGGTTTGATCGAACCACCCTGCTGTTCAAGCATGGCTTGCATCAAGTGCGCCGGTTCAATGCCCGGATGATCGAGGCCGACGGCCAGGGATTGGGCGTCGGACAAGGCTAACTGCAACTTGCTGGTTAAACGGTCTATACGCATGGGTCACCTTCCTTTTGAGCAGGCCGGACCTATGAAACATCCTGAATGAAGAAACCTGCCAGATATCACTTAGATGTGGTCGATTCTGGGAGATTCAAGCGTCGCGATGTTGATGTAGATCAGAGAAGTCTAGCGTTCGAGCCAGACCAAGGAGGCAAACCGACCGGTGCGCGGGCTGCGGCGGTAGGAAAAGAAGCGAGGATCGGTCACGGTGCAGAAACCGCCGCCATAAACAGCGGTAACCCCGCGAGTGGCCAGGCGCAAACGCGCCAGCTCATAGATGTCGGCCATGAATTTGCCAGCATTTTGACTCGGCACAAAGGCTTTGGCGGCTTCGGACAATTGTTCGACGAAGGTTTCGCGCACTTCCGGGCCGACTTCAAAGGCTTGCGGACCGATGGCGGGGCCGAGCCAGACCAGCACTTCTTCTGGCGGCACGGCCAGGCTGTCGAGGGTTGCTTCCAGCACACCCGCCGCCAACCCGCGCCATCCGGCATGAGCCGCCGCTACGCGAGTACCGACACGGTCACAGAACAGCGCCGGCAGGCAATCCGCGGTCATTGCCGTGCAGGCAATACCGGGCGTTGCCGTCCAGCTGGCATCGGCAGTGGCCGTAAGGCTTGGGTCTGCGTGGGCCACGGTAATGCCGTGAACCTGATTTAACCAGGCCGGTTGAATAGAGAAATGATCGGTGAGGCGACGGCGGTTTTCGGCAACAGCTTCGGGGCTGTCATCGACGTGATCGCCGAGATTGAGGCTGTCGAACGGCGCCAGACTGACGCCGCCCGCACGGGTGGTAACACAGGCTTTCACCCCGGCAGGCGCAGGCCAGTCGGGAATCAGCCAGTCACTCATCCGATGAACGCCTCGCGGTCTTGCTTGAGCAGCGTCAGCAACCAGACGAAATCATCCGGCAGTGGCGATTCCCAGCTCATGCGTTTACCGGTGGTCGGGTGATCCAGTTCCAGGAACCGCGCATGCAGTGCCTGACGCGGGAACGCCTTCAACGATTCGACCATGGTCACACTGGCTGCCGGCGGAATGCGGAAACGACCGCCGTAGGCAGGATCTCCGACCAACGGATAGTTGATATGGGCCATGTGCACACGAATCTGGTGCGTACGACCGGTTTCCAGCTTCACCCGCACGTGCGTGTGGGAGCGGAAACGCTCGAGCACGCGGTAATGACTGACGGCCTGCTTGCCACCTTCCATCACGGCCATGCGCTGGCGTTGCTGACCGTGACGACCGATTGGCGCGTTGATCTTGCCGCCGGCAGTCACCACGCCGATCACGATGCACTCGTAGATCCGGCTTACGCTGCGGCTCTGCAGTTGCGTGACAAGCTGTGTCTGCGCCTGGATGGTCTTGGCCACCACCATCAGACCGGTGGTGTCCTTGTCCAGGCGATGCACGATACCGGCGCGGGGCACATTGATGATGTCCGGCACGTGGTGCAGCAAGGCGTTGAGCAAGGTGCCATCAGCGTGACCGGCGGCAGGATGCACCACCAGGCCCGCGGGTTTGTTGATCACCAGGATGTCGTCGTCTTCATAGACGATGTCCAGCTCGATGTCTTGAGCGATCCATTCGCCCTGAGCTTCCTGCTCGGCAGTGAGTTCAAGAATGGCACCACCGTGAACAATGTCTCGCGGGCGGATAACCGCCCCATCCACAGTCAGGCGGCCGTCTTTGATCCAGGCGGAAAGGCGCGAGCGCGAGTGCTCAGCGAATAATTGTGCGGCGACTTGATCGAGGCGTTGGCCGCCCAATTCGGACGGCACCTCTGCGCGAAGTTCAATTTTATCGGACATGCTCAGACTAGGCGTCGGCACAGCCTTTGGTTTCGGCTGCGCGCTTGTGGTTAAATACGGCGTCTTTTGCCCCGAGGCTATTCAACGGGGCGCTCATCATAACAGGACGGCCTCGCCCAAGACAGCGGCCGTCATAGGGACGCAAGCCGCCATGCAAGTGAAACACCTGCTGCTGATCGCCATCCTCGCATTGACCGCTGCTTGCTCATCGAAGGAAGTCGTAGACGAAAACCTGAGCGAGGTCGAGCTGTACCAGCAGGCTCAGCACGATCTGGACAACAATAGCTACACCGCCGCCACAGCCAAGCTGAAGGCGCTGGAGTCGCGTTATCCGTTCGGTCGCTACGCCGATCAGGCTCAACTCGAGCTCATCTACGCCAACTACAAGAACACCGAGCCTGAAGCAGCGAAGTCCGCCGCCGAGCGCTTCATTCGCCTGCACCCGCAGCACCCGAACGTGGATTACGCGTATTACCTCAAGGGTCTGACTTCCTTCGACCAGGACGTCGGCCTGTTGTCGCGCTTCCTGCCGCTGGACATGACCAAGCGTGACCCGGGCGCTGCCCGCGACTCCTACAACGAGTTCGCCCAGCTGACCAGCCGCTTCCCCAACAGCCGCTACTCGCCTGACGCCAAGCAGCGCATGATCTACCTGCGCAACCTGCTGGCAGCCTACGAGATTCACGTTGCCGACTACTACCTGACCCGTCAGGCCTATGTCGCCGCCGCGAACCGTGGTCGCTACGTGGTGGAAAACTTCCAGGAAACCCCTTCGGTCGGTGACGGCCTGGCGGTGATGACAGAGGCCTACCAGCGTCTGCACCTGGATGACCTGGCTGCCACCAGCCTCGAAACCCTGAAGCTCAACTACCCGAACCATCCAAGCCTGGTCGACGGTCAGTTCCAGCCTTCGGTGGCCGAAGCCGACAACCGCTCGTGGTTGAGCAAGGCGACCCTGGGCCTGATCGAGTCCCGTCCACCGCTGCCGCCGGGCGAAACCCGCGCCAACCAGGACGTGCAGAGACAGTTCCAGGACGCCAAGGACTCGATTCCGAACGAGCTCAAGCCTAGAGATGAAAACGGCGACGTGATCGAAGAAGAGGAACACGAGTCCGAAGCCAATAACAGCGATCGCTCGTGGTTCAGCTACATGACCTTCGGCGTGTTTGACTGACACATCGGGCGGTACGAAAAGGAGCCTTTCGAGGCTCCTTTTTTATGGACTCGATGATTACGCTGTGCGCTGGTCATGTCCTTGGCTAAACTGGTTCATCACTCGTCGAATAGCAGCTCATCATGCTTCGTTTACTGTTCTGGATCGCCCTGATTGCCGCTGCGGTATGGTTATGGCGCAAGTTCAAGGGCCAGGCTTCCGTGCCCAAGTCATCTGCCGAGCTGGAAGCGGCGCCCATGGTCCGCTGTGCCCATTGCGGCGTACACCTGCCACGCGACCGCGCGC
Source organism: Pseudomonas sp. FW305-20 (assembly GCF_058788075.1). Taxonomy (NCBI): domain Bacteria; kingdom Pseudomonadati; phylum Pseudomonadota; class Gammaproteobacteria; order Pseudomonadales; family Pseudomonadaceae; genus Pseudomonas; species Pseudomonas sp. FW305-20. The sequence continues at coordinate 52,606 of NZ_JBYTAJ010000018.1, read as the reverse complement.
TGAGCCTTCAACAACAGTGGTATTGCAGCCAGGCTCATCTTGAGCAAGGCCCGGGCTCCAGTGATCGCTGAGACCTCCAGTCCCGGCAGCAAACAGGCCCAGCGACTGCTGCGCCTCTATCACCTCTACCGTTTGAGCATCGGCATCACCCTGGTGCTGTTGATCGCCAGCAACATGGACAACCAGTTGCTGACGTTCAGCAATGACGACCTGCTGCGCAGTGGCAGCTGGTTTTACCTGGTGCTGAACATCCTGCTGGTGGTATTCCTCGGGAACACCCGGCGCCCGGCGCAACTGTTCAGCCTGGCGCTGACCGACGTCCTGCTGCTGTGCGGTCTGTTCTACGCCGCCGGCGGTGTGGCCAGCGCCATCGGCAACTTGCTGATCGTATCGGTCGCCATCAGCAACACCTTGTTGCGAGGGCGCATCGGGCTGCTGATTGCCGCCGTTGGCGCGCTCGGCATTGTCGGGCTGAGCTTCCTCCTCAGTTTCAGCCATCCCGCCACCCCCAACGATTACTTGCAAGTCGGCACGCTCGGCGCCTTGTGTTTTGCTGCGGCATTGCTGGTGCAAGGGCTGATCCGACGCCTGGAGGTCAGCGAAACCCTCGCCGAACAACGGGCCAGCGAAGTCGTCAGTCTCGAAGCCCTCAACGCCCTGATCCTGCAACGCATGCGTACCGGCATCCTGGTTCTCGACGACAAGCGGCGCGTTCAACTGGCCAACCACAGCGCCTTGAACCTGTTAGGCAGGGAAAATCTTGCAGGCCAACTGATCGACGACTACTTGCCCAGCCTGGTCGAACGCCTGCAACTGTGGCTCAACAATCCAACGCTGCGTCCCCAGAGCCTGAAAGTCGCCAGCAGTGGTCTGGAGCTGCAACCGAGCTTCATTGCCCTGGACCAAAGCCCGCACCACCAGACCCTGGTCTTTCTCGAAGACCTCGCGCAAATCGCTCAACAAGCCCAGCAGTTGAAACTCGCCGCCCTTGGTCGCCTGACCGCCGGTATCGCCCATGAAATCCGCAATCCACTGGGCGCCGTTAGTCATGCCGCGCAGCTATTGCAGGAATCAGAGGAACTGAACAGCGCGGATCGACGTCTGACCCAGATTATTCAAGACCACTCTCAGCGAATGAATCGGGTAATCGAAAACGTCCTGCAACTGTCCCGCCGCCAGCAAACCGTAGCGCAGCGGCTTGATCTGAAGCCGTGGCTGGAACAGTTCGTCAACGAAACCCGCGCCAGAGCGACCGAGCATCAGCAGATTCACCTGCGCATCGGCTCAGGAGACTTCAAAACCCTGATGGATCCAGACCAGTTGACTCAGATTCTCGACAATCTGTTGCGCAATGCCTGGCGCCATAGCGCCTTGAATCACGATCAGGCACAGGCTTGGCTCGAGCTGTTCGTCGACCCGGACAGCCAGCTGCCGGTCCTCGAGATCCTGGACGATGGCCCCGGCGTGGCACCGGAGCATCAGGTGCACTTGTTTGAACCGTTCTTCACCACCAGCACCCAAGGCACCGGCCTGGGGCTTTATCTGTCCCGTGAGCTGTGCGAAAGCAATCAGGCCCGCCTAGACTTCAAACCACGCCAAGACGGCGGCTGCTTTCGCATCACTTTCGCTCACGGACGGAAACAAGGTTGAACATGAGCCCACGGCAAAAAGTCCTGATCGTCGATGACGAGCCGGATATCCGCGAATTGCTGGAAATCACCCTGGGACGGATGAAACTCGACACGTTCAGTGCCCGCAACCTCGGCGAAGCCCAGGCCCTGCTGTCGCGAGAGACGTTCGACTTGTGCCTCACCGACATGCGTTTGCCGGACGGCACCGGCCTTGAGCTGGTGCAACACATTCAGCAACGCCACCCAAACGTACCGGTGGCAATGATCACCGCTTATGGCAGCCTGGAAACGGCGATCAACGCCCTCAAGGCCGGTGCCTTTGATTTCCTGACCAAACCGGTGGACCTCACTCGCTTGCGGGAACTGGTCAGTAGCGCGCTTCGGTTGCCTGCGCCGGGCGTCACCGGCATCGCCATAGATCGCCGGCTGCTGGGTGATTCACCGCCCATGCGCGCCTTGCGCAAACACATCGATAAACTGGCCCGCAGCCAGGCGCCGGTGTACATCAGTGGCGAATCCGGCAGCGGCAAGGAACTGGTCGCGCGACTGATCCATGAGCAAGGGCCGCGCGCCAGCCGACCGTTTATCCCGGTCAATTGCGGGGCGATTCCGTCGGAATTGATGGAGAGCGAGTTTTTCGGGCATCGCAAAGGCAGCTTCAGCGGCGCCATCGAAGACAAACCCGGACTGTTCCAGGCGGCCCATGGCGGCACCCTGTTCCTCGACGAAGTGGCTGATTTGCCGCTGGCGATGCAGGTCAAACTGCTACGGGCCATACAGGAAAAAGCCGTTCGCGGTGTCGGTGAGCAACAGGAAACCGTGGTCGATGTGCGTATCCTGTGCGCCACTCACAAAGACCTCGACGCCGAAGTCGCCGCCGAACGCTTTCGCCAGGATTTGTACTACCGATTGAACGTGATCGAACTACGAGTGCCGTCCTTGCGCGAACGCCGTGACGACATTGAATCCCTTGCCAGCCATGTGCTCAAACGCCTGGCCATCAGCACCGGCCAACCCGCCGCAAAACTCCACCCCCAAGCCCTCGACGCGCTGAAAAGCTATCGTTTCCCCGGCAATGTGCGGGAACTGGAGAACGTGCTCGAACGGGCGCACACGTTGTGCGAAAACAAACAAATTGAAGCCAGCGACCTGCGACTGGCCGAAGGCAACTGCAACCCGGAAGGCGGTGTGCCGGACCTGACGCAGATCGACAATCTGGAAGACTACCTGGAAAACATCGAACGCAACCTTATCCTCCAGGCCCTGGAAGAAACCCGCTGGAACCGCACGGCGGCGGCTCAGCGGTTGAATCTTTCATTCCGGTCGATGCGTTACAGGCTCAAAAAATTCGGGTTGGATTGAAGGCGACCTGACAGGCGCCGAAAAATCCCGCGACTAAATCCGCCCGATCGGTGCATACGGCGCCGGATCAATGATCGGCTCACGCCCCAGCATCACATCCGCAAACAACTGACACGACGCAGGCGCCAGCACCAAGCCATTACGGTAATGCCCGCAATTCAGCCAAAGCCCTTCGAACCCCGGCACCCGACCGATGTAAGGAATGCCCTCCGGCGAGCCCGGGCGCAACCCGGCCCAATGACCGACGACCTCGGCATCCGCCAGTGCAGGAATCAACTCCACCGCCGATGCCTTCAGGCTCTCCAGGGCAGATTCGGTCGGCGTTTTGTCGAAGCCTTCATGCTCCAGCGTACTGCCGATCAGAATGTGCCCGTCGCGCCGAGGAATCGCATAACGTCCCTTGGCCAGAACCATGCTCGGCAGGAAATCCGCTGCGCATTTGTAGAGAATTATCTGCCCTTTCACCGGTTCGACCGGCAGCTCCAGATCCAGGCTCTTGAGTAAATCACCGCTCCAGGCGCCCGCAGCCAGCACCACCTGATCACCATGAATCGCTCCCGCCGAGGTCTGCACCCCGACCACCGTAGCGCCTTCACGGATAAATCCGCTGACTTCACACTGCTCATGAATCGTCACGTTCGGCAGCGCCAGCAACGCAGCCTTGAGGGACTTCACCAGCCGCGGGTTGCGAACATTGGCCACATCGGCCATGTAGATCGCCCGGGAAAAACCGCTCCCCAATACCGGCACCGCGTCGTGAGCCGCCGAGATATCCACAGCCCGTAACGGACGGTTTTCCCGCTCGGCCCAGGCCAGCGCCTCGGCCTCGTCATCCAGGTCCAGCCAGTACAACCCGGTGGTATGCACCTCGGGATCGACACCGGTGGCGGCAAACAGTCGCTCACCCAGCTGTGGATAAAAATCCTGGGACCAATGCGCCAACGCGGTGACCGCCGGGCTGTAGCGCCACGGGTAGAGCGGAGAAACGATGCCGCCACCCGCCCAGGACGACTCCTGACCGACGTTCGAGCGATCCAGCAGCACAACGCTCTGCACTTCGGATGCGAGATTGAACGCCGTCAGCAGGCCAATCACGCCGCCGCCGACAATCACCACTTGCTGTTGCCTGGTCATGTTCTGATCCAACCGTTAAATAGACAGAGGGTACAAAAGGCACCCGGAAAAGGAACTCAGCGCCCCCAGCAATCCTTGGTCGTGGCCGTCGCATTGACCATGCTTCTGACGCCAGTGTTGGTGAGGGTGAAATCACCGCACTTGTCAGCGGCCATGGCCTTGCCGGGCTTGCGCACCGCCGTCAGCAGGAAGGTCTGATCGGTCAGGGTCGGGGTGATGGTGTAGAAGTCATTACCGGTGCTCAGGCCGGTGGCATTGGTGTAGACATTAGTCTTCGAATAGTGGCGTTCAAGGATCTGCGCTTGTTCGGAGAGCAGGCCGGCGACTTCAGTACGGCGGCCCTTGTTCACATACTCGGTGAGGCTCGGGTAGCCAATGGTGATGACGATCCCGATGATCGCAATCACGATCATGATTTCGATCAGGGTAAAACCTCGGTTGGATCTGCGCATGCCTCAACTCTCACTTACTGTATTTGTCGCCACATGATGCGACGGCTGCCGCCGCTGCCGGGCTTTTCCACCAGGGAGCTGATGCCACCGCTGGAGTCGTTCACAATCTTGCGGGTCGCATTGTTGACGATCGCGTTCAGCGTCGGAATACCACCGGTGAAAATCACTCCGCTGGAGATCGAATCCTTGATGTCGACCAACCCGTCGCCATTGCTGTCGAGCACCGCGTAATTGAGCATCTTACCGCTGAATGCATCGAGCTCGACCAGTTTGCCGGTACCGAAACTGGCGCAAGGATCGGTGGTGTCGACGCTGGCCGTGGTGAACACGATCCGGCTGGCCACCAGATTGGCCTGATTGATTACCCGCTCTCCCGTCAGCACGTTGTTGTACACCAGCGGCAAGTACCAGCCTTTCTTCGCCGGGTAGGTCACTTCGTTCTGGCTGGTGGTGATGAATTGCCCCGTGCTGCCCGAAAAAACGCCGGTCACCGCCTGCGCCTGCAAGCTGGAAGCGGTGACTTGTCCCGCGCCACCCTCCGCATCCCACACCGCGTAGAACGCCTGTAGATCCTTGTTGGTCTTGTCGGCCGCCTCATTGAATTTACCGGTACCGAAAAACACTTCCTTGCCGCCCAATGCGTGATCGGCCAGCAACGGTTGCGCAGTAATCGGTTGGGTCGCGCCGCCTGCCGTGGTGAAAAACGGCTTGCCGGAAAACGCCACGCCCCAGGTGTCGGAGCTAGTGCCACTCAAATCGAACTTCCACAATCGCCCTTTCAGATCGCCCCCATAGGCGGCCTGCACCACATTTTGCGAGTTGACCCTGAGCTTCACCGACGACAGGCCATTGGTGGTTTCCGTGCTGTCGACCACGATTTTCTTGATCAGCGAGCCGTCGCGGATATCCACCACATACAGCGCTGCCACCCCGGAGTTGCTGCCATAACCGTTGGAAATGAATGCCGCCCATCGACCGTCGGCCAAGCGTGCCACTTCCGGTCGCGCGTAGGCATAACCCAGATCATTGAAAACGTTCGCCGTGTTTGCTGTGGCCGGCGCGCTGATCTCCCACAACGCTTTCGTTACGTTACCGGCCGATGCGTCGAACAGTTGCAGTGCATAAAAGGTTTTGCCGCCCGCCCCTGTTCCTCCAATCGCCAGGGTTTTCCAGGCGCTGTCGAGTTGGGTATCGAACACGCCGACCTGACCGTCGACCAGGTATTTGTGGCTCACCCCATTGATGTAAGTGGGGTCAGCGATGTAGCGCAATGCTGGCAGCACACTGGAGGGCATATAACCGTAGCGTCTGACACCGCTGGTCGAGTTGATGACATTTACAAAACCGTCGTTGGCGTTCACCACAAGACTCGCGGTCATGTTGGCCGCTTTGATGGCGAGGTAGGAGCTGTAAGTGGTGTCACCCACCAGATCGGATGCGGTTTGGTCTGTGGGCCCGGCCAGCACGAGAGGTGAATTGATGATATCGCCGAGCAATACACTGCGCGTTCTCAATCCGGTTTTGTTGGTGCCTTTGCTCCACTCCACCAGATCGCTGCCGGTGATACCCGTGGGCAGGTCCTGGCTGAGAGAGGTCTGCTGCGCCGAGGAAAAATTGCCGTAGGCCAAGCTAACAGCGGCGTTGGTCACGGTATTCCAGGACTGGTAGGTCGGCGCGGTAGCACCGGGCACGATGGTGGTATCGGTCGTCCACAGCACTGCGGCCGTGTTCACCGCGCCAGCCGATGTGAAGCCAAAAGACTTGATGGTGCCGCGCCAGTCCTTGGGGTCGTAGCTGGTCTGGAAGTAACTTGAATTGCTGGACAACGTCGTGCCGTTGGCCACACCACTGCCGCCAGAGCCCGCCTTGGAGGTGATGTCGCTGAGGGCTGAAGACAGCGAACTGTTGAGCCCGGCGTCATCAGTCGCCTGACAATACTTGCCCTGCCCGTAGGTCGCGGCGTCCGCCAGCATTTGGTTTGCCGCGGCAAACCCCACGGTGTAGGTACTCATGTTCTGCCGAGGAAAATCCGCGGCATCCCAGCTTTTGCCAGCGGCATCGACTCCCGTGGAGCGCATGTCGATATCGAAGGCAAACTTGGCGATGTCATCCAGGTACAGGGTATCGCCCTCGTCGTCGCCAAAGCGGTTAGCGCCATCGTTGTTGCTGATCCCGTCCCAGTTCGGCAAGAGGCTCCCAGCCAGCGGATCGTCAGGGGGAAAGGTTCGGTCGTAGGTGGGCAGTCCATCGGTGATCACCACCCCATAGTTTCTCTGGCAGCGATACTGAACCGGGCTGGTATAGGTGGTGGGCCTCGAGTTGTTGTACGGCGTCATGCCACGAAAATAACGGGTGATCTCGTAATAGGCTTCAGCCAAGGGCGTATTGGCCTGGGCGCTCAGTTCATCGATTCCGGCGATCAAGTCATTGTAGTTTTCATCGGCCTGAGCCTGGGTCACGGAGCCGCTGACGGCCGCCAAATCGCTGATCGAACGGACGATGTAACCGCCGTCATTCTTATGGTTGCCGACCGCCAGGTTGAACGTCGCCAGACCAATGCGCAGCGAGCGGTTGCTGGCCACCAACGTCTTGGAAACGTTGCGCGCCACATTCATCCGGTAATCATTGGGAATCGAGCCATCGGTGAAATCCCGGTCGGAATTCTTTGCAAGGCTTACCAGATACGACAGGTATTTCGCCGAATAGCGAGTGTCCTCCCCCCCCACCGGATCGGGAAGCTTCAGGCAAAACGAATCCTGACCGATAACACTGTTGCTATAAAAACCGTACCAATCCTTCGAACAGGTTCCTCGAGTCAAACTCGACAAGGAAATATTGCTGTCGGTCATATCAAGTTCCCGCCCTTTCGAGCAGGAGCCATTCGAGAGGCAAATACTCACCTGAGGACGCGCAATCGTCGGGTCGAAGTCAGCCGCCCAGATAATGCTGTTCATACTCCCCGAGTCATCGAGTAACAGCATCACATTGGGGGCCACGGCGGCGGCATTCAACAGCGGCGAATCCGAGGGTGTGAAGGCATATGTCGGCGCTGCCAGATAAAGGCTCGACGCCGCGCCGCAGAACAACTGCAACAACCAACGGCGCCAGCCTGTGCGGGCCTCAGTACTTCGCATAGATACTCTCCACCACACTGCGCGAGTTGCCCGCGATGCCCACGGCGGTCACCCGGTACAGCGTTGCCGACGTGTTGCTCGGCACGTTCACGGCAGTCAGGGTGGTGCCGATGTTCTGCACCCCGTAAAAGCCGCTACCAGAGGCGATCCAGGCCACCCCCGATGTTGAGTTGAACCCGGCGACGGTTATGACCGACGCTTCGGCCGGCGGCGCACATTGAATGGTGCCGCTGCAAACCGGCAAGGAATAGGTATCCAGTTGCACCGCGCTTTCGCCGACACGCAATGCCGCTTCTGCGCCCTGGAACGACTGGTTGCGCAGGATCACACTGCTGGCCATTTTTTCCTGCAACGTGGCGCTCTGCATTGATGAAAGCCCGATCAACGTCAGCACCAGGAGAAACACCAGGCTGACCAACAGCGCCATGCCGCGCTGGGCGTGAGGGGTCATGGGAGCATTTCTCATCGGCCCTCCCCTCATGGCAACCGGTTGCGCAAGGCGGCAACCACGTTGAAGGTTTGTTCGCGTACCCGGTCGTTGGGGTCGGTCAGCGTCAGCGTCAGTCGCACACTGCGGATTCTTGCCGGATCGGATGGGTTGCTGCTGTAGGTAGAGGCGGCCGAATCGGTGGCCGAACTGGCGAGGCCGAAGCTCACATTGAAGGCCCTGACATTGTTCACCAGCACCTGTTGCGTCGGCGTGCCGGCACCGGAGCCCATCAGCAGTTGGTTGTTGTTGAAGCTGTAGACCAATCGCCGGATCGGAAATGCCAACTGCCCAGACGTCGGCGTTCGTGCATCGGTGTAGGCCGTTGCGGTGTTGCGGCAATCGGAAATCACCGTCCAGGTTGGCACCCCGCCACTGCCGCCGACATCGGCGGTAACCAGCGTTAATTTAAGATTGGCATTGTCCCAACTGATCGGCGTGATTTGACTGGCGTTGAAGTTCCCGGCCGAGCTGGCGTCGATAATCGTGCCCAGGCAACCGAACATGCCGACCATGCGGATTTCCTGAATCATTTTGCTCAGGACGAACCGTGCATCTTCCTGCATGCCGGCGGCGGTGCTCTGACTGACGTAGGTGTTTTTAGCGGCGATAAAGATCTGCGCCACACCCAGCACCACAACCAGACTCAACGCCAGGGCGATCAGTAATTCGATCAGGCCGAACCCTTTGCTGGCTCTGATCATGGTGTTGTCGCCGGATCAACGGTGGCGCGACTGGTAAGGACAAAACTGCGGCGCGAATCGGCGGTATTGGCGGCCCGTGAGTCGTCCCAGGTGATGGTAATGGTGTACACCCGCTGGTTGCGGGTGATGCTGCCGGTCGCCGTGGCGCCGGCGAAATTGACGATGTTGCTGGTGAAATCGTAAAGGTCCTGATCCCGGGCCACGCTCAGGTTGCCCGAGGTCGGAGGCGTGACGGTGTAGTCGGCGCCGGAGTTGGCGCGAATGCGGTCCATCATGTCGTAGGCGATGAAACTCGCCTGGCTGGTCATCCGCGAGCTGTCAGTGTATTTCAGCGCATTGAGCTGAATCGCCGCCGCGCCCAACAACCCTACGGCCAGCACCAACAACGCGACCAGTACCTCGATCAGCGTCATGCCTTCCTGTGCGCGCTTGCTCCAACCCCTCATCCGCAACTTCCACCCAATAGAATTCGTCCGTTCAAACACACATTCAGCGTCCTGCTCTGCGCCCCCAGTACATAACCGATCACGACCGCCGTGGACGGCGCCGACAAACCGCCCAGATTGTTGAAATCAATTGCGGTCACTCCTGAGGTTAGCGTCAGAGTCGCCCCGCTGCTCATTGCTGGAACAACCCGCAATACATTGGCCGGATTGCCAGTACCGTCATAAACGGTCAACTCGCCGGCCCAGACACTGCCGTCTGCTGTCGGGCGAACCCGGGTGGTAACGCCCCGGTCGATAGCCTCAAGCCGGGCGAAATTGAGCGCGCGTTGCAGGTCGCCGATCTCGGTATCGGCCTTGGTGTTTTGCACCGAGCGGGTAAACGCCGGCACGGCCAAGGTGATCAGGATCAGAAACACGGCGAGCGCGATCAGCAGCTCGACCAGCGTGAAACCTTTTGTACGATGATCCATCGGTGCCCTCCGTTGCCGTCGGCTATACCTGCTTCTACACGCTAGAACATTCGACCGGCAGATGTACGGTTGTTTTGCCATTACTCGCGCAGGGATCGCGCGGGCCGCAGCACTCCAGGGAGGGAGATGACATGCATCAGCGAGGTTTCAGCCTGATCGAACTGCTCATGGGACTGACAATTGTCGGGATTGTTCTGCTGTTGGTCAGTCCGGCGTTTGCTGCACTGACTGAATCGAACTATCGCGAGCAGATGGCCGAGTCGCTTATCAGTGGTATACGCAACGCCAGAACCGTTGCCATCACTCGCAATCAGAGCGTCGTGATTCACGCCATCAACGGTGACTGGAGTGAGGGTTGGCGGATCATTCTGGATATCAGTGGCAAAGGGGCGGAGGACAACAGCAATCCGCTGCTGGTCGAGCGCGCGAGTGGCACTCGGGTGCCGATTGTCGGCAATTGGCCGGTCAGGCGATACATACGCTTCAACAGTAATGGCGAGCCACAGATGCCCGGCCGGGCCTTTCAAGCGGGGACATTGCACATTTGCGCCGCCGGCGAACCGGTCACTCAGCTGCAGGTGGTGCTGGCTGCGACCGGCCGTGTCAGCCTGCGCAGCCATAAGGCTGAGCAGGCGCTGTGTCCAGCGGGCAAAAACGTTAAAGCAGGGAGCGCACGCGCAACTCTTTAGGCATGGAGAAGGTGATGTTCTCCTCGCGACCGGCCAGCTCATCGGCACCGGTAGCGCCCCACGCCTGCAACTGCTGGATCACGCCACGCACCAGCACTTCCGGTGCGGAGGCGCCAGCGGTGATGCCGATTCGCTCGACACCGTCGAACCAACTCTTTTGCAGGTCTTCGGCGCCATCAATCAGATAGGCGGGAGTCGCCATGCGTTCAGCGAGTTCACGCAAACGATTGGAGTTGGAGCTGTTCGGGCTGCCGACCACCAGGACCACGTCGCATTCGTCGGCCAGTTGCTTGACCGCGTCCTGACGGTTTTGCGTGGCATAGCAGATGTCGTCCTTGCGCGGACCGCCAATGGCCGGGAACCGAGTACGCAAGGCGTCGATCACGCGACTGGTATCGTCCATGGACAGGGTAGTCTGGGTCACGAACGCCAGTCTTTCAGGGTTATTCACCTGCAATTCGGCGACGTCTTTTTCGTCTTCGACCAGATAGATCGCGCCGCCATTGCTGCCATCGTATTGGCCCATGGTGCCTTCGACTTCCGGGTGACCGGCGTGGCCGATGAGGATGCATTCACGGCCATCGCGGCTGTAGCGTGCCACTTCGATGTGTACCTTGGTCACCAGCGGGCACGTGGCGTCGAACACCTTCAGGCCACGGCCAGCGGCTTCAGTGCGCACAGCCTGGGAAACACCGTGGGCGCTGAAGATCACGATCACGTCATCGGGCACCTGATCCAGTTCTTCGACGAAAATTGCCCCGCGAGCACGCAGGTCTTCGACGACGAATTTGTTGTGGACCACTTCGTGGCGCACATAGATCGGCGGCCCGAAGACTTCCAGGGCGCGATTGACGATTTCGATCGCCCGGTCCACACCAGCGCAGAAGCCACGGGGGTTGGCGAGTTTGATTTGCATGCGGTGCCTCGTGTCTTGCGCGCAAGAAATAGCGAAAACAGTGAAAAACTTAATGTGGGAGCGAGCCTTTGTGGTGAGGGGATTTATCCCCTCCCCACAAAGGCTCGCTCCTACAAGTTACAACGATTTGACGTTGATGATCTCGACGTCAAAGGTCAATGCCTTGCCGGCCAGCGGGTGGTTGAAGTCGATGGTCACTTGCTCGTCATCGAACTCTTTCACAACACCAGGCAACTCAGTATTGGCTGCATCGTTAAAGATCACCAGCAAGCCAGGCGACAGTTCCATGTCCTTGAACTGCGAGCGCGGGATGATCTGTACGTTCTGCGGGTTGGGTTGGCCAAAAGCGTTTTCCGGCGCAATCGTCAGCGTACGCTTGTCGCCAGCCTTGAAGCCGAACAGCGCTGCTTCGAAACCTGGCAACAGGTTGCCGTCACCGACCTTGAAGGTCGCCGGGGCTTTGTCGAAGGTGCTGTCGACCGTGTCGCCGTTCTCCAGGCGCAGTGCAAAGTGCAAGGTGACTTCCGTGTTCTGGCGGATGCGTTGCTCAGCCAATACCTGTTCAGTCATGAACGGCTTCTCCGGTTTTCTTACTTTTGAACATGTCCAGCGCAAGCATTACAGCACCGACAGTGATTGCACTGTCGGCAAAGTTGAACGCCGGGAAATACCAGCGGTTCTGCCAATGCACCAGAATGAAATCGATCACATGGCCCAGGGCAATGCGGTCGTACAAATTACCCAGCGCGCCACCCAGCACCAGCGCCAAAGCGACGGCCAGCCAGGTTTCGTTACGCCCCAGGCGCTTGAGCCATACCACCAGCACGCCACTGACCACTGCAGCGATCAGGGCAAACAACCAGCGCTGCCAGCCGGAACTGTCGGCCAGGAAGCTGAATGCCGCACCCGTGTTATAGGCCAGGGTCCAGCTGAACAAATCGGGGATCACCACGATTTGCTGGAACATCTCGAGCTTGCCTTCGAAGTAGAACTTGCTGGCCTGGTCGATGACCAGGACCAGCAAACTCAACCAGAGCCAGCTCAGCCGTCCGAAACGGCCAACGGCATTAGGCATAGTGACGAACCTCGCCAGCGCCGCTGATGTTGTCGACGCAACGACCGCAGATTTCCGGATGCTCCGGGTTGACGCCGACGTCTTCACGGCAGTGCCAGCAACGGGCGCACTTGGCGTGGCTCGACTTGACCACTTGCAGTTTCAAACCGCTGACTTCGGTGACCACGGCATCGGCCGGCGCCTGAACGAACGGTGCAACGGTGGCGGTCGAGGTGATCAGCACGAAGCGCAGTTCGTTGCTCAGCTTGGCCAGGTCGGCGCTCAGCGCCTCTTCGGCGAACAGCGTCACTTCGGCTTGCAGGTTGCCACCGACGGCCTTGGCCGCGCGCTGGATTTCCATTTCCTTGTTGACCGCGACCTTCACCGCCATGATCCGCTCCCAGTAGGCGCGGTCCAGCTCGACGTTTTCCGGCAGCTCGGTCAGGCCTTCGTACCAGGTGTTGAGCATGACCGATTCGTTACGCTCGCCCGGCAGGTATTCCCACAGTTCGTCAGCGGTGAACGCGAGGATCGGCGCGATCCAGCGCACCAGCGCTTCGGAGATGTGGTACAGCGCGGTTTGCGCCGAACGGCGCGCCTTGCTGTTGGCGCCAGTGGTGTACTGACGGTCCTTGATGATGTCGAGGTAGAAACCGCCCAGCTCCTGCACGCAGAAGTTGTGGATCTTGGAGTAGACGTTCCAGAAGCGGTATTCACCGTAGTGCTCTTGCAGCTCGCGTTGCAGCAGCAGGGTGCGGTCCACGGCCCAACGGTCCAGCGCCAGCATTTCTTCGGCCGGCAGGATGTCGGTGGCCGGGTTGAAGCCGGTCAGGTTCGAGAGCAGGAAGCGCGCGGTGTTACGGATCCGCCGGTAGGCGTCCGCACTGCGCTGCAGGATCTGCTCGGAAACCGCCATTTCACCCGAGTAATCGGTGGAAGCGACCCACAGACGCATGATGTCGGCGCCCAGGGTGTCGTTGACCTTTTGCGGCGCGATCACGTTGCCCAGGGACTTGGACATCTTGCGGCCGGACTCGTCGACGGTGAAGCCGTGGGTCAGCAGCTCGCGGTATGGCGCGTGGTTGTCGATGGCGCAACCGGTCAGCAACGACGAGTGGAACCAGCCGCGGTGTTGGTCCGAACCTTCCAGGTACAGGTCGGCACGTGGACCGGCCTCGTGGCCCATCGAGTGCGAACCGCGCAGAACATGCCAGTGCGTGGTGCCCGAATCGAACCAGACGTCCAGGGTGTCGCTGATCTTGTCGTACTTCGGCGCTTCGTCACCGAGCAACTCGGCAGCGTCCATCTTGAACCAGGCTTCGATGCCTTCGACTTCGACGCGCTTGGCGACTTCTTCCATCAACTCGGCGGTACGTGGGTGCAGCTCGCCGCTTTCCTTGTTCAGGAAGAACGGAATCGGCACGCCCCAGTTGCGCTGACGGGAGATGCACCAGTCCGGACGGTTGGCGATCATCGAGTGCAGGCGTGCCTGGCCCCAGGCCGGAACGAACTTGGTCTCTTCGATGGCTTTGATCGCCCGCTTGCGCAGGGTATCGCCGGTCACAGGTTCTTTGTCCATGCCGATGAACCACTGCGCGGTGGCGCGGTAGATCAGCGGGGTTTTGTGGCGCCAGCAGTGCATGTAGCTGTGTTCGATGATGCTGGTGTGCAGCAGCGCACCGACTTCGGTCAACTTGTCGACGATGGCCGGGTTGGCCTTCCAGATGAACTGGCCGCCGAAGAATTCCAGCGACGGTACGTAAACGCCGTTGCTTTGAACCGGATTGATGATGTCATCGTTGACCATGCCGTACTTCTTGCAGGTCACGAAGTCGTCCACGCCGTAGGCTGGCGAGGAGTGAACCACGCCGGTGCCAGCGCCCAGTTCAACGTAGTCGGCCAGGTAAACCGGCGACAGACGATCGTAGAACGGGTGACGGAAGTTGATCAGGTCCAGCTCTTTACCGGTGGTGGTCGCGATGACCGAGCCTTCCAGGTTGTAACGGGCCAGGCACGACTCGACCAGCTCTTCAGCCAGCACCAGCAGTTTGTCGCCGACGTCGACCAGGGCGTAGTTGAATTCCGGGTGAACGTTCAACGCCTGGTTGGCCGGGATGGTCCACGGGGTGGTGGTCCAGATCACGATCGAGGCAGGTTTGGCCAAGGACTCCAGCCCGAAAGCGGCAGCCAGTTTGGCCTCGTCGGCAATCGAGAATGCCACGTCGATGGTCGAGGACTTTTTGTTCTCGTACTCGACTTCTGCTTCAGCCAAAGCCGAACCGCAGTCGAAGCACCAGTTCACAGGCTTGAGGCCCTTGAACACGAAACCGCCCTTGACGATTTCGGCCAGGGCACGGATTTCGCCGGCCTCGTTTTTGAAGTCCATGGTCTTGTACGGGTTGGCAAAGTCGCCCAACACGCCCAGACGGATGAATTCGGATTTCTGGCCTTCGATCTGCTCGGTGGCGTAGGCACGGCACAGTTCGCGGGTCTTGTCCGCGCCCAGGTTCTTGCCGTGGGTCACTTCGACTTTGTGCTCGATCGGCAGACCGTGGCAGTCCCAGCCCGGAACATAAGGCGCGTCGAAACCCGAGAGGGTTTTCGAGCGGATGATCATGTCCTTGAGAATCTTGTTCAGCGCATGACCGATGTGAATCGTGCCGTTGGCGTACGGAGGACCGTCGTGAAGTACGAACTTCGGACGATCCTTGCCAATCTCGCGCAACTTACCGTACAGGCCAATGCTGTCCCAGCGCTGCAGAATCTGCGGTTCGCGCTGAGGCAGGCCGGCCTTCATTGGGAAGGCGGTGTCCGGAAGGTTTAGCGTGGCTTTATAGTCGGTCATTTAAGGCTCTTCATTAGCGATTGGCGCTAGGTGCGACAGGGCACGGGCGGCGGCAACATCCGCATTGATCGCCGTCTTAAGCGCCTCCAGAGAGGCGAAACGCTGCTCTTCACGCAGCTTGTGGTGGAAAACCACCGTCAAACGCCGGTCATACAGATCGCCGGCAAAATCTAAAAGATGCACTTCGAGGTGGGCTTTGCCATCACCTTGAACGGTTGGCCGCACGCCAATGTTGGCGACGCCTGGCCAGGTCTTGCCGTCGATGTCGACGTTGACCAGGTAAACCCCGGTCAGCGGCACGCGACGACGCTTGAGTTGTATGTTGGCCGTCGGCGTACCCAACTGGCGCGCCAGCTTCTGGCCATGCAGGACCCGCCCGGCAATCCGGAACGGACGCCCGAGCAGTCGCTCGGCCAGGGCAAAATCGGCAGCCGCCAAGGCATTGCGAACCTGGGTGCTGCTGACGCGAATACCGTCGAGTACGACCGTCTGTGCTGCTTCGACGGTAAAACCTTGCAGGACGCCGGCCTGTTGCAGGAAATCGAAATCCCCTACCCGGTCACAGCCGAAACGGAAATCGTCACCGACCTCCAGGTGCTGGACACCGAGGCCGTCCACCAGAATGGTATCGACGAATTCGGCGGCGCTGAGCTTGCTCAGGCGCTGGTTGAAGGCCAGGCACAGGACCCGGTCGACACCTTCTTCGGCCAGCAGCTGCAGTTTGTCCCGCAGCCGGGCCAGACGGGCCGGTGCCGTGTCCGGGGCGAAAAACTCCCGCGGCTGCGGCTCAAAAATCACCACGCAGCTGGGCACGCCCAACTCGAGCGCACGCTCACGGAGCCTCGCCAGGATAGCCTGGTGGCCGCGGTGAACACCGTCAAAGTTGCCAATAGTGGCGACACAGCCCCGATGCTGGGGGCGCAGGTTGTGGAGGCCTCGAACCAGCTGCATAACGCGCTTCTTGCTCATAAAGTGGTCGATTATAACCACACCCGGCGGCCGACGACAGGCAACACCGTAACCCAAAGTGATCGAGCCGACAAAACCGTCGATTCGCCCGTGTTTATCGAGGTCATGACCTCAGCTCAGCGCTTTGCGATTGAAGTCGCGCAAACGGAAGCCCATCAACAGCAACATGCCGAAATAAGCCACCACACCGGCAACGACCAATGCACCCAGACGCAGGAACCGCTCCAGCATATGCCCTTGATCCCAGGCTGGCATGAAATGCATTCCGACCAGTAACACAGCCGACATCACCAACACCGCTATCAACAGCTTGAAGCCAAATTTCGCCCAACCCGGTTGCGGTTCATACATCTGCTGTTTGCGCAGCTGATAGAACAGCAGCCCGGCGTTAATGCACGCGCCGATGCTGATGGCCAGCGCCAGGCCGGCATGGGCCAGCGGGCCGATCAACACCAGGTTGAACAACTGGGTAACGACCAGGGTAAAAATCGCAATTTTTACCGGCGTACGGATGTTTTGTTGCGCATAAAAGCCCGGCGCCAGCACTTTTATCACGATAATCCCGAGCAAACCGACCGAATAAGCGATCAGCGCCCGTTGGGTCATGGAGGCGTCAAACGCGCTGAACTGGCCGTACTGGAACAAGGAAACCGTCAACGGTTCGGCGAGAATCCCCAGTGCCAGTGAGCACGGCAACACCAACATAAAGCACAGGCGCAGCCCCCAATCGAGGATCCGCGAATATTCTTGGCGATCCTTGCTGGCGTAGGTCTTGGCCAGGGTCGGCAAGAGAATCGTGCCCAGCGCCACGCCCAGCACACCGGACGGTAATTCCATCAAACGGTCGGCGTAGTACATCCAGGACACGGAACCGGCGACCAGGAACGAGGCGAAAATAGTATTGATGATCAGCGAAATCTGGCTCACGGACACGCCGAGAATCGCCGGCAGCATTTGTTTCATGACCCGCCAGACGCCGCTGTCACGCAGGTTCAGGCGCGGCAACACCAGCAGTCCGAGCTTTTTCAGGTGCGGCAGCTGATAGAGCAATTGCGCCAGACCACCCACCAGCACTGCCCAGCCCAGCGCCATCACCGGCGGATCGAAGTACGGGGTCAGGAACAGCGAAAAGACGATCATGCTGACGTTGAGCAGTGTCGGTACAAAGGCCGGCACCGAGAAACGGTTGTAGGTATTGAGGATCGCACCGGCCAATGAAGACAGGGATATCAGCAAGATATAAGGAAAGGTCACGCGCAACAGGCTGGCCGTCAGCTCGAATTTTTCCGGCGTATCGGCGAAACCTGGCGCGGTCGCCCAGATGACCCACGGCGCAGCGAGCATGCCCAAAGCGGTGACCACCGCCAGCACCAGTGTCAGCAGGCCCGAGACGTAGGCAATGAAGGTTCGCGTCGCCTCCTCGCCCTTCTGGCTTTTATATTCGGCAAGAATCGGTACGAATGCCTGGGAAAAAGCCCCCTCGGCGAAGATCCGTCGCAGCAGATTGGGCAATTTGAAGGCGATAAAGAAGGCGTCAGTCGCCATCCCGGCGCCAAATATGCGCGCAATGAGAGTGTCACGAACGAACCCCAGAATCCGGGAAAGCATCGTGATAGAGCTGACGGCGGCTAACGATTTGAGCAGATTCATTGAAAGAGTTTGTGCCTGTCGATAAACAGCAGGCGAACAAAGCGCCTACTTATGCGATACTCCGCGCCGCAGCAGCACAGAGCCAAAGCTCGCGAGTTTACAGGTCAAGCGCCGGAAATAAATATCCCGCCTCTTTATACCTACCACTTAGCGGAACGTCTCAACCGCCCTTGACAAGACATCAACTCATCGGCATGATTCGCGGCCTATTTTGTTTGCTATTTCCTAAAAAGTCTTTCGAGGAGCTCGACGGTGGCCAACACACCTTCCGCCAAAAAACGTGCAAAACAGGCTGAGAAGCGTCGCAGCCACAACGCCAGCCTGCGTTCCATGGTTCGTACCTACATCAAGAATGTAGTTAAAGCCATCGACGCAAAAGACGCTGAAAAAGCTCAAGCTGCTTACGTTCTGGCCGTGCCAGTTATCGACCGTATGGCCGATAAAGGCATCATCCACAAGAACAAGGCTGCTCGTCATAAGAGCCGCCTGAACGGTCACGTCAAGGCTCTGAACCTTGCTGTTGCCGCATAAGCGATAAGCTTGTTAAAAAACCGACCTCAGGGTCGGTTTTTTATTGCCTGCGATTTGGCAACCCCAGCGCAAAAAAAATGGGAAGGGGCAGCCCCTTCCCATATTTTTGATCTTCTTTAGATTACTGCGCCTGCGCCCACGGCAGGATCGGGATGGCGGTGACCGCATTCTGCGGACTGCCCTCGATCACACGATCGCTATAGACCAGGTACACCAGCGTATTGCGCTTCTTGTCGAGGAATCGCACCACCTGCATGGTTTTGAACACCAGCGACGTGCGCTCCTTGAACACCTCGTCACCATCCTTCAGCTCGCCTTTGAAGCTGATCGGTCCGACCTGACGACAAGCAATAGACGCTTCCGCGCGATCTTCAGCCAACCCCAAACCACCCTTCACGCCACCCGTCTTGGCCCGCGACAGGTAGCAAGTCACACCCTCGACCTTTGGATCATCAAACGCTTCGACGACGATGCGGTCGTTCGGACCGACAAACTTGAACACCGTCGACACCTGACCAATCTCCTCGGCCGAGGCCAGCAACGGCATCATCAACAGCAGACCCAACAATCCTTTTGCCACGCGCATTCAGGTATTCCTTCAGACCAGGATCAGGTTATCGCGATGAACCAGTTCCGGCTCCGCCATGTAACCCAACAGACCGACAATCGCCTCAGACGACTGACCGATGATTTTTTGTGCTTCCAGCGCGCTGTAGTTGGCCAGGCCTCGAGCGATTTCACGACCATCCGACGCCACGCAAACTACCATCTCACCACGACGGAAGCTGCCCTGGACCAATTTGACCCCCACAGGCAGCAAACTTTTGTTGCCTTGGGACAGCGCCGTCACCGCACCAGCATCCAGCACGAGCGTGCCGCGGGTTTGCAAGTGCCCGGCCAGCCATTGCTTGCGCGCTGCCAGCATGCCGCGCTCGGGCGACAGCAAGGTGCCAATGCGCTCGCCAGCCTTGAGACGATCCAGCACGCGCTCAATACGCCCACCAACGATGATGGTGTGCGCACCGGAGCGAGCCGCCAGCCGCGCAGCACGCAATTTGGTCTGCATGCCCCCACGACCCAGCGCACCACCCGTACCGCCCGCCACCGCATCCAGCGCCGGATCATCGGCGCGCGCCTCGTAAATCAGATTGGCGTCAGGGTTGTTGCGCGGATCGGCGTCGAACATGCCGTCGCGATCAGTAAGGATCACCAGCAAGTCAGCCTCGACCAGGTTGGCTACCAACGCTGCCAGGGTGTCGTTGTCGCCGAAACGTATTTCGTCGGTGACCACGGTGTCGTTCTCGTTGATCACCGGAATAACTTTCAGCTCGACCAGCGCACGCAAGGTGCTACGGGCATTCAGGTAGCGCTTGCGGTCGGACAAGTCATCGTGAGTGAGGAGAATCTGCGCGGTATGCCGGCCATGCACGGCAAAGCTCGATTCCCAGGCCTGCACCAACCCCATCTGACCGATGGCGGCGGCGGCCTGCAGCTCGTGCATCGCACTGGGTCGCACGGTCCAGCCCAAGCGGCTCATGCCGGCCGCCACCGCCCCGGAGGACACCAGCACCAGCTCGACGCCAGCCTCATGCAAAGCCACCATCTGCTCGACCCAAACACTCATTGCCGCGCGATCCAGCCCCTTGCCATCCGCTGTCAGCAAAGCGCTGCCGATCTTCACGACCCAACGCCGCGCACCTGTCACCTTGCTCCGCATCATCTTCAACCTTAGCTTGAGGACAGCGCGACCTGGCACTGCCCGTAACGTTATTCGTGGTTATTCGTGACCAACTATCGATTTCCAGATACTAAAACGCCGCTCCAGTGAGCGGCGTTTAAGTTTATCGCAACGAATCAGTCACGCACGTAAATGATTTCCGGACCGTCTTCGTCATCCACATCTTCTTCGTCCCAATCATCGTCGCCGATGTCGTGGACCGACTTCACGCCGCTACGGCGCAGGGCACGCTGGTCATCCAGGGCCTGCAACTGAGCACGGGCTTCGTCTTCGATGCGCTGATCGAGTTCGGCCAACTCTTCCTTGTACGCAGGGTCGGCAGCCAGGCGATCGGCACGATCTTCCAGATAACGCATGATGTCGTGGCACAGACGCTCGGTACCCAGCTTGGAGATCGCCGAGATCACATAGACAGGACCGGTCCACTCCAGGCGATCTACGATTTCCTTGACGCGTTCGTCGTGCTCTTCCTCAAGAATCTGGTCGCACTTGTTCAGCACCAACCAACGATCGCGCTCAGCCAGGGACGGGCTGAACTTGGTCAGTTCGCTGACGATCACTTCGGCAGCATCCGGAGCGCTGGTGTCATCCAGCGGCGCCATGTCCACGAGGTGCAGCAACAGACGGGTACGCGACAAGTGCTTGAGGAAGCGAATCCCCAGGCCTGCGCCGTCGGAAGCACCTTCGATCAGGCCCGGAATATCCGCGACCACAAAGCTTTTCCAGCGATCGACACTGACCACACCCAGGTTCGGCACCAGCGTGGTGAACGGGTAGTCGGCGACTTTCGGCTTGGCGGCCGATACAGCGCGGATCAGGGTACTTTTACCGGCGTTCGGCAAGCCCAGCAGGCCGACGTCAGCCAATACCTTCATTTCCAGCTTCAGGTCACGCGCCTCGCCCGGCTTACCCGGAGTGGTCTGGCGCGGAGCACGGTTGGTACTGGATTTGAATCGGGTGTTACCCAGACCGTGCCAGCCGCCATGAGCCACCAGCAGTTTCTGGCCAGCTTTGGTCAGGTCGCCGATCACTTCCTGGGTGGCAGAGTCGATGACGGTAGTACCGACCGGAACACGCAGGACCAGCTCTTCACCTTTTTTGCCGGTGCAGTCAGTGCTGCCGCCGTTGGAACCACGCTCGGCATCAAAGTGCCGGGTGTAACGGTAGTCCACCAGGGTGTTGAGGTTTTCGTCGGCGATCATGTAGACCGAGCCGCCATCACCACCATCACCGCCGTTCGGGCCGCCGTTTTCAATGAATTTTTCGCGACGGAAGCTCATGCAACCGTTGCCGCCGTCACCGGCCTTTACTCGAATCGATACTTCATCAACAAACTTCATAACAAAACGCCTCTCGTCATACGGACGAGCCGAAAAACACTAAGACATAAGACTCTTGCAAAAATGAGCGCAGCGACCTCAATCAACGACCGCAAATCCAGCGCTGGAGCCCATCACAAACAGCTTTGCAAGAGACTCACCCCACAAACGAAAAAGCCCCGTCGCGAGACAGGGCTTTTCCAGCAACTACGCAATTATGCCGCGACGACTTCAGTCTTCGGGACAATGCTTACGTAACGACGACCGAAGGCGCCCTTTACTTCGAACTTGATCACGCCGTCGATTTTAGCGAACAGAGTGTGATCCTTGCCCATGCCAACGCCGTAGCCAGCGTGGAATTGGGTGCCGCGCTGACGCACGATGATGTTGCCCGGAATGATAACCTGGCCGCCATACATCTTCACGCCAAGGCGTTTGGCTTCTGAGTCGCGACCGTTACGGGTACTACCACCAGCTTTTTTGTGTGCCATGAGTCAATTCTCCTAGTGAGGAATTAGGCTGAAATTAAGCCTGAATACCGGTGATTTTGATCTCGGTGTACCACTGGCGGTGGCCCATACGCTTCATGTGGTGCTTACGACGACGGAACTTGATGATGCGGACTTTATCGTGACGACCTTGGGAGATCACTTCAGCCACAACGGTAGCGCCAGCAACAACTGGAGCGCCGATGTTCACGTCATCGCCATTGGCGACCAACAGAACGCGATCAAAAGTTACGGATTCGCCGGTAGCGATTTCCAGTTTTTCGATCTTCAGGTATTCACCTGGGGCGACCTTGTATTGCTTGCCACCAGTAACAATTACTGCGTACGACATGGTATTTCTCCGATAATCCTGCTCACCCAGCTCTTTATAAGAAGAGGTATTGGCTGGCATGGCTGCATTGGGCTGGAAGGCCTGTTTGCAATTGCGTAAGGCAGGTGCTGCCCAGGAAGTTCAGGGTGCGCGATTGTACGCAAGCTGCCGAGGCGATGCAAGAGGCCGTCCATCGTGCCTTGACACCCGCCGACGTGGGTCCTAGCATGCCGCGCAACCCTTCTGGAGCAACTGTCGCTGATGCAACCCCAAGCTTTCTACCGCGCGGTGGCGGACGATTTTAGCGCCGTCGACGGCATCATCAAGAAGCAGCTGACTTCCCGAGTGCCGCTGGTATCGAAAATCGGCGATTACATTACCTCGGCTGGCGGTAAACGCCTGCGTCCTCTATTAGTGTTGCTGTGTGGCAAGGCACTGGGGCGCGAAGGCGATGACCTGCGCCTGCTGGCCGCGACCATCGAGTTCCTGCACACCGCAACCCTGCTGCATGACGACGTAGTCGACATGTCCGGCATGCGCCGTGGCCGCTCGACCGCCAACGCCATGTGGGGCAACGCCCCGAGCGTGCTGGTGGGCGACTTCCTGTATTCGCGGTCCTTCGAAATGATGGTCGAACTGGGCTCCATGCCGGTGATGAAAATCCTTTCGCAAGCCACGCGCATCATCGCCGAAGGCGAAGTGTTGCAACTGTCGAAGGTTCGTGACGCCAGCACCACCGAAGAGACCTACATGGAAGTCATCCGCGGCAAGACCGCGATGCTCTTCGAGGCCTCGACACACAGTGCTGCTGCGCTTTGCGAAGCGACATCGGAACAGTCGGAAGCCCTGCGTACATTCGGCGATCATCTGGGCGTGGCGTTCCAATTGGTCGACGACCTGCTGGACTATAAAGGCGACGCCGAAACCCTGGGCAAAAACGTCGGCGATGATCTGGCTGAAGGCAAGCCGACCTTGCCGCTGATCTACACCATGCGCGAAGGCACGCCGGAGCAGGCTGCCCTGGTACGCAAGGCGATCCAGAAAGGCGGCATCGAAGACCTGGAAAGCATCCGCGAAGCCGTCGAAGCGTCTGGTTCGCTGGATTACACCGCGCAACTGGCCCGTGACTACGTGGCCCGCGCGATCAAATGCCTCGATGCACTGCCTGCCAGCGAATACCGCGATGCTCTGGTCGAGCTGAGCGAGTTTGCGGTCGCCCGCACGCACTGATTCATCCCCCTGTGGGAGCCCCCTCGCCACGGGCCGCTCCCACAGGTTATTTAGCGCCACGCCCTCTTCGGCCTAAAACCCTATATAATGTGCGACTTTTAGCGATCCTCAATCCAAGGAGCTTTAGTGAGCACGTTGCCACCCTGCCCAAAATGCAATTCCGAATACACCTACGAAGACGGCGCCCAGTTGATCTGCCCTGAGTGCGCCCACGAGTGGTCCGCCAGCGGCGAAGCCGAAGCAGTGTCCGATGACACCGTGAAAAAGGATTCGGTCGGCAATGTCCTGCAGGACGGCGACACCATCACCGTGATCAAGGACCTCAAGGTCAAAGGCACATCGCTGGTGGTCAAGGTCGGTACCAAGGTCAAGAACATCCGCCTGTGCGATGGTGATCACGACATCGACTGCAAGATCGACGGCATCGGCCCGATGAAGCTCAAATCCGAGTTCGTCAGAAAAGTCTGAGCCTGCTGTATTCCATCCCGCGTCCTGCGTGGGATGGTGCTTCACCCTCCCCCGCGTCGCCCAATAATCCCTCGCAATAGACAAACGCCAGCCGCTTTGACCTTACGCAAGCTTTACCCTTAAAAAAACACAAACCGCCAATAGGTCCTTGCTATTTGATGAATAAGAATTATTCTCATTGAAACCCATCAATGGAGATGAGACCCATGACTTATTTGATCGACGCCTGGCTGGACCGCCCACACCCTTACCTCAGGATCCTGCATCGGGAAACCGGGGAAGTCTGTGCGGTGCTTGAAGAAGAAGCCTTGAACGAGCTGCAGGATCAGGGTGATCTGGACCTCAACGGCTTGAGTTCCAGCGAGCCGGTGGTGCTCAAGGAACTGGTGCGCAATCTGTTTCTGTTCTGCTATGCCCGGGCATTGCGCCCGTCTCATGATCTCAATACAAAGTTCGAGGTATGAAGATCACTGCAAAAACTGTGGGAGCGAGCCTGCTCGCGAAGGCTGACTAGCATTCAACATTTCAGTCGATTGTTATGCCGCTATCGCGAGCAGGCTCGCTCCCACATTAGCCCGACGTAGCATCGGGCCAGGTATTACAGAACGTCGAGCAGTTCGACGTCGAACACCAGCACGCTGTGCGGCGGAATGCTGCCAACGCCTTGAGCGCCGTAAGCCAGTTCGCTCGGCACGTACAGACGCCATTTGCTGCCGGCGTTCATCAGTTGCAGGGCTTCGGTCCAGCCAGCGATCACGCCGCCAACCGGGAATTCTGCAGGCTGACCACGATCGTAGGAGCTGTCGAACACAGTGCCGTCGATCAGAGTGCCGTGGTAGTGAGTGCGTACTTGATCTTCACGGGTTGGCTTGGCGCCTTCACCTTGAGTCAGCACTTCGAATTGCAGGCCGGAAGCCAGGGTGGTGATGCCGTCACGCTTGGCGTTTTCAGCCAGGAATGCCAGGCCTTCGCCAGCAGCGGCTTCAGCTTTGGCAGCTGCTTCAGCTTGCATGATTTCGCGAATGACCTTGAAGCTCGCGGACATTTCTTCCTGGCCCACACGGCTTTCCTTGCCGGCGAAAGCGTCGGTCAGACCTGCCAGGATCGCGTCCAGGCTAACGCCCGGTGGCGGGTTGTCGCGCAGTTG
The DNA here is from genome assembly GCF_058788075.1 of Pseudomonas sp. FW305-20. Classification (NCBI taxonomy): domain Bacteria; kingdom Pseudomonadati; phylum Pseudomonadota; class Gammaproteobacteria; order Pseudomonadales; family Pseudomonadaceae; genus Pseudomonas; species Pseudomonas sp. FW305-20. The sequence goes on along the minus strand of NZ_JBYTAJ010000018.1, from coordinate 27,411 downwards.
GTCGCCCAACTGACGGCCAATACCGTAGCTGACGCGGGTTTCGTCGGTGGACAGATTTACTTCGGACATGACACTGCTCCGCTGTGCGGACGGCCCTGGAACTCGCCGTGCGTACACAGCGCGCCCCGGAGCGCCCGGAACCAAAAGGGCCAGCAGACTAGCACAGATGCCATTGAGTTGATGAGAGCTGTCAGTGCTGCCACGCGATGGGTACCTTCAGGCTCTCTTCGGAACTGGCACCGAGCCCACACATCTCGTCATGAACCGAAATGTGTACAAGGTTGAACGGCAAGCTGGGAAAGGCATGAAGCACTTCACGCGCATGCTCGACCGAACGCAAATGAAACATCTGGCCGCGGGCATCACTCAATGGGTACGCCGCGCCATGCATCCGCGCTTCCAATAGATAGATCCCGCCTTCCATCGAGATCAGGTTGAGTTCATCAATCTTCCCGGCGATGGCATAGGCATTCAACTCTTGCAGGTTCATGAACACACCTCACACAGTGGCGAGCCAAGATCATTACAGGCATAGGCCTCGGCGCTTCAAAGTACAAGCCATAAACGACACCGCCCGTCTGTTTCGCAACATTCGGGCGGTTGGGTATACCGGTAAAAGCGATCAGTGCTTGGTCAGCTTATCCAGATAGCCCATGGCAAACGCCGAAATCACGAAGGTCATGTGGATGATCACGTACCACTTCAAATGCTCGGGATCGACGTTCTTGGCGTCCATGAAAATCCGCAGCAGGTGGATGGACGAAATGGCCACGATGGAAGCGGCCACCTTCATCTTCAATGAAGAGGAATCCATGGTGCCCAGCCAGTTGAGCTTTTCCTTGTCGTCGTCGATGTCCAGTTGGGAAACGAAGTTCTCGTAGCCGGAAATCATCACCATCACCAGCAAACCGCCTACCAGCGCCATGTCGATCAGCGAGAGCAGCACCAGAATCAGATCCGACTCGGCCATCGAGAACACGTTAGGGATGACGTGGAAGACTTCCTGGAAGAATTTCAGCGCCAGGGCCAGCAGCCCAAGGGACAGACCGAAGTAGATTGGCGCCAGCAGCCAGCGACTGGCGTACATTGCGTTTTCGATAAAGCGTTCCATTGACTCTCACACGTGGGGTTGAAAATGGCTGCGAGTATACCAGCCGCCTGTCTATACCCAGAAGCAGACAGAAACCGTTGGGAAATCCGCAACCTGCGCGTGTGTGACAAGGTTTTTCTGCTAGTGTCCAAAGCAATGACAGCTCAGCGACAGCGGACAGGAAGACGGGAAATGGATGTGCGATTGCCTTTAACGAGCGCCGGAATTTGCCTGGCTTTGCTGATGAGTGCCTGCTCACCCAGCGAGGAGAAGCGCCAGGTCAGCCTCGAGGAAAGGACGGCGCAGTTCGAGAAGTCTCTGGAGGCGATTCAGGACCCAAAGCTCAAGGATGCCGTGGCTGAACTTGGCGGCTCACTGTTGTTGCTTGAGCGTGCGCAACTCAAGCTCGACAGCAAACCGGTGGAAACAGAATATGGCGAAGACGCCCTCGCGATCCTCAAGCACTATCCGACGCCCCAGGCTTTGGTCGACACGTATATCAACGGCCTGTTCGTGCTGCACAAGGATTCCAGTTCCGACTACCTGACCGACCTGCAACCGGTGCTCCCCTTCAACTTCAACATTCCGGCCGCGTATCTCTTTCCCCATAGCCTTGAATGGCAATCGGTAACTTTGAGCAACAAACGCGTCATTCAATATCAACCGGAATGGTCAGAAACCGATCCTGGAATTCAACTGAGCCCATCGAGCTCAAACCTGACCAACCCTGAAGACCTGACGGTGACCTACCCCTTCATCGATGGCCTGGGTGTCGAAAACACGAAACAGCCACAACCGGTGAGCCTGCAAGGCAAGGTGGAAATCATCGCGCCGGGTCGGCTCTACAGCTTCGACCTGACGAAAAAGGACGTTGGCCAGACTCGCACCAACGACAACCTCAGCGTCACCCTGCTCAACCTTGCAAACAACTATGCCGAAATCGAATTCAACAACAGCGCGCCACTGGCCCCGGAGGTCAGCCAAATACCGTTGAACCCGCTGATCGTCCAGGCCAGGGACAGCACCGGGCAATTTCTCTCGCGCTCAGGCTCGATCAACGAAACCTCCGCACAAATAGCCTTCTATCAAAAACAACTGGCGAAAATGCAACAGCAGAAAGCCTGGAGCGAGAGCTTCGAAGAACAGCTCGAGGAAGAACAGCGCGCCTTTGAGAAGCAACAGAGCCGACAGTATTCCAAGGTGTACTTCAACGGACCGATCGAAACGCTTGAGGTCAGCGTACTGGACTTTTCAACGGCCACGGTGACTCGCAAGGACTTGAACCTGCCGGTACTTCGCTTCGACCCACATACCACGCAAAAGACCATCCAGCCCCTGACACTGCCGGTGGTGGTGTACGACGACCAGGCCCCGAGCTGGCTCAAGGGCGCCACACTTGGCGAGGAACAACTGAAAAAAAGCGTCCGCATCAGTCAGTCGGTCGAAGACCCCAGCGCCGCGCGTATCGACTTCGATCACCCCAAAAGCTTCAATGATGAGCTGCTCGGCACCTCCTTCAACCCTGGCGAAAGCCCGGTCAGCTTCTTTACCGAGGACAGTAACGGCAAGCGCGATGAGCCGATCGAATTGCCGCCTGAGGCTTATCAGGTCGATCCCCTGCGCGGCACTATCACCTACGACTTGAACCTGTTTCCGGAAACGCCGGCTTACGCAGTGGGCTCCATGCCGTTGTTTCTCGCCAGCATCGAAAAGAAAACCATCGACGCCCACCAGCTGCCCAAAGGGCTGACGCTCAAAGGCAATGCGTTGGTGGTTGATCTGAAGCAGTTTCCCGCCCAGGACTGGCGTTTCTTCGCCAAGGACGACAGCGGCAATTATCTGAAGGAGATTCTGGCGGTCAGCCACGATGCGAGCGCGGAAGGCCCGGCATTATTGGGGGTGCATTATTTCTACGGGCAACCAACCCGCCTGGAAACCTATCAACGAACCGACCTCTCCACCGTGCAATATGGCTTTGAGGTCAAACTCGATAAGGCGGACACCTCCCACCTTGTTCAATAGTTTGCTCAATGCTCGGGCCGAAACTCGAAGCCTCCAGAGTTGCGGCAGCGGCCACCATTGATTTCCCGCAACTGAGCTTGCAGGTGCAGGCACCAGATTTGCGGATCATCGGCCAGCTCATAGCCATGCAGGGTGAGACTTTCAACGATGGTGTCGAGGATCGACTCAGCCACAAAGGGGCCATGAAACGGGCCCTGGGCTTTAATGGCGGAGGGTTGTTCGCCGGCCATCCCGGCGGCGAAGAGTAAGGTCCACATGCCCGTATCACCCGCCAATGGGCGGATGGCACACTCGATACGGGTCACAAGGCCCAGGCATTGACGGGTAAGGCAGAGGTTGCGCGACATGGCGGCGACCCTCGGTAGATCCGGTATTCAACCCCCACGGGAGGGCTGTCTCGATCCAGTGATTACTGTCGATATCCTTGACCTGAGAATAGAGGAAAAGTCTGACTAGCACGTCAAGTGGGACCAGAAGGCGCCGAATGGTCATTGTGTGAATATTGACGTCAGAGTGATGGCACTTTTTCAGCGTTCACTTAATACAAGTGTGGGAGCGAGCCTGCTCGCGATAGCGGACTTCCAGCCAACACATGTGCTGGATGGCAGTGCGTCATCGCGAGCAGGCTCGCTCCCACAGTGGATCGGTGTGATCCTTCAGATCGGTCAGGCCGGTTTGGCCTCGACCAGGGCTTCCTGCGCAGCTTCTTTCTCGGCTTCCTTGAGGTCCTCTTCGCTGATCATTTCTGCGATGACCCGCAAGCGTTCCACCACCCGCGCGTTAACGCTGCCTTCAGGGAACTGGCCATCCGCGTCCGGCGCACCGGCCGGCTCACCGACCAACAGGCTCAGGGCTTCATCAGCCTGGCGCACGGCGTAGACGTGGAACTGCCCCGCGCGCACCGCCGTCAGCACTTTCTCGTCGAGCATCAGCGTGGCAACGTTGGCGTGGGGAATGATTGCTCCCTGCTCGCCGGTCAACCCACGGGCTTCGCAGAGCCGGAAGAAGCCTTCGATCTTCTCGTTGACCCCGCCCACCGCCTGCACTTCACCGAACTGGTTGATCGAACCGGTAATCGCAAAACACTGCTTGAGCGGGGTTTTCGACAGGGCCGAAATCAGCGTGCAAGCCTCGCCCAACGATGCACTATCACCATCGACGTAACCGTAGGATTGCTCCAGGGCGATACTCGCGGAAATCGCCAGCGGGAATTCCTGGGCGTATCGGCTGCCCAGATACCCGGTGAGGATCATCACGCCCTTGGAGTGAATCGGCTGGCCAAGATTGACCTCGCGCTCGATGTCGACGATGCCGCTACCGCCCGGATACACCGTGGCGGAAATCCGCGCCGGCACACCGAACGCCGAGTCACCGACCTCCAGCACTGTCAGCCCGTTACATTTGCCCACCGCCGCGCCGTCCGTGTCGATCAGGATGATCCCGGCCAGCATGTCATCGAGAATCCGCGCCGAGACGCGCCCGGTTCGCGTGGCCTTGGCCTTGAGCGCACGTTCGATGTGCCCGGCGTCGGTCATTTCGTCACTGGCCAGTTGGCGAATGAAATCCGCCTCGCTGACCAGTTGGAACAGATCACCGATCCGCGCCGACAAACGCCCCTGGTGCTCAGCCAGGCGAGCACTGTAAGTCGCCAGGCGCGCCACCGCATCGGCGGTCAGCGGCGCCATTCCTTCTTCGGAAGTGCGGGTCTTGAGCAACTGGGCGAACTGCTCCAGGCTTTCGTCGACCATCGGGATGTCTTCGTCGAAGTCCACCAGGACGCGGAACATCTCCTGGAAGTCCGGATCGAGGTCCTGCAGCGTGTAGTAAAGCTGTCGGGCGCCAATGATCACGACTTTGACCTGCAACGGAATATGTTGCGGATTAAGGGTCACGGTCGCGAAACGGCCCATCTCGCCCAGCGGCGATTCCATTTTCAGCTTGCGCGATTGCAGCGCGCGTTTGAGCGCGTCCCACACGAACGGCTCGCTGAGCATTTTTTCCGCTTCAAGAATCAGGAAGCCGCCGTTGGCGCGGTGCAGCGCACCCGGACGCAACTGTCGATATGTGGTGTAGAGCGCGCCCTGATCGGTGGTGTACTCGATGCGGCCGAACAGGTTTTCGTAAGTCGGGTGCGGCTCAAAGACCACTGGCGCACCGCCGCTGAACGGATGACCGACCACCAGGCTCGGCGCGTATTGCTCTTCCAGCAGCTTGCGGGCGATGGCGTCCGTCTTGCTGTCGTCCACCAGTTGCTCGACCACAGTCTTGAGCAGGTACACCTGCATGGCTTGCAGGTAACCGCAGACCGCCGCGTTTTCCGCATACTTCTCCGACAATGGAGAAAGCAATGGCTGCAAGGCCAGGGTGATGGTTTCTTCGTTGAGCTGGCGCAGTTGATTGCTCGACTCACGCTTCCACTGCGGCAGGCTGGCGAGTTCTTCGTTCAGCCGCTCTTCCAGCCATGCAATGTCGTCGTGAAAACGCTCGCGATCGGCTTCCGGCAACTGGGCAAATTCGGCTTCGTCCACGGCTTTGCCTTCGCTCATCGGCGTGAAGGCGATATTGGTACTGTCGCGGTACAGCGCAACGTCCTTCTCCAGCGCCAGGCGCTCGATCACGTCCAGCGCTTTGTCGTAACGCTGGTTGAAGGCGCGGTCGATGGCGCTTTTCTTTTGCTGGTAGGACGGGTGTTCGAACACCGCCGGAAAAGTGGCCAGCAAGTTGTCGATCAGGCCGTTGATGTCATCGATAAAGGCGCCAGCAGTGCCCGACGGCAACTCCAGTGCGCGAGGTTCGCGAGGATCATCGAAATTATTGACGTAGACCCAGTCGGCCGGGGTCTGCAGGCGCTTGCCTTCGGCTCTCAGGTAGCGTTTGACGAACGAAAACCGGCCGGTGCCGGGCTCGCCCATGACGAATACGTTGTAACCGGGGCGTGGCATCGCCACACCGAACTGCAAGGCTTCGACCGCACGTTCCTGGCCAAGCACACCGCGGAAGGGCTCCAGATCATTGGTGGTAGAGAAGCTGAACTGTTCAGCGGAAAACGGACGGGTCAGCGCTTCAGGCGCTAGACGCAAGCTGGCAGCAACAGGATCAGACATCGGGCTTCCTTACATCAGGCGGGGCAGATAGCGGCATTCTGGCGCTGCCCATACCTCACTTGCAAGGCGCGCCTCTGGCCAAAGCATAGACAAAGCGGTATTGCTGTGCGGGCAGGGTCTAAATCAGTGTTTTCAACGAATGTTATGCAAAAAATAACGGAACCTCAGGAACGTGCCTAAACTCCAAACTGCGCGGCTGGAACGATAACCGGCCCACTGGCGCCAGATTGGGCCAGACCCCTTGTCCATTGGTATGCACATAAAGAGAACAAAGCTATGAAACGGATTCTTCTCGGTACTCTCTTCACCGCTGTATCCCTCAATGCCATGGCTCAGGCGCCAGGCGGCCCGGATTGCGGTTGGGGCAACATGCTGTTCGAAGGTCAGCGTGGCACCCCGGCTCACTTCCTGGCATCCACCACCAACGGCACTTCCGGCAACGCAACGTTCGGTATGACCTCGGGTACCAACGGTTGCTCGACCAATGCGTCGCTGACCTATGGCGGCAAATCCTGGATTGCCATGAATGGCATGATGAACGAGCTGTCCGAAGACATGGCTAAAGGTCAGGGCGAAGCGCTGACCACTTACGCTGTGGTACTGGGCGTGGCGCCGGAAGACCGTGCGCATTTCGCCGCCGTTACTCATGAGCACTTCCAGCAGATCTTCAGCAAGGCTGACGTGACCGCTGACGATGTGCATACCAATACCCTGGCCGTTCTGAAGAGCGATCCGCGTCTGGCCAAGTACGCCACTCAAGCTTAAGCTCGACTCGCCCGCTCCTTTCGGGGAGCGGGCTTTATTTTTTGAACCTGGCCCTTTTGGCCTGCCCCTTCGGGTCTTTGTTTCTTCCGACTTAAGTTGCCCACTATGCTCAAACGCCTTGCCTGGCTGGCGCTCTGTGTCTGCGCCCCGCTGTCTGCCACGCCCAAAATCGACAATCAACGTTTGCAGCAACTGGCCAATGACCCCTTCTGGATTTCCCTGGGTCACTACGAAGCCGCCAAACTCGGCGGCTGGCGCAGCTATGTCAGCGACAAGAAATTCTTCCTCGCCGCCGACGGCAATCAACATCCTGACCGCGAGCTGGCGGCGACCGTGCAAGCGTTGTACGCCCCGGCCAGTGCGGGCGAAAAACATGCGCAATGCGTCTACCCGGCCCGCACCCGCTGGCTCAAGGCACAGCTCAACCTGACTGATCTGCCGACGCTTCCCTGCACCGAATTCAAGCAATGGTTCAAGGATGTCTCGCCCCACAGTGCGGTGATGATTTTCCCGGCGGCGTATCTGAACAGTCCGTCATCGATGTTCGGCCACACATTGCTGCGCATCGACCAGGCCAATGTGCAGAGCGATCAAACCGCCCTGCTCAGTTATGCCATCAACTTCGGCGCGTACATCGAAGGCTCGGACAACAGCATCCTGTATGCGTGGAAAGGCTTGATGGGCGGCTATCCGGGTCTGTTTGCCCTGGTGCCCTATCAGGAAAAACTCTCGGAATACCGCAGCCTGGAGAATCGCGATCTGTGGGAATACCGCCTCAATCTGACCCAGACAGAAACCGAGCGCATGGTCGAGCACGTCTGGGAGCTCAAGCAGATTCAGTTCGATTATTTTTTCTTCGATGAAAACTGCTCGTATCGCCTGCTCGAACTGCTGCAAGTGGCCCGTCCGAGCCTGCGATTGACTGAACTGTTCCCGCTGACCGCGATTCCTACCGACACCGTGAAAGCGGTGAAAGAAGCCGGGCTGGTGGAATCCATTCAGTATCGACCGTCTCGCGAACGTGAACTGCTGAGCCGCGCCGAACCGTTGACCCATGAAGAACAGGAGTGGGTGCTGAAAGTCAGTGCCGACCAGAAGCAGTTGCAAGAACCGGCGTTCAAGGCTCAACCCAAGGATCGCCAGGCATTGATCATCGACGCCGCCTATCGCCTGGAGCGCTACCGCGCCAACGGCCAGGAACGCGACCCACAACGGGCGCAACGCAGTTTCGAATTGCTGCGGGCGATCAACCAGAACCCGGCACCGGAATTGGACATCCCGCAACCTGGCCTGCCTGAGGATGGCCATGAATCGCGCACCTGGCAGGCCGGTATCGGCACTCGAGGCGACAAGGCGTTTGGCGAGTACGGCTTGCGCATGGCGTATCACGACCTCAACGACAACGCCGAGAGTTTCCCCCTTGGCGCGCAGATCGAAATCCTGCAAATGAAACTGCGCCAGTACGAGGGCAATCACTGGCAGTTGCAGCAATTTGACCTGGCGACCATTCGCTCCCTGACCCCGCGCAATGAATTGCTGCAGCCGCTCTCGTGGCAAGTCACTGGCGGCCTGGAGCGCGTGCCGGGCAAGCATGACGACGAAACCCTGGTCAGCCACGTCAATGGCGGTGGCGGCGGGACCTGGCAACTGGGCGACGACATGCTCGGCTTCGCTTTGGGCACCGTGCGCGTTGAACACAACAACGACTTTGCCGGCTTCATCGCCCCTGCGGCGGGTTTCAACAGCGGCGTGCTATGGAAAAACCCGCTGGGCAACTTCAGCCTGGAAGCCAAGGGGGACTTTTTCACCAACGGCGAAGTGCGCCGTAGCGTGAGTCTGAATCAGCAGTGGGAATTGTCGCGCAACCTGGGTTTACGCCTCAGTGCCCAGCGCGAATTCAGCCACCTGGCTTCGCCCGAGAACGAAGTGATGCTTGAGGTGAAGTGGTATCACTATTAATCCGTCCCCCGTAGAAAAATGGAGCTCGAACAACATGGTCGTTACCTGCAACTCCCTCGAAGACGTTCGCCAAAATATTGATCGACTGGACCGTCAGATGGTCACCCTGCTGGCCGAGCGCGGCGCTTACGTGGCGCAGGCGGCTCGTTTCAAGAAGGACACCGACGCGGTGAAAGCCCCGGCGCGGGTCGAGCAGGTCATCGCCAAAGTTCGCGCACTGGCTGAGGGCGCAGGCGCCAGCCCAGCGGTAACGGAGCAGGTTTACCGCGCCATGATCGCTGCGTTCATCGAACAGGAATTGTCTGAACACGCGCGCCTGGCCAAAACGCCAACAGATTAATCACAGGCCTTTCACAAACGCCTCACGAATCCACTCCTAGACTTCTCATATAGGCCGTTGACGGTCTGGGAGTCTGAGATGTGGCGTTGCGTGGGTGTGGTGGGTTTGCTGATGTTGATCGCGGGTTGCCAGACGACCCACGAAGATTTGATCGCCAAGGGTTATCCACCGGCATTCGCCGATGGCTTCGATGACGGTTGCAGCAGTGGCCGGCAAGCGGCGGGGGCAATCACCGGAGAGTTTCGTAAAAACGTTCCGCGTTACCTCAAGGACAAGCAGTACGCCGAGGGCTGGAGCGATGGCTTCCGTCAGTGTCAGGCGATGCGCGAAAGCGAGGACCGCGAGGATTATCGCAGCCACCATTGGGACGACCGAGACAAAGCCTGGCAGCAACAGAAGGACCAGGACGCCGCTCGTGCTTTTCGCTCGCAATAAGTCGCTGACAGATATCTGTCGAAACTAAAAGCCTGCGACCATGGCCCAAACCCTATAACGGGAGAAAACCATGAGTCGTGCCTTCGTCAATGAAGATAACGCCGCCGCGCAAGCCGATCAGCCCGTCGAACGACAGGTCAGTGCGCAGCCCAATTACGTCACGCCCACGGGGCTGGCCCAGTTGCAGGTGAAAGTCGCCGAACTGCAACACCTGCACAGCGAGCAATCGGCCAAAGGCGAGCACGCCGACAAGCAGCGCCTGGCGGACCTTGAACGGGATTTGCGGTATTTCAAGCAGCGCCTGCAAAGCGCCCAGGTCGTGACCGCCGCCAACTCGACGCAAAAAGTGCAGATCGGCAGCCGTGTGACCTTCGCCGACGAACACGACACCGAGCAAACCGTGCAACTGGTCGGTGAAGATCAGGCCGACGCGTCGGCGGGCCTGATCAATTGGGGTTCACCGCTGGGCCGGGCGCTGCTCGGGGCGCAACTCGGTGACGAGGTGCTGTGGCAACGTCCGGCGGGTGATCAGTTGATCGAGATCATCCGTATCGAGCCGGCTTAAACCACGCCTTGGGCGAGCATCGCGTCGGCAACTTTGACGAAGCCGGCGATGTTCGCGCCTTTGACGTAGTTGATCCGGCCATTCTCTTCGCCGTAATGCACGCAAGCGTGATGGATCGACTGCATGATCGCGTGGAGTTTGCTGTCCACTTCACCACCGGTCCACAGCAGGCGCATGGCGTTCTGCGACATCTCCAGCCCGCTCACCGCGACACCACCGGCATTGGAAGCCTTGCCCGGCGCGAACAGAATCCCCGCCTCGATAAACAGGTCCACCGCTTCAAGGGTGGTCGGCATGTTCGCACCTTCCGCCACGCAGAGGCAGCCGTTGCGCAACAACGTGCGGGCCGCCTCGGCATCCAGTTCGTTTTGTGTCGCGCAGGGCAGCGCGATGTCGCAGCTCAGCGCCCATGGGTGCTGGCCGGCCTTGAACTCCAGGCCAAAACGGCCGGCCAGTTCACTGATGCGCCCGCGCTGGACGTTTTTCAGCTCCAGCACCGCCAGCCACTGCTCTTCGGTCAAACCGCTTTCGCAGTACAGCGTGCCTTCGGAGTCGGACAACGAAATCACTTTGCCGCCCAGGTCCATGACCTTGCGCGCGGCGTATTGCGCAACGTTGCCGGAACCGGAGATGGCCACACGCTTGCCTTCGACGGTTTCACCGCTGCGCTTGAGCATTTCTTCAGCAAAGTACACACAACCGAAACCGGTGGCTTCCGGGCGAATCAGGCTGCCGCCATAGCTCGGGCCCTTGCCGGTCAACACGCTGGTGAACTGGTTGCTCAGGCGCTTGTATTGGCCAAACAGGAAACCGATCTCGCGCGCACCGACGCCGATATCACCGGCCGGAACGTCAACGTCTGCGCCGATGTGACGGTACAACTCGCTCATGAAGGCCTGGCAAAACCGCATGACTTCAGCATCGCTTTTGCCTTTCGGGTCGAAGTCCGAACCACCCTTGCCACCGCCCATCGGCAGCGACGTCAGCGAGTTTTTGAAGGTCTGTTCGAAGGCCAGGAACTTCAACACGCCAAGGTTCACCGAAGGATGGAAACGCAACCCGCCCTTGTACGGACCAATAGCGCTGTTCATCTGGATGCGGAATCCGCGATTGACCTGCACTTTGCCGTGATCGTCGACCCAGGAAACCCTGAAAACGATCGCCCGCTCCGGCTCGCACATCCGCTCCAGGATGCCCGACGTCAGATAGCGTGGATTGGCTTCCAGAAAGGGCCACAGGCTACGCAGGACCTCTTCCACGGCCTGGTGGAATTCAGGCTGGTCAGGGTCGCGTTTTTTCAGGCGGGCGAGGAAGGATTCAACGGATTCGATCATGGAAAAGTCTCGGCAAATTTATTGTCGTTGGAAGAGATTGGGCCGGACTTTAGCAAACTGAATGCGCACCACGACAGAACAAAATGTCGCATTTATGAAATTAAATGGTGCACCTGATGTAAATAAACCCCTGAAAAGCTCTTTATTGCACCCGATTAGGGATTATCAGATTCAGGTTTGCACTGATTTGGAAATCGCCATCGCGAGCAGGCTCGCTCTCACAGTAGATCTCCATTGGATAAATCCCATGTGGGAGCGAGCCTGCTCGCGATAGCCGCACTGCGGTCTATCTGAAAGCCAAAAAAAACGGAGCCCCGAAGGCTCCGCTTTTTCATGCAACCCACCTGAAATCAGGCGAGTTTCTTGTGCCGTACACGGTGCGGCTGGGAAGCCGCTTCGCCGAGGCGTTTCTTGCGATCGGCTTCGTACTCGGTGTAGTTGCCTTCGAAGAACACCGCTTGCGAGTCGTCTTCGTACGCCAGGATGTGAGTCGCAACGCGGTCAAGGAACCACCGATCGTGAGAGATCACAATGGCAGCGCCCGGGAAGTCCAGCAGGGCTTCTTCCAGGGAACGCAGGGTTTCAACGTCGAGGTCGTTGGACGGTTCGTCGAGCAGCAGGACGTTGCCGCCCTCTTTCAGGGTCAGCGCCAGGTGCAAGCGACCACGCTCACCACCGGACAGGTCCTTGACGAACTTCTGCTGATCGCCGCCCTTGAAGTTGAAACGACCGACGTAGGTGCGCGACGGGATCTCGTAGTTGCCGATGCGGATCTGATCCGAACCGTCGGAGATCTGCTGGAACACAGTCTTGCTGCCGTCCAGGTCTTCGCGGCTCTGATCGACGCACGCCAGTTGCACGGTTTCGCCGACTTCGATGCTGCCCGAATCCGGCGTTTCCTTGCCCATCAGCATGCGGAACAGGGTCGATTTACCCGCGCCGTTACCGCCGATCACGCCAACGATGGCGCCTTTAGGCATGGAGAACGACAGGTTGTCGATCAGCACGCGATCGCCATAGCCCTTGGTAACGTTCTTGAATTCGATGACCTTATCGCCCAGGCGTGGACCGGCCGGGATGTAGATCTCGTTGGTTTCGCTGCGCTTCTGGAATTCCTGCGATTGCATTTCTTCGAAGCGTTGCAGACGAGCCTTGGATTTGGACTGGCGGGCCTTGGCGCCTTTGCGCACCCACTCCAGTTCTTCCTTCATGGCTTTTTCGTGGGCCGACTGCTGCTTGGATTCGGCCGCCAGACGATCGGACTTGGCTTCGAGCCAACCCGAATAGTTGCCCTCGTACGGGATACCGGCGCCGCGGTCGAGCTCGAGGATCCAGCCGGCAACGTTGTCCAGGAAGTAACGGTCGTGCGTGATCGCGACCACGGTGCCCGGGAAATCGTGCAGGAAATGCTCCAGCCAGGCGACGGAATCGGCGTCCAGGTGGTTGGTCGGTTCGTCGAGCAGCAGCATGTCGGGAGCGGACAGCAGCAGGCGGCACAGGGCCACACGACGCTTCTCGCCACCGGACAGGAATTCGATCTTGGCATCCCAGGCCGGCAGACGCAGCGCATCGGCGGCGACTTCCAGTTGGCGATCCAGGTTGTGACCGTCGCTGGCTTGCAGGATGGCTTCGAGCTTGGCTTGTTCAGCGGCCAGTTTGTCGAAGTCGGCATCTTCATCAGCGTAGGCGGCGTAGACCTCGTCCAGGCGAGCCTGGGCGTTCTTGATCACGCTGACCGCTTCCTCAACCACTTCACGCACGGTCTTGGTCGGGTCCAGGATCGGTTCTTGCGGCAGGTAGCCGATGTTCAGTTCCGGCATCGGACGGGCTTCGCCTTCGAACTCGGTGTCGACGCCCGCCATGATTTTCAACAGCGTGGACTTACCCGAACCGTTAAGGCCGAGTACGCCAATCTTGGCGCCCGGGAAGAACGACAGCGAAATGTTTTTCAGGATTTCCCGCTTCGGCGGAACAACTTTACCCAGCCGATGCATGGTGAATACGTATTGAGCCATGGAGAACCTAGGGTCAGTGAACGATGAATGATTGGGGCGCGGGCGATGCCCGTCCAGGTTGTGCGCGTCGACGATTGATAGCGATCAATGCTGCGCGCTGAAAAAACCTGATTCTAGGAGCTGGAACGCTCCCGCGTAACCGGCAAAGCTACCTGATTGACGGAAGGCAGTCCAGCCGAGCGGGACTGGCACTTTGCCACAACTCAGGGCATGCTAGCCGCCCTCCGGGCGTCCGGCTTATAGTGCACGTCGCGCCAGTCCAGCCAAACCGCAGGATTACAGTTTGTCTAATGTCACCCCACCTTCTTCCGTGAGCGCACTCAATCCTGCGACCGGCTCACCCTTGCGTGGGTCCTTGAAGGGCGCGCTGGCGGCGCTCGCCCTGATGTTGCTCACGCTATTGTTCTGGCAGTTGCTGGATCAGTTGCGCGACACCCAACAACACCAGCGTCAGTACACCATCGACTACACCGCCGATCTGGCCTCGCAAATCAGCCTGAACATGGCGCTCAACGCCCAGATCGCCCTCAACCTGCTGCCGATCGTCGAACAGCCGCAAAGCGCCGACGAACAGCAGGCGCTGCTGCGCAAACTGCAAAGATCCTTGCCCGAGCTGCGCAGCCTCGCGTTGCTCAGCCCTTCCGGGAAAGTCCTCACCGACAGTGCCGACACCAGCGACGATGCCGACTACCTGAGCGAACTGGTCCGGCGCAGTCACGCCCAGGCCCATTATTTCAGCAACGCCAATGACGGTTCGGTGGTGCATCTGCTGCTGCATCAAGCCAGTGGCAGCACCCGCGGCTACTGGGTTCTGCGCCTGACGCCGACATTTTTCTCAGCGCTGACCAAACAAAACGAAACCGGTATTCGCCCGCTATGGCTGGTGGAAAACCGCATCAACCACCAGATCATCAGCCGCGACGATGGGCAGCCCTCGGCCACACCGACGGTCATAACACCGGATGAGCTGACCAACAGCGTGCTGACCGTGCCCCTGAGCAGCAGCGACTGGCAACTGCGCGGGTTGTTCGACCGGCAACGGGTGATCGAACACCTGCTGCCGGCGTTCATCGGCAAATGCCTTCTGGGCCTGGCGTTCTCGCTCCTGCCGTTCATCGCTCTACTGAACATGCGCCGCCGCCAGCGCCAGGTGCACGAAGGCCGCCGACGCTACCAGGATATTTTCGAAGGCACCGGCGTCGCCTTGTGTGTACTCGACGTGTCCGGGCTCAAAAGCTTTTTCGACAAAGCTCAGCTGCACAGCAGCGAACAACTGAAAGCCTGGCTCGAAACACCGCAACAGCGCGAGCACCTGCTGCAGGAACTGCGCATCACCGAAGTCAACCTGGTCGCCCTGCAACTGCTCAACGTCAACACCTGCGATCACGCCTGGAAACTGCTGATCGACGGTAACCCGCAGGACGGCGCCGCCATCGGCAATCAAGTGCTCGACGCGGTGCTCAACCGGCAGAAACAGCTTGAACTGGAAATCAAACTGCAAGACGCCAATGGCCGTGACCAGCATTTGTGGCTGGTCCTGCGCCTGCCTGAAGACCAGGACGATTACAAAGCGGTGATCCTGAGCATTACCGACATCACCAGCCGCAAGCTCGTCGAACTGTCGCTGCTGGAGCGTGAAGGATTCTGGTCCGACGTGGTACGCACCGTGCCGGATCATCTGTACGTGCAGGACGTGGTCAGCCAGCGAATGATTTTCAGCAACCACCACTTGGGTCAGACGCTCGGATACAACCGTACCGAACTGCACCAGATGGGCGAGTATTTCTGGGAGATCCTGCTGAACCCCGAAGATGCCGACTTCTACCACCGCTCGCGCCAGACCCAGCGGCAGACCGGTTACAGACAATTGATGCAATGCCAGCTGCGCTTCCGCCACCGGGACGGTAAATGGCGGCGCTTCGACATCCGCGAACAGGCACTGGCGCGGGACAAGCACGATCAGGTTACGCGGATCATCGGCGTGGCCAAGGACATCACTGATCAGATTGAAGCCAGTGAGTCCCTGCGCGACAGCGAGCAGCGCTACCGGATGCTTGCCGAAAGCATCAGCGACGTGATTTTCTCGACCGACAGCAAGATGGCGCTCAACTACGTCAGCCCGTCGGTGCAAGCCGTGCTGGGCTACGACGCCGACTGGATTTTCCAGAACGGCTGGCAATCGACCATCGCCAACCCGCAACAACTGACCGGCATTTACAGCCTGATGGACCGGGTCAGTAAAGCGCTGAACAAACCCGAGCAACTGGCGTTGTTGCGCAGCCAGGTGCAGACCCAACTGTTTTTGTTCGACTGCCTGCGGGCCGACGGGCGCAAGATTCCGATCGAACTGCGGCTGGTGCTGGTCTGGGACGAACACGGTGCATTCGAAGGCGTGCTGGGCGTCGGTCGCGACATCAGCCAGCAACGTCGGGCCGAAAAAGACCTGCGCATGGCGGCGACAGTCTTTGAGCACTCGACCTCGGCGATCCTGATCACCGACCCGGCCGGCTACATCGTCCAGGCTAACGAAGCCTTCAGCCGTGTCAGCGGTTATGCGGTGGAGCAGGTGCTTGACCAGTTGCCGAACATGCTGACCGTCGACGAACAGCAGGAAGCGCATCTGCGTTATGTGCTCAAGCAATTGCATCAGCACAGCACGTGGGAAGGCGAAGTCTGGCTCAAACGACGCAACGGCGAGCATTACCCGGCCTGGGTCGGGATCACCGCGGTGCTGGATGACGAAGGCGATCTGGCCAGCTACGTGTGCTTTTTCAGCGACATCAGCGAACGCAAGGCCAGCGAGCAGCGGATTCACCGCCTCGCCTATTACGACGCCCTGACCCACTTGCCCAACCGCACGCTGTTCCAGGATCGCCTGCACTCGGCGCTGCAATCGGCCGAACGGCAGAAGTCCTGGGTGGTGTTGATGTTCCTTGACCTGGACCGCTTCAAACCGATCAACGACTCCCTCGGCCACGCCGCCGGAGATCGCATGCTCAAGGAAATGGCCACGCGCCTGCTCGGCTGTGTCGACGATGACGACACCGTGGCGCGCATGGGCGGCGATGAATTCACCTTGCTGCTGCAACCGCGGGCCAACCGTGAAATTGCCTTGAACCGGGCGATTCATGTGGCCGAACAGATTCTCGCCAGCCTGGTGAAACCGTTCGTGCTTGAAGGCCGCGAGTTCTTCGTCACCGCCAGTATCGGCATCGCCCTGAGCCCTCAGGACGGTAACGAACTCAGCCAGCTGATGAAAAACGCCGACACCGCGATGTATCACGCCAAGGAGCGTGGCAAGAACAACTTCCAGTTCTATCAGGCCGACATGAACGCCAGCGCCCTGGAGCGCCTGGAGCTGGAAAGCGACTTGCGTCATGCCTTGGAGCAAGACGAGTTTGTGCTGTATTACCAACCGCAGTTCAGCGGCGATGGCAAACGCCTGACCGGCGCCGAAGCCTTGCTGCGCTGGCGCCATCCGCGACGCGGTCTGGTGCCGCCGGGAGACTTCATTCCGGTGCTCGAAGAACTCGGCCTGGTGGTGGATGTCGGCGATTGGGTGATCAGCGAGGCCTGCCGTCAGCTCAAGACCTGGCATCAGGCCAAGGTCCGGGTGCCGAAGGTATCGGTGAACATTTCCGCCCGGCAGTTCTCCGACGGCCAACTCGGGACGCGAATTGCCAATATCCTCAAGGAAACTGGCCTGCCGCCGGCGTGCCTGGAGCTGGAACTGACCGAAAGTATCCTGATGCGCGAAGTCAGCGAAGCGATGCAGATTCTTGCCGGGCTGAAAAATCTCGGCCTGAGCATTGCGGTTGACGACTTCGGCACCGGTTACTCATCGCTCAACTACCTCAAGCAGTTCCCCATCGACGTGCTGAAAATCGACCGCACCTTCGTCGACGGCCTGCCGTCGGGCGAGCAGGATGCGCAGATTGCCCGCGCGATCATCGCCATGGCCCACAGCCTCAATCTGGCGGTGATCGCCGAGGGCGTGGAAACCCACGAGCAACTCGACTTCCTGCGTGAGCATGGTTGCGACGAGGTTCAGGGGTATCTGTTCGGCCGGCCGATGCCGGCGAACCGGTTTGAAGCGCAGTTCAGCAATGATGCGCTCTTCATGCTCGACTGAGATTTTGTAGGAAGGCCATCGCCAGCAGGCTGGCTCCCACAGGTTTTTTGGGTGTACACAAGATTTGGGGCCACTGAGAATCTACTGTGGGAGCCAGCCTGCTGGCGATTTGGGCCAGCATGATCACCGCTGATCCCGTCATGAAGCCCACTTGTCCGCGACATGATGTCCTTTCATATGCCTTCTAAAAGCGGTTGGGTTAGAATGCCCCCCTTTTCTGCCCCGATCCCTGAGGACCGCCATGTTCAGCCGTGATTTGACTATTGCCAAGTACGACGCCGATCTCTTTGCCGCCATGGAGCAAGAAGCTCAGCGCCAGGAAGAGCACATTGAGCTGATCGCTTCGGAAAACTACACCAGCCCAGCGGTGATGGAAGCTCAAGGCTCGGTACTGACCAACAAGTACGCCGAAGGCTACCCGGGCAAGCGTTACTACGGTGGTTGCGAGTTCGTCGACGTGGTCGAGCAACTGGCCATCGACCGTGCAAAAGAACTGTTCGGCGCCGATTACGCCAACGTTCAGCCACACGCTGGTTCGCAAGCCAACAGCGCCGTTTACCTGGCTCTGCTGCAAGCGGGCGACACCATCCTGGGCATGAGCCTGGCGCACGGCGGTCACCTGACCCACGGTGCCAGCGTTTCCTCCTCCGGCAAGCTGTACAACGCCGTCCAGTACGGTATCGACGGCAACGGCCTGATCGACTACGACGAAGTCGAGCGCCTGGCGGTTGAGCACAAGCCGAAAATGATCGTGGCCGGTTTCTCTGCCTACTCGCAGATCCTGGACTTCCCGCGTTTCCGCGAAATCGCTGACAAGGTTGGCGCTTACCTGTTCGTCGACATGGCCCACGTGGCCGGTCTGGTCGCCGCTGGCGTCTACCCGAACCCGGTGCCTTTCGCTGACGTCGTGACCACCACCACGCACAAGACCCTGCGCGGTCCACGTGGCGGCCTGATCCTGGCTCGCGCCAACGCCGACATCGAGAAGAAACTGAACTCCGCCGTATTCCCGGGCGCCCAGGGTGGCCCGCTGGAACACGTGATCGCCGCCAAAGCGATCTGCTTCAAGGAAGCGCTGCAGCCTGAGTTCAAGACCTACCAGCAACAAGTGGTGAAAAACGCCCAGGCCATGGCCGGCGTGTTCATCGAGCGCGGTTACGACGTGGTGTCGGGCGGTACTCAGAACCACCTGTTCCTGCTGTCGCTGATCAAGCAGGAAATCTCCGGTAAAGACGCCGACGCCGCTCTGGGCAAAGCGTTCATCACCGTGAACAAGAACTCCGTGCCAAACGATCCACGCTCCCCGTTCGTCACCTCCGGCCTGCGCTTCGGTACTCCGGCTGTGACCACTCGTGGCTTCAAGGAAGCAGAGTGCAAAGAACTGGCCGGCTGGATCTGCGACATCCTGGCGGACCTGAACAACGAAGCGGTGATCGACGCCGTTCGTGAGAAGGTCAAGGCCATCTGCAAGAAGCTGCCGGTGTACGGCGCTTAATCAGCCCGCTAAACCGCAGCAATGAAAAAACCGGCCAGTGATGGCCGGTTTTTTTTCGTCCGCATTTTTTTTCAAACCGCGAAAAGGCTCAAGGTCGGGGCATTGCGCCCAACTGGTAAGACCGGTCATGCCAATTACTCAAAATCTGCTTGCGATCACCCAAAAACAGCGCCTAGACTGCGCCTGCACTGGACATACCGGTAAGACCACAATAATTAAGTCCTGAATCTGATGCGCGAAGCGCACGGCAGCCAGGACACCGACCAGGATTCCTCCCATGCTCAGATGGTGCTCGCGTTCAATCTTCCTCCAAGTGGTTCTCGGACTGATGCTCGGCATCGTCTGTGGGCTGACCCTTCCTGAATACTCCGCCCAACTCAAACCGCTCGGCGATGGCTTCATCAAACTGATCAAGATGCTCATCGGTCTGATCGTGTTCTGTGTGGTGGTCAGCGGCATCAGCGGTGCCGGCGACTTGAAGAAGGTCGGACGCATCGGCCTGAAATCGGTGATCTACTTCGAAATCCTGACCACCATCGCCCTGGTGATTGGTCTGGTGTTCGCCTTCACCACCGGTATCGGCAGCGGCGCGAACATCCATCTGGATCAGCTTTTTTCCGCTGCCGACATGGGCGATATCGCCCAGCGCGGTCAGCACATGCAAACCACCTCCCAGTTCCTGATGAATCTGATCCCGACCTCGGTCATCGGCGCCTTCGCGGAGAACAACATTCTGCAGGTCCTGCTGTTTTCAGTGCTGTTCGGCAGTGCGCTGAACCTGGTCGGCGAAGCTGCGTCGGGTATTTCCCGGCTGATCAATGAGCTGAGCCATGTGATCTTCCGCATCATGGGCATGATCGTGCGTCTGGCGCCGATCGGCGTGTTCGGCGCCATCGCTTTCACCACCAGCAAATATGGCCTGGACTCGCTGCAGCACCTGGGCAGCCTGGTCGGTCTTTTCTACATAACCTGCGTAGCGTTCGTGGCGCTGATCCTCGGCCTGGTGATGCGCCTTTCAGGCCTGAAGATGTGGCCGTTGCTCAAGTACCTGCGCGAAGAACTGCTGATCGTCATGGGCACCGCTTCTTCCGACGCCGTGCTGCCACAAATCATGCGCAAGCTTGAGCATCTGGGCATCGGCAGTTCGACGGTCGGGCTGGTCATTCCTACCGGTTACTCGTTCAACCTGGACGGTTTCTCGATCTACCTGACCCTCGCCATCGTGTTCATCGCCAATGCCACCGGCACGCCACTGGCGATGAGCGACCTGCTGACGATTCTGCTGGTGTCGTTGATCACCTCCAAAGGTGCCCACGGGATTCCCGGCTCGGCGCTGGTGATTCTCGCGGCGACACTGACGGCGATCCCGGCGATTCCGGTGGTCGGACTGGTGCTGGTGTTGGCAGTGGACTGGTTCATGGGCATCGGCCGGGCGCTGACCAACCTGATCGGCAACTGCGTCGCCACCGTGGCCATTGCGCGCTGGGAAAAGGACATCGATATCCAACGGGCGAACAAAGTACTTTCCGGCCAGGTGGGTTATACCTTCCAGCCGAGAAAGCCCGTTGGCCCTGCGCATCAGCAGGAATTCTGAGTAATCGCCGTGCCTGCCCCCGGGCAGGCACGGTCATCAATCGTTTTGGATGCTCATGGAGCGAACAGTGATCACCTCGTCGACCGTTGTGAATTCAGTAGTAGAAAAACTTCGGGCCGCCTTGGCCCGTGGTCAGTGGCGCTCCGGCGAGATGCTGCCGGGGCAGCGTGAGCTGGCCGAACAACTGGGCATCAGCCGCCCTAGCCTGCGTGAAGCCGTCATCGTCCTGGAAACCCTTGGGTTGGTGCGTTCCATGCCGGGTAAAGGCGTGGTGGTGCTGGAAGCCAATCTCAGCGACAGCCAAAGCCACGACAGCGCAGTCGCCGGAGCGAGCCTGGAAGATGTGCTGCAACTGCGCTACACCCTTGAGCCGTTCATTGTCGGCCTGGTGGCGCAGTCGATCAGCAGCAAGGAAGTCGGGCAATTGCGCCTGACCCTGATGGACATGCGCGAAGCGCTGGAAGCCAACGACAGCGAAGCCGGGGTGAACGCCTACATCGCGTTCCACGAAGAACTGTTCACCCTGACCTCGAATCCAATCTTCCAGAGTGTGGTGCAACAGACCAGCAACGCCCTCAAGCAAAGCGCCGACGTACTGCGCAACTCCCCGGAGCATTTGGCTGAGCGCCTTGAGGAGAACGAAGCCGTGGTGCGCGCTATTCGCAGCAAAAACAGCGCCCAGGCCAGCGCCGAGATGCGTCGGCACATCCTTCGGGAAGGCCAGCGGATGGGCATCGAACTGAATATTCCAGACGACAATCTGGGCAAATAGCAGTACTGGAAAAAAACCTATCGGCAACCGGACTGGAGACAGGCCATGAATTCCTACGCCTTGAAGATTCCCGTTTTCTCGATTTCCACTGCTCTGCCCTTGCGCCGTCAGAGCGATAAGAAGCATAGCGTCGACGACATCTACCCGCAGATTTTCGATGCCATTCTCGAACAACGCATTGCCCCGGGCAGCCGCTTTACCGAAGAAAGCCTTGGCCAGGCATTCGGTGTCAGCCGCAGTATCATCCGCCAGGTACTGGCGCGATTGTCGCATCAGCAGGTCATCATTCTGCGGCCCAATCATCGCCCGCAAGTCGCGACCCCCGATGCCGAACAAACCCGTCAAATTCTCCATGCCCGCCGGCTCACCGAAACCACTCTGGTGCGACTGGCCTGCCAGCAACCAGCTTCCCGGCACCTGCCGCAATTACGCGAATTGATAGAGCGCGAACGCCGCTATATCGAGCAAAACCAACGCGGGCCGGCTATTCGTCTGTCGGGCGAGTTCCACCTGCAACTGGCGCAACTCGCAGGCAACGTGCCGTTGGCACAATTTCTCGGCAGCCTCGTGCCGCTGACCTCATTGGCCATCGCCTACTACGAAGATCAAGCGCGTAGTGACTGCTTGTGGCAAGAACATGCGGTGATCGTCGAGGCGGTGGAGTGCGGAGATGCCAAAGTTGCCGAAGGCTTGATGACCCGACTTCTGGAGCATTTAGAAGTGAAGTTGCTGAACCCATAATCGGGTTTTATAACCGCTTGCGTACAACATTTTATGACCGCCCCGAGAGCCGGCTCTTTTGCCGGTTTTTTTAACTTGAAACTATTTAAACCTGATGCCACCCCACAATCTCACGCTTTAACTGCCAACTATTGCTTTAGACCTCCCACATAAAAAACCTCATTTACACCTCCAACTTCCTGAAACAAAGGAACGAGCACAACCAGAAAAAAATAATTTAATCTCTGGTTCGACCTTTACTGAGACAATGCAATCAACACAAACATACAACATGACTTCATAATCATTGCACTGCATCGAAACTTTCAAGTTCTGGACTTATGGATACAAGAAGGCTGCGCCCAGCCGATTGAACAAAAACACCTTAACCTCAATTTATTATCAAGGAAGATAAAACTATGACCGCTGAACAATCCTTTATTGCAGAACTGACCAGTGATCACGGCCACCTGCATTTCCCTCGCCTGACACACGGCCGCGAAGTCACGATCCCTGTCACGGGCTTCTTCGACTTCTCCCCCACTCATACATTCGTTTCAGATACTTTATTCGCCAATAGAGACCTGCCTCGCGCTCCCTTGCAGTTCTACTTCCTGAATATTGGAGGTTTTGTCTATCGCATGTTTGTTATTACGCCTGGCCCGCTCTTTGGAAGACTAGTCGGCATTGACGAAAATGACTGTCTCACCGCGATGGATGGTCCGAATGCAGGTCCCAAGAAATCCGCCATGTTTCATTTCGTAGACAATAACGGCAACCTGGCTTCTCTCGACGACCCCAAATCAAACACCCTATCCGTAACAATTCATGCTAACAACTACTCGCTAAAGCGCCGAAAGAATACAAGTGAAGGATTTATTATCTATACAGGCGCGGGAGTCCAGATGAACTTCACACTGAAAATCATCAAGCGCAACGTTGACTCGAGCATCCTGACCGTTTAATCATCTCAGCACCTGCCTTTTCATATAACAAGAAAAGGCAGGACAAACTTACCATCGAGCAAATACCTCCGCCGTTATGCTTCTACGCGAGAAAAGCCTTCACGAATCTTCTCTTCCGGCAAATCATCGGCGATGAACACGATCACGCTTTCGCGCGTTTCATCGTCGGCCCACTCGGTGTCCCAATCGAATCCGTATAACTTCAGCACGCCCTGAAACACCATGCGCCGTGGCTCGCCAAGGATGTTCAATACGCCTTTGTAGCGCAGCAATTGCTTGCCATGGTCCTCCAGCAGTTCGTTCATGAATTCGCTGAGCTTGTCGATATCCAGCGGCTTGTCGGTGCGCAGCACCAGGCTGGAAATGCGGTCGATGGACGGCGCTTTGCTCACCGGGCGCAGGCTGACGCCGCCGCCGAGGTCAGCATTAAGATTGAAACCGCGCACGTCGAGCAATTCGGCCAGATCGATCTTGCCGTGCTCGACCACGCGGATCGGTGCACGACGGTTGATGCGGGTCAGGCGCTCGCTCAGCGCGGTAAAGGTCGCCTCGTCCACCAGATCGCGCTTGCTCACCAGTAAGCGGTCGGCGAAACCGATCTGCGCCTGGGCGATGGTTTGAGTCAGGTGAGTGTCAGCGTGCGCCGCATCGACCAGGGTAATGATGCCGTCGAGAATGTAGCGCTCACGCAGCTCTTCATCGATGAAAAAGGTTTGGGCCACCGGTGCCGGGTCGGCCAGGCCGGTGCATTCGATCACCAGACGGTCGAAGGCGATTTCGCCGCTGTCCAGGCGTTCGAGCAGCAGGTACAAGGCCTTGGTCAGGTCGGTGTGGATGGTGCAGCAAACGCAGCCGTTGGACAGCGTCATCACTTGCACCGGCTCGTCGCCCAACAGTTGGGTGTCGATACCGGCGTCACTGAATTCGTTCTCGATCACGGCGATTTTCAGGCCGTGCTCGGCTTTGAGCAGGTGGCGCAACAGCGTGGTCTTGCCGGCGCCGAGGAAGCCGCTGAGGATTGTTACCGGGATGGGAGAGGACAAACTGAATCTCCTGACTCACTGAATAGAAGTATCAACACAAAACAAATGTGGGAGCTAGCCTGCTGGCGATGGCGGACTGTCAATCAACAGTGATGTTGAATGTTCAGCCGCCATCGCCAGCAGGCTAGCTCCCACAGGTATTGCTGTTAACCCGACAACTGGATCAACAGCACTTCGGCCCACCCTTGCCACCGTAACGAGCCTCTTGGCGTTCCCGGAAGAACATCTCATAGGTCATCACCGGTTTGTCCGGGTGTTTGGTTTGCATATGCTCGACGTAATTGTCGTAGTCGGGCATCCCGACCATCAGGCGCGCGGCCTGACCGAGGTATTTACCGAGGCGACTCAGGTCATTGAACATGCTGCAATCCTCGATTACGCATCCGGCAGAGCCTGGAATGGCGCTTCTTTATCCGTACGTTCCTTGCTGCCCCAGGCGGAAATACCGACCTTGAGCGCATAGAACAGGATACTGAATACCACGAACAGGAACAGCGCCGTCAGCGTTGCGTTGGTGTAGGCGTTGAAGATCACGTGCTGCATCTGCGTAATGTCCTTGGCCGGGGCGAGGATCTGACCGTTGGCCAGGGCATCGCTGTACTTCTTGGCCAGCGACAGGAAGCCGATCGCCGGGTTGGCATCGAACAGCTTGATGAAGCCGGCGGTGGTGGTGCAGATCAGCAGCCACACCGCTGGCAGCATGGTGACCCAGACATAGCGCTGGCGTTTCATTTTGATCAGCACGACAGTGCCGAGCATCAGCGCGATACCGGCCAGCATCTGGTTGGAGATACCGAACAGCGGCCACAAGGTGTTGATACCACCCAGCGGATCGATCACGCCCTGGTACAGCAACCAACCCCACATCGCCACGCAACCGGCGGTGGCGATCAGGTTGGCGGTCCAGGATTCGGTGCGTTTCAGCGCTGGCACGAAGGAACCGAGCAAATCCTGCAGCATGAAACGCCCGGCACGGGTACCGGCGTCCACAGCCGTCAGGATGAACAGTGCTTCGAACAGGATCGCGAAGTGGTACCAGAACGCCATGGTGTTTTCACCCGGCAGGACACTGTGCAGGATCTGCGCGATACCGACCGCCAGGGTCGGCGCACCGCCGGCACGGGCCAGGATGGTGGTTTCACCAATGTCCCTGGCCACCGCTTGCAGCGCTTCCGGGGTAATCGCAAAGCCCCAGCTGCTGACGGTTTGTGCCACAGCCACCACGTCACTGCCGACGACCGCCGCCGGGCTGTTCATGGCGAAGTACACGCCTGGTTCGATCACCGACGCGGCGACCATGGCCATGATGGCCACGAAGGATTCCATCAGCATGCCGCCGTAACCGATGTAACGGGCGTTGACCTCGTTATCCAGTAACTTCGGTGTGGTGCCGGAGGAGATCAGCGCGTGGAAACCGGAAACCGCGCCACAGGCGATGGTGATGAACAGGAACGGGAACAGACCGCCCTTCCATACCGGGCCGGTGCCATCGATAAACTGGGTCAGCGCCGGCATTTTCAGCTCAGGCATGGTGATCAGGATGCCGATCGCCAGGGCCACGATGGTGCCGATTTTGAGGAAGGTCGACAGGTAGTCACGCGGCGCCAGAATCAGCCAGACCGGTAACGAGGCGGCCACGAACCCGTAACCGACCAGCATCCACGTAATCTGCACGCCAGTGAAAGTGAACGCCTTGGCCCAGACCGGATCAGCAGCAATCTGCCCCCCGAGCCAGATTGACCCCAGCAGCAACAGCACACCGACGATGGAAATTTCACCGATGCGGCCCGGGCGGATGTAGCGCATGTAAATGCCCATGAACATCGCGATCGGAATGGTCGCCATCACCGTGAAAATGCCCCAAGGGCTTTCGGCCAAAGCTTTCACAACGATCAGGGCCAGCACCGCGAGGATGATGATCATGATCAGGAAGCAGCCAAACAGCGCGATGGTCCCGGGGATGCGGCCCATTTCCTCACGGACCATGTCGCCCAGGGAACGGCCGTTGCGGCGGGTGGACATGAACAGGACCATGAAGTCCTGAACGGCACCCGCCAGCACCACGCCGGCAATCAGCCACAGCGTACCGGGCAGGTAGCCCATCTGCGCCGCCAGCACCGGACCGACCAGCGGCCCCGCGCCAGCAATGGCCGCGAAGTGGTGGCCGAAGAGGATGTGTTTGTTGGTCGGAACGTAGTCCAGACCGTCATTGTTGAGCACGGCGGGGGTGGCCCGTCGCGGGTCGAGTTGCATCACATTGGTAGCGATGAACAAACTGTAGTAACGATACGCAACCAGATAGATGGCCACGGCGGCGACCACAATCCACAAGGCGTTGATCGCCTCGCCTCGGCGCAATGCCACTACACCCAGGGCGCACGCCCCCACGATTGCCAGCAGCAGCCAGGGTAGATGGCGTAGCAGGCTATTATTGTTTTTCATTTTATGATTCCAGCCAGGGTGGACAAGAAAGACAGCCATCCGGAGTTTAGCTCTCCTGACGGCAAAGACCATCCCCCCGACATGGGTTGAGCCATCACTTTGCTGGCAGCCTTGGACAATGCGGGTCTATAGTCACCGGACATTTACGAGGATTGCGCCATGAGCGAGCACCCTGCCGATCGCCGCCGCTTCAAACGTATTGCGTTCGATGCCCGAACCGAGCTAAGCCAAGGGGAATTCATCTGGCCGGTGAAGTTGATCGACCTGTCATTGAAGGGACTGTTGATCGAAAAGCCCGAACCGTGGCTGGGAAATCGTGACTGGCATTTTCTGGTCGATATTCATCTCAACGAGGACGTCGCCATCAAGATGGATGTGCAATTGACCCACGATGATCATGGTCAGCTCGGGTTTGTCTGCAAACACATCAGCCTGGAATCCATCGAGCGCCTGCGGCGGTTGGTTGAGCTCAACCTGGGCGATCCTGAGGAACTGGAGCGCGAATTGGGCGCCTTGATCGAAATCTGAAGGCCATACCCATACCCTGTGGGAGATTCTATGGTTGAGGGAAAGCCCTCAACTGGCTTTTGGTTGATATTCGCTTTGCCCTTTCAGCAAG
>NZ_JBYTAJ010000017.1:0-127778 GCF_058788075.1 Pseudomonas sp. FW305-20 | reverse complement strand
ATCGCGATGGGTCATTCAACATTGATGTTGGCTGACCCTCCCTCATCGCGAGCAGGCTCACTCCCACAAGGAATGCGCAGGCTGCCGGCCGTGTCGTTTACGACTGTTCGATGGAAATTGTCATGTCCAGGTTTTCTGCTGACACACGCTTGAGCGCTGCCCAGGCTTCTTTTGCCCTGAACGAATCTCGCGTTCGCTTCAGGCACGCCACCGCCCTACTTTGCGGGGCACTGCTGACCCCCATGGTGCTGGCCGATGAACACGCCGGTCACAGTGAAGAACTGAGCCCGACGGTGATCACCGCCATCGCCCCGAGTTCGCCACTGACCATCGTCACCAATCCCAAGGACCCGCGCCAACCGGTGCCGGCCAGCGACGGTGGCGATTACCTGAAAACCATCCCCGGCTTCGCCCTCGTGCGCAACGGCGGCACCAACGGTGACCCGGTGCTGCGCGGCATGTTCGGCTCGCGATTGAACATCCTCACCAACGGCGGCCAGTTGCTCGGCGCCTGCCCCGGCCGAATGGACGCACCGACTTCGTACATCTCGCCGGAAACTTACGACAAGCTGACCGTGATCAAAGGCCCGCAAACCGTGCTCTGGGGACCGGGCGCGTCGGCCGGAACCATCCTCTTCGACCGTGAACCGGAAAGCTTCGGCGAACTCGGCACGCGGGTGAACACCAGCGTGCTGGCGGGCTCCAACGGTCGTTTCGACAAGGTGGTGGATGCTGCGGCCGGCGGGCCATTGGGTTACGTGCGAGTGATCGGCAACACCGCGCATGCCGACGACTATCGGGATGGCAACAACGACACCGTGCCGTCGCGCTACGACAAGTGGAATGGCGACGTTGCGGTGGGCTGGACCCCGGACGCCGACACCCTGCTGGAACTCACCGCCGGCAAGGGCGATGGCGAAGCGCGTTACGCCGGTCGCGGCATGGACGGTTCGCAGTTCTTACGCGAAAGCCTGGGTTTGCGTTTCGAGCAGTCGAACATCGGCGATGTGCTGGACAAGGTCGAGGCGCAGGTCTACTACAACTACGCCGACCACGTGATGGACAACTACACCCTGCGCACGCCGTCCGGCACCGGGATGATGGCCGGCCCCATGGCTTCCAATGTCGACCGTCGAACCCTCGGCGCACGGATCAAGGCCACGTGGCGCTGGGCCGATGTGCAGTTGATCAGCGGCATCGATGCGCAGACCAGCGAACATCGCCAGCGCAGCGCCATGGGCGTCGACGCCTACAAGGATGTGCCGCGCAACAAGGATGCCGACTTCCACAACTATGGCGTATTCAGCGAATTGACCTGGTACGCCGCCGACCGTGACCGGTTGATTACCGGCGCACGCCTGGACCGTGCTTCGGCCAAGGATTTCCGGCAGACCAAGGGCTCCGGGATGATGGCGCGCCCTAATCCGACCGCCGACGACACCCGTGCCGACACACTGCCAAGCGGCTTCGTCCGTTACGAGCACGACCTGGCCGACAGCCCGACCACGCTGTATGCCGGCCTCGGCCACACCCAGCGTTTCCCGGATTACTGGGAGCTGTTTTCGCCCAAATCCGGCCCCGCAGGCTCGGTGAATGCCTTCGATTCGATCAAGCCTGAAAAAACCACCCAGCTCGATTTCGGCCTGCAATACAAGACCGAAGACCTCGAAGCCTGGGCCTCGGGTTACGTCGGGCAGGTGCGCGACTACATCCTGTTCAACTACACGCCAACCATGATGGGCACGACCTCGCAAGCACAGAACATCGACGCACGAATCATGGGCGGCGAATTGGGTGCGGCCTACAAGCTGACCAGCAACTGGAAAGCCGACGCGACCCTGGCCTACGCCTGGGGCAAGAACAGCAGCGACGGTAACGCACTGCCGCAAATGCCGCCGCTGGACGCCCGTTTCGGCCTGACCTACAGCGAAGACAACTGGAGCGCCGGGGCTTTGTGGCGAGTGGTGGCGGCGCAAAACCGCATCGACCAGAACAAGGGCAACGTGGTCGGCAAGGACTTCGACAAGACCTCGGGCTTTGGCGTGTTCTCGCTCAATGGCGCGTACCGGATCAACCAAAACTGGAAGGTCAGCACCGGCGTCGACAACCTGTTCGGCAAGGCGTACGCCGAGCACTTGAACCTGGCCGGCAATGCCGGTTTCGGCTACCCGGCCAATGACCCGCAAGCCATTAAAGAACCGGGGCGCACGCTCTGGACCAAGGTGGACATGAGCTTCTAAACGCATCGTCGGAACGCCGCCCGGAGCAAGCTCGCTCCCACATGGACCGTGTTGAACCTGTGGGAGCGAGCCTGCTCGCGATCGGTTGCGCAGCAACCGCAAACAAACAACTAAAAGACCCAAGCCTAGCGGAGCACACGTGATGAAACAGCCCAAACCGAATTTCTACAACCTGGCCTGGCGCTGGCACTTCTATGCCGGTCTGTTCGTCGCGCCTTTCATGGTGATGCTGGCTCTGACTGGCATCATTTACCTGTTCAAGCCGCAACTCGACCCATTGATGTACGGCAGCTTGCTGAACGTCCCGGCCGGGCATCACAGCGTCCCGGCCGATGACCTGCTCAAGCGAGTCAAAGAGGCTTACCCACAAGCCACGATCAAGCAGTATTTGCCACCGGTCAACGCCGAACGCAGCGCGCAATTTGTCGTGCTCAATGCTGGTACCGAGCTCAACGTTTTCGTCGATCCCTACCACGGCGACATCCTCGGCGAGCAAGACGCGAAAAAGAATCTGCAAGCCGTTGCGCGAGCGATTCACGGCGAACTGATGATCGGCACCGTCGGCGACCGACTGATCGAACTGGCCGCCGGCTGGGGCGTGGTGTTGGTGGTCTCCGGGGTCTTTCTGTGGTGGCCGCGCGGCCAGGCGGCCGGCATTCTGTGGCCGCGCTTGAGCAGTCGCGGTCGAGTGCTCTGGCGTGACCTGCACGCGGTGACCGGGTTCTGGGGCGCGTCGTTGCTGCTGGTGATGCTGCTCAGCGGCATGACCTGGACCGGATTCTGGGGCAAGCAATACGCGCAAGTGTGGAACGTCTTTCCGGCCACGATGTGGGACAACGTGCCCCAGTCCGATGTCGAGGCCCGCAGTCTCAACACCGCCACCCGCCAGACCGTGCCGTGGGCGATGGAAAACACACCGATGCCAATGTCCGGCGACCACGCCGAACACATGGCCCACCGCGGCACGCAAGCGGCCCCCGCCGCACCGACCATCAGCCTGCAAGACGTGCAGGACATCGCCGTGCAACGCAAAGTCGAACCGGGCTACAGCATCACTTTCCCGACCACCGCGACTGGCGTGTTCACCATCGCCGTGTTCGCCGACGACCCGCGCAACGACGCCACCTTGCATATCGATCAGTACACCGGCAATGTCCTCGCCGACGTGCGTTTCGAGCAGTACGGCACCGTCGCCCGGGCAACAGAAATCGGCGTGATGCTGCACGAAGGCAAAATGTTCGGCCCGCTCAACCAGATCATCATCCTGCTGATCTGCCTGATGATTCTGCTCAGCGCCGTCAGCGGTGTGGTGATCTGGTGGAAGCGCCGCCCACAAGGAAAATTCGGTGTTCCGCCGCTGCGCCACGACTTGCCGAAATGGAAAATCGCGATGGTCATCATGTTTGCATTGGCGGTGGTGTTCCCGTTGGTGGGGGCTTCGCTGGTGGTGGTCTGGCTGCTCGATCGGGTGCTGCTGACACGCCTGAATCGACAAACTGAATCTGGCCCGGCTGCCTGAAGAATGAACTGATACCGAACAATGTAAGAAACGCCAAGAATAGGGGCCGGTGCTCTCTCCGATCCCGTTCTTGTTTCCCGCCTCAACAGGGATCAACCTGCAGGAGGCCGTTGCAATTGTGGACATTTTTTAATTCGGCCATATCGATGTCCGTGGATGGGTTGGGTGTGCCGCCACCGTACTGATTCTTGCAAGTAACCGTCATTCGACACTGGTCGTTCTCCAAGTCGATGACCTCCGGTATGTCCTGATCCGGCGAGGTGGCACTTGAGTAGGCCTTGCAGCTTTGGCTAACAGGATTTTGCTTCCAGGCACTGATGCAGTCTTGCCCAGCAATGGCCGTGGCAGCGCTCCAAAGAACCAGCAAACCGGACAATGTTGTGATGGCGAATATCCGCACGTTCAGTATTCCTCTGCCCGTTGACGAGATTTAACGCTAACGCTCGTGAGGGCCACGGTCTACTGTCACAAATGACAGTCAGGCCTGTTTTCTTGTGATTAAAAGAATCTCGGGCCAGCAAACTGAATCGGCCTCACCTTCATCATGAAACAGGCGAGATGCGCGGTTTAGAGGGATCTGTAGACTTCCCGCGCTTATCTCCCGGTGAATTTTAGTGTTACCGTATAACTCTAAATGCACCGCCTGACCCGCACCCCTCGCTGCGGGTTTTCTTTGCATAAGTGGTTCACCGCCCCGATGAACAAGTACCTCTTGTCCGGCCTCTGCCTGCTCGCCATGAACCACAGCGCCGACGCGCAACCGTTGACGCTGCCCACCGGCACCATTACCGCCGAGGTCAATGACGACGAAACCGTCAGCCTGAACACCCCGACCACTGCCGGTTCGCGCCTGAACCTCACTGCAATGGAAACCCCTGCCAGCGTCGAAAGCCTGACCGGCGAACAGATCCGCGCGCGGGGTGATCGCAGTGTGCAAGACGCCGTGTCGCGCAGCACCGGGATCAGCCGCACCGGCACGCCGGGCGATGGCGGCACGTCGTTGTCGGCACGAGGTTTTACCGGGCAGGGTTCGGTGATGCAGCTGTATGACGGCAACCGCATGTACACCGGCATGGGCACCGTGACCTTCCCGGTCGACACGTGGTCGGTGGAGCGCGTTGATGTACTGCGCGGCCCGGCATCGGTGCTGTACGGCGAAGGCGCGACCGGCGCGGTGGTCAATGTGATCCCGAAAAAACCGTTTGAAGGCGAGATCGAAAACCATGTTCGTCTCGGCTACGGTTCCTATGACGGTCAGCAACAGGCCTTCGACAGCGGCGGCTCATTGAGTGACACCTTGAGCTACCGCTTGAACCTCAATCGCCTGCGCAGCAACGGCTGGGTTGATCGCGGCGATTCGTCCAGCGACTTCATCAGCGCCGCCCTGCGCTGGCAAGCGACCGACGATCTGGCGTTTACCCTAGCCCACGATTACGGCGATCAAAAGCCGATGAACACCTTCGGCACGCCGCTGATCAACGGGCGCTTTCACGAAGGCCTGCGGGACAAGAACTACAACGTCAGCAACGACAAGCAGCACTACAACGATCAATGGACGCGGCTGACCAGCGACTGGCAACTCTCCGAGAGCGTCAATTCGACTAACGAGCTGTATTACCTCAAGGCCCAACGCCGCTGGCAGAACGCCGAGAACTACAACTTCGACCGCGACACTCAACAGCTCAGCCGCAGCGGGTATTTCGGCATCGGCCACAAGCAGGAGCAGATCGGTGATCGCCAGACCTTCACCTTCAAACACACCCTGTTCGGCCTCGAAAGCCAGACCGTGACGGGTGTCGATTACAACCGGATTCGCTTCCAGCTCGACAGCAACTCGCCGTTCAATGACGCGTTACCGAATGGCCAACCGATCGATTTTCATCACCCACAGCGCGGTAGTTTTGAAAGCGCCGACCCGTACCGTGATCAGTTCCAGTCGACGACAAAACAGCTGTCGGCCTTCGCCGAAAACCGCACGCAGTTGAGCGAACGCTGGTCGCTGGTGACCGGCGTGCGCCGCGATTACGTGCACGTCGACCGCGACAATCTGGTGGATGGCAGCCAAAGCGACAAGACCCTGACCGGTAATAACTGGAAGGCTGGACTGGTGTTTGCCGTGACGCCTGACACCTCGTTCTACGGTCAGTACGCCACCAGCACCGACGGTGTCGGCGGGTTGATTTCCCTGAGCCCGAGCCAGCAGCAATATGACTTGTCCACCGCGAAGCAGGCCGAGATCGGCGTGAAGCAATTGTTCTGGGATCAGCGCGGCGAGTGGACGCTGGCGGCGTATCGCATCGTCAAAAAGAAACTGCTGACTGACGACCCGGGCAATCCGACGCTCAAACAGCAGGTCGGCCAGCAATCGTCCAACGGCCTCGAAGCCAGCCTCGACCTGCAACTGCCGCACGCCTGGCAACTGCAGGCCAATGCGGCCATCGTCAAAGCCAGGTTCGACGATTTCGAAGAAGTGGTGAGTGGTATACCGGTGTCGCGCAACGGCAATCGTCCGGCGGACGTGCCACGGCGCACGGCGAATCTGTGGCTGAGCAAAGCGATCAATGATGACTTGAAGGCCGGCGCCGGCGTGCGTTATATGGATGCGCGTTTTGCGGACATGGCCAACCAGAATGAGCTGCCGAGCTACACCGTGGTGGACGCCACGCTGTCCTGGAAGGCGCTGCGGAATACGACGCTGGGGTTGCAGGTGAACAATCTGTTTGACCGGCAGTATGCGCAAAGCCAATACAATGAGGGGCAGCAGTGGATCCTCGGCGAACCGCAGTCGTTTTTCGTCACCGCTGATTATCAGTTTTAAACCGTGTCGCCCCCATCGCGAGCAAGCTCGCTCCCACAGGTTTTGCACAGTCCTTGTGGGAGCGAGCTTGCTCGCGATGAGGCCATCAGCAACACCGAAAATTTCAGAGTAGATGCATGACCTCGCTGAACCTCACAAACCTCGCCTGGACACCCTTGGGCCACGGCCATTGCCATCACCAGTTCCAACTGCGTGAGGCGACCTTGCGCGTGCTCCCGGGTGAGTTCGTCGGCCTGATCGGCCCCAACGGCAGCGGCAAAACCAGCCTGCTGCGCTGTGCCTGGCGCTTCAGCAAACCCGAGTGCGGCGAGGTCAAGCTCGACCATCACAACGTCTGGAAGCAATCCTCGCGCTGGTGCGCGCAACGCATCGCCGTGGTCCTGCAGGAATTCCCCGACGCCTTCGGCCTCACCGTCGATGAAGTCGTCGCCATGGGCCGCACACCGCATAAAGGCTTGTTCGACAGCGACACCCCGGAGGACAGGAAACTCGCTACCCAGGCCCTCGAATCAGTCGGTCTGAAAGGCTTCGAAGACCATGACTTCGCCACCCTCTCCGGCGGTGAAAAACAGCGTGTGATCCTCGCCCGCGCCCTGGCTCAGCAACCACAAATGCTGATCCTCGACGAGCCGACCAATCATCTCGACCCGCGTTATCAGCTCGAACTGCTGCAACTGGTCAAACGCCTGAAGATCGGCACCCTGGCGAGCATCCACGACCTCAATCTGGCGGCTGCTTTCTGTGATCGGCTGTATGTGATCAATCACGGCCGCATCGTCGCCAGCGGCACGCCCGAAGAAGTCTTGACCGCCCCACTGCTGCGCGATGTGTTCGGCGTCGAAGCGCTGATCGATCAACACCCCTTGCACGGCTACCCACGAATTACCTGGATCACCCAACCATGACTTTGCGTTCCCTGCTTTGCGCCGCTCTGTTGCTGGGCAATGCCCAAGCATTTGCCGAGGCCACTCACTACCCGTTGACCGTACAGAGCTGCAATCGCGAAGTGACCTTCAAGCAAGCGCCGAAACACGCGGTCAGCCACGACATCAACATGACCCAGATGATGCTGGCCCTCGGTCTGAAACCCAGCATGGCCGGGTATAGCGGTGTGACCGGCTGGAAGTCGGTCACGCCGCAGATGCAAACCATCCTCGAGGGCTTGCCGGAACTGGCGGCCAAGTACCCGTCGGTGGAAACCCTGCTCAACGCCAACGTTGATTTCTTCTTTGCCGGTTGGGATTACGGCATGCGCGTCGGCGGTGATCTCACACCGCAAACGTTGCAGCCGTTGGGCATCGATGTCTACGAGCTGACGGAGTCCTGCGCGTTCGTGATGAAGCGTCCACCGGCCAGCCTGGAAGACACCTACAACGACCTGCGCAACCTCGGCAAAATCTTCGACGTGCAGGATCGCGCCAACGCCTTGATCGCCCAGATGCAATCGCAGGTCGCCGAAGTGCGCAAGGATCTGCCGACGGACAAACCTCGCGTCTTCCTCTATGACAGCGGTGAAGACCGCGCCATGACGTCCGGTCGCCTCGGCATGCCGCAAGCGCTGATCGACGCCGCTGGCGGGCGCAATATTCTCGATGACGTCGAAGCGAGCTGGACCCGGGTCAATTGGGAAAACGTGGTCGAGCGCAATCCGCAGGTGATCGTGATCGTTGATTACGGCGAAATCACTGCCGAGCAGAAGCAACAGTTCCTGCTCAACAACAAGGCGCTGCAATCGGTGGACGCGATCAAGCATCAACGCTTCATCGTGATTCCGTATGTGCAAGCCACGCCGGGGATCGACAACGTGCTGGCAGTCGAAACCCTGGCCAAGGGTTTCCACCGCGAATGATCAATCGTCGCTACGCCTTGTTGCTGATGGCCCTTGGCGCGTTGTTGCTGGTGTCGTGTGTGGTGTCGCTGGGCTTCGGTCCGGCGCGGGTGCCGGTGGACGTGGTGTGGCGGATTCTGTTGCACAAGATTTTCGGTGTCGGCGTGCCGGACTGGGCCGCCGGGCAGCAACACATCGTCTGGCTGATTCGCGTGCCGCGCATGCTATTGGGTGCGTTGGTGGGCGCCGGGCTCGCGCTGATCGGTGCGGTGCTGCAAGCGGTGACGCGCAATCCGCTGGCCGACCCGCACTTGCTCGGGGTCACCTCTGGCGCGACCCTCGGTGCGGTGATCGTGGTGCTGCATGTGGGTGAAGTCGTTGGCTTGCTGACCTTGCCGATCGCGGCGTTTATCGGCGCATTGCTGAGCATGTTGATCGTGCTGATGATCGCCAACCGCAACGGACGGCTCGACAGTGACCGGCTGCTGTTGTGCGGCGTGGCGGTGTCCTTCGTGATGATGGCAATCGCCAATCTGCTGCTGTTTCTTGGCGACCATCGCGCGAGTTCGGCGGTGATGTTCTGGATGCTCGGCGGGCTTGGGTTGGCGCGTTGGGAGTTGCTTGCGGTGCCGGCGGCCAGCGTATTGCTGGGGCTGGTGCTGCTGCTGGGCATGGCTCGACCGTTGAATGCGTTGATGACCGGCGAACAGACCGCGGTCACCCTAGGCCTGAATGCTCGCACCGTGCGCTTGCGGGTGTTTTTGATTGCGTCGCTGATGACCGGGGTGCTGGTGTCGATCAGCGGGTCTATCGGGTTTGTCGGGCTGATGGTGCCGCACATTGCGCGGCGTCTGGTCGGGGCGGAGCATCGGCGGTTGCTGCCGGTGTGCGTGTTGTCGGGAAGCATCTTTCTGGTCTGGGTCGACGTCGCCGCCCGCACCCTGATCGCCCCCGAGGATTTGCCGATCGGCATAGCCACGGCGGCGATTGGCGGGTTGTTTTTCATCGGTCTGATGCGCAGGCGCTGATGCCAACGGCTGTGACCGCTACCCCGCCCCCTTACAACTCATCCCGCGTGGGGTGGGGAAAGATATCCTGAACCTGTTGGCGTCTGAGGCTCCAGTCGGAGCCCAGGCGCCTGGCCTGATTCCAGAAATACGCAGGCTTGAGCACCTGCAAATTGCCGATGTCCGCCAGACGGGTAATAAACACATCGGTCGACAGCACGGTGGCCCACTTTCCTTCGACGAGCTGAACTGGCTGGGTCAGCAGCAATGTTCGCTCCGAGGCCGAATAGGTTGGTGTGTATTTAAGCAATGCTCCATAACGCGTCGAATAGTAGTAGGCGTTGATATCGAACCCTTTGGCTTTCAAGGCATGGGTGTGCGCATGCACCTGGGCCGGAGAGGCGAAGTTTGCGTCAGTTGCATCGGAGCGTTCGGCCAGTGTCGAGCCTGCGACCTGGAAAAGCTGATGGCCGGCCACCAATGTGTAGCCGTCGGGAAAACGTGGCGGTTTATTGCGCGGGGAGGTCAAGGGATCACTCGCAATACGGAAAATCCGCTTGATGGCTTCATTGGGATACCCAGGGTCTGCAATGGGCTCCAGGGCAACAAAGGAATTAGTGCCGGGGCTGCTCAAAATCCCGCTGGCGTGCACTGTCGTTTGACTCTCGTGACTGCCCAGCCGCGACTGCGCATAAAGGGCCGCGTCGTCAGGGTGATGGAATATCGGTCCTAAGGCTGGCGCAGGGCTGTTTGCCCACTGCTCATCGACGGAAACAGAAGGCATGCGGGGCCGCCAGTTCTGGCTCACTTTGCCTTTTTGAGACCAATAGGCGCTGGTCACCAGGACCTCCAGTTCTCCGGACTTGGCCATTCGCTGGATGTAGCTGCTCAACCTGAACCTGCCCTCGCCGATGTCCTTCCAGTCACGTTGCGCGTGCTCGAGCGCGGCAAACGGATTGTCCTTGAATTCGTACTGGCCGAATTTGTCCCGCGAAAGGTCCGGGTCGAAGGGGCTGAGCAACAATCGCAACAAGGCACCATCGGCGCAGGAGAAGTAAATTGGCCTGAAGCCATGGGGCGTTCGTGCAGCGTCACGGGCCAGACTCACGTCCACGGGGGAAAGGAAATGCCGATAATCATCGTCCGACAGCTTTTGCGGCGCTTGACCCGCGCACAGGTGAATCGCGCTGCTGACATGGGAAGAAGGGAGTACACCGGGAAAGATTCGCTC
Source organism: Pseudomonas sp. FW305-20 (assembly GCF_058788075.1). Classification (NCBI taxonomy): domain Bacteria; kingdom Pseudomonadati; phylum Pseudomonadota; class Gammaproteobacteria; order Pseudomonadales; family Pseudomonadaceae; genus Pseudomonas; species Pseudomonas sp. FW305-20. Next base: position 117,135 of record NZ_JBYTAJ010000017.1, on the reverse strand, counting down.
ATACGCCAACCATGTGCCTTGCACGTCAATGGGCAGGGTCGCAATGAAGACGCCGGTACGGGTATTTTTCAGAATGAATCCAAACCCCGTCGCTGAACGATTGCGTGCCCGTTCATGAGCGAAACAGGCCGCATCCTGTTCTCGAAGGTACATCGGGCTACAGGCCGGCTCGGCAACCGCTCGTGCATAGCCGGAAGTTACTGCTGCGGCCGGGGGATAGGCTTCGAATTCTGTCACGGTACGAGCCGGGCCCCATAGCGGGCTCCCTGAAACCACTTGCAGGTAACCGGACTTTGCCAGGCTTTTTACCCAGTTTGTCGGTGACAGCAGCCCCCGATAGATTTGTTCCTTGATCGATGCGGCATCCAGCTCTCGCCCCGGCTTGCCCGAAGTGCCCAGGGCAATGGCCAGGTCGGCTTTGAATCGTGCCCATAACCCGGCCCGATAGCGAATGGTCGCGCCGTCCGGCGCCAGAAAGTATTCATCGAACGTTTGCCCTTCGCGGGTGAATGCGGTGTACGCGACATCGGCGGAGAGCATGTTGAGATACACCTCCTTGTCGACTTTCGACAGCAGCACCGGCAACTCGCGAGGCACTCGGGAGCGATAGCGCGCCACCACCGAACACCCCGCCGGAAACTGGCCAAGGGTCACGGCTTCGTCCGGGAAGACCCACGGGATATCAAAGTCTTCTCGCAGGATAGCGATCGGATCGGTGGCCACAAAAAAACCATCGGCTCGTTTCAGGATCACACCGCCAAACGCCTTGGCGCTACCGCTCGGTATCTGCGAACGCGCATGCAGAGCCGCATCGTCAGCCGTCAGAAATACCGGGCCGAGGGTTCGCCGTTGCAGGTTCATGCTCGACTGCCAGTGCTTGTCGACCACCCCTTTACTGTCCCAGCAGACATTGGTGCGCATCACCTGCAACACACCGCTGTTGGCGACCACTCGGACAAAACCCGTCGGGGTCAGCACACCACTGGCCAGGTTTTTCTGGATTTCTTCCAGCCCCATGCCGGGGGTGTCGTTGTCGAACAGCTTGGTGCCCTTGCGCGGGACGTATTTGAGCAGGGCTCCGTCCTGAGTCGAGACGTAGAGAGGAATGACCCTGTCCGGGTCCAGCACCGGACGTTTGTTGGAGTCATAAACCACCACAAACAGATCCCTGGGCACAATGAAGTGGTGCGCCAGCCAGCGCCTGGCCGGGTCGCGGGCATGCTTGACCCGTTGGCGCGAATAGTAAAAAGCGTGGAGCTTGAATGACTCGGGATAGTCATAGTCCCCAGCCTTGCGGGAAATGCCAAACAGGCTGCGCAACGAGTAAAGTTTGTCTCTCCCATCGCTGACCGGGACCAGCTCAGTGGCGATGTACTCCTCCTTGCCTTGTTGTTTGAGGATGAATCCGAACCAGGTCCGTTCTTCGTCATGCAGCTCGGTGTCTTTGGCGTAGCGCTCGAGTGCCGCCTCATCGGCCGACCGGGAAACCGCGCCGAACGACACCCGCTCCGGCACGCTACGTTCCCACGGACCGGCGACGACAGGCCCGGTTATTCGTCCCCGGGGCCGCCAGCGACCGTTGCTGACGAGGACTTGTAAATCGCCGGCCGCCGCGGCTTCCTCGACGAATTGCTCCGGTTTGATGGCTCCCGTCTTCATTCCCAGCGCAAACACCCCGGGGGCGGCCTCGGTGCCCAGTTTGGCCACCAGGCTCGCTGTACGAGACCTGTCGGGAGTGAAACCGATCAGGCTGTTTTCGGCCCCCGAAAGATAAGCCGGCAGACCGCTCTGCAGGCTGTTGCGCAGTTCGTCAACGCTGAACATCAACAAGCTGGTCGCGGCATCTTCGACAGTCCATTTCAGCTGCGTAACCTTGGCGACGTCGAGCGTCGAAAGCGCGGGATGCGAATAGAAACGACTGTGCAAGACATGCTTGTCGGGGATCACCTTGTGATGGGAAGTCATGCTGACCGGGTGCCCGGTCAGGTCGGTGAGCACAAACCGCTGATCGTTTCGCTGAAGGATATAGCCGTAATAACCGCGGTTACGGTGGCGGCCGATTCGCTCATGGGCATAACGAGCGGCATCGTCCGCCGAAAGAAACGCCCTTTCCAATATGTTCAGTGCCGATCCCGCCGACTGGGTCGGCGCGAGTTGTTGGGGTTGTTCGTCCATGCAGTGGAACTCCATTGAGTCATTCAAGGGTGATCCCCACTCTCGCACCGCAACGCATTGCCCAGGCGGTACATAGTTACTACTTCGTGCGCTCGGCACCACTTGGACGCATCGCCGTGCCCGCGAGCGTTTTTATGCCCGTTCACGGTGCAACAAGTACCTGCACCGAACGTTCTCGCCCTTGCGCAAAAGCACTTCAGGTCTTAGGCACAGCCCTTGCTAAAGACCCTTTAGTAGTCCGCATCTGCCAACCAAGAAAACTCATAAGTTCATGGAGATCGCACAATGAAGCGTCGCAGTTTGATCAAGGCTTTCACACTCTCGGCAAGCATTGCCGCGATGGGCATGACCTGGAGCATCCAGGCTGCCGAGACCATCAAGGTCGGTATTCTGCATTCGTTGTCCGGGACCATGGCGATCTCCGAAACCTCGCTCAAAGACATGGCGCTGATGACCATCAATGAGATCAACGCCAAGGGCGGCGTGAACGGCAAGATGCTGGAACCGGTGGTCGTCGACCCTGCATCGAACTGGCCGCTGTTCGCCGAAAAGGGTCGGCAGTTGCTGACCCAGGACAAAGTCGCCGTGGTGTTCGGCTGCTGGACGTCGGTGTCGCGCAAATCGGTGTTGCCGGTGTTCGAAGAGCTCAATGGCCTGCTGTTCTACCCGGTGCAGTACGAAGGTGAAGAGATGTCGCCAAACGTGTTCTACACCGGCGCCGCGCCGAACCAGCAAGCGATCCCGGCGGTGGAATACCTGATGAGCGAAGAAGGCGGCAGCGCCAAGCGCTACTTCCTGTTGGGCACCGACTATGTCTACCCGCGCACCACCAACAAAATCCTGCGCTCGTTCCTGCACTCCAAAGGTGTGGCCGACAAGGACATCGAAGAGGTCTACACCCCGTTCGGCCACAGCGACTATCAAACCATCGTGGCCAACATCAAGAAATTCTCGGCCGGTGGCAAGACTGCGGTCATCTCCACCGTCAACGGCGACTCCAACGTGCCGTTCTATAAAGAGTTGGCCAACCAGGGCCTGAAAGCGACTGACGTTCCGGTTGTAGCGTTCTCGGTCGGCGAAGAAGAACTGCGCGGCATCGACACCAAACCGCTGGTGGGCAACCTCGCGGCCTGGAACTACTTCGAGTCGGTCGAGAACCCGACGAACAAGAAATTCGTCGCCGACTGGAAAGCCTACGCCAAGAAACACAACCTGCCGGGCGCCGACAAAGCGGTGACCAACGACCCGATGGAAGCCACGTACGTGGGCATCCACATGTGGGCGCAAGCGGCCGAGAAAGCCAAGTCCACCGACGTCAACAAAGTCCGCGAAGCCCTCGCCGGCCAGACCTTTGCCGCGCCGTCGGGTTACACGCTGACCATGGACAAGACCAACCACCACCTGCACAAACCGGTGATGATCGGCGAGATTCAGGCCGACGGTCAGTTCAACGTGGTGTGGCAGACCGAAGGACCGATCCGTGCTCAACCGTGGAGCCCGTTCATCCAGGGTAACGACAAGAAGCCCGATTATGCGGTGAAGAGCAACTAAGCCACCCCGCACAGCCTGATCGTTCCCACGCTCTGCGTGGGAATGCAGCCAGGGACGCTCCGCGTCCCAAAAGCGGACGCGGAGCGTCCGGTGAGGCATTCCCACGCGGAGCGTGGGAACGATCAATACGCAAGGCCAATGACATGCCCACTGCCCTTTACCGTTTCATCCTCGCCATCGCGCTGTTATTGCCGATGGCCGCGCATTCTGGCGACGCCGAAGACTTCGTCGTCGCCAATCCCATGCAGCAAGCCAGGCTTCTGGAAGCCTGGGCCGCGCGGCCCGATGCCGCCCGTATCGAGCTGATCAACGCCCTGCAACAAGGCGAGTTGACGGTCGATGGCCAACCAAAAACCCTGCGCCTGAACAATCGCCTGCGGGGTCTTATCGATACCGCGCTGGCCAGCCATCAATTGCTCGCCGCCGACGCCAAAATCCGTCTGGCCGCCGCGCAGCAATTGCAGAAAAGCGCCAAACCGGCGCAGTTGAAATTCCTCGACCAGCAACTGGCTGGCGAAAAAGATGAAACCGTACACGCCGCGTTGAGCCTGGCCCTGGCCAATCTGCAACTGGTGGACACCGACCCGGCCGTACGCCTCGCCGCGGTGCGTCTGCTGGGTGAAACCGGCGATCCGCTGGCTCGCACCCGCCTCGAAGGCTTGCTCCAGCCCGGTGTCGAAGCCGATGCCAATGTGCGCACCGCTGCCGAAACCAGCCTGGCCCAGGTCAAACGCAAACTGCTGATCGGCGAGATGCTTGGGCAGGCCTTCAGTGGCATGTCCCTGGGTTCGATTCTGCTGCTGGCGGCGTTAGGTCTTGCAATCACCTTCGGCCTGCTCGGCGTGATCAACATGGCCCACGGCGAGATGTTGATGCTCGGCGCGTACTCGACGTATGTGGTGCAGTTGATGTTCCAGCGCTTCGCCCCGCAAGCCATCGAGTTCTACCCGCTGATCGCGTTGCCGGTGGCGTTTTTCGTCACCGCCGCCATCGGTATGGCGCTGGAGCGCACGGTGATTCGTCACCTCTACGGCCGCCCATTGGAAACTTTGCTGGCCACCTGGGGCATCAGCCTGATGCTGATTCAGCTGGTGCGACTGCTGTTCGGCGCGCAGAACGTTGAAGTCGCGAACCCGGCCTGGTTGTCAGGCGGGATTCAGGTGTTGCCGAATCTGGTGCTGCCGTACAACCGCATCGTGATCATCGCCTTTGCGCTGTTTGTGGTGGTGCTGACCTGGCTGCTGCTGAACAAGACGCGCCTGGGCTTGAACGTGCGCGCCGTCACCCAGAACCGCAACATGGCCGCCTGCTGTGGCGTGCCGACCGGGCGCGTGGACATGCTCGCCTTCGGCCTCGGCTCGGGCATCGCTGGCCTTGGTGGCGTAGCCCTCAGCCAGATCGGCAACGTCGGCCCGGACCTCGGCCAGAGCTACATCATCGACTCGTTCCTGGTGGTGGTGCTCGGTGGCGTCGGTCAATTGGCCGGTAGCGTGCTGGCGGCGTTCGGCCTCGGTATCGCCAACAAGATTCTCGAACCGCAGATCGGTGCCGTGCTCGGCAAGATCCTGATCCTCGCGCTGATCATTCTGTTCATACAGAAACGTCCGCAAGGCCTCTTCGCACTGAAAGGACGGGTGATCGACTGATGAATCAGCCCCTGCTCGTTACCGCAACACAAAAAGCCGGCCCCAAAGTCACGATCGCTGTTGGCGCGGTGATCCTCGCTCTGTTGCTGGCGTTGCCGCTGCTGTCGTTGTTGTCGCCGGACAGCACGTTTCACGTCTCGGCCTACACGCTGACGCTGGTGGGCAAGATTCTGTGCTACGCCATCGTCGCCCTCGCGCTGGATCTGGTCTGGGGATACGCCGGCCTGTTGTCCCTTGGTCACGGCTTGTTCTTTGCTCTTGGCGGTTATGCGATGGGCATGTACCTGATGCGCCAGGCTTCGGGCGATGGCTTGCCAGCGTTCATGACCTTTCTGTCGTGGACTGAATTGCCGTGGTACTGGACCGGCACCAGCAGCTTCCTCTGGTCGATGTGCCTGGTGGTGCTGGCGCCGGGGTTGCTGGCGCTGGTGTTCGGTTTCTTCGCCTTCCGTTCGCGGATCAAGGGCGTGTATTTCTCGATCATGACCCAGGCCCTGACCTTCGCCGGGATGCTCCTGTTCTTCCGCAACGAAACCGGGTTTGGCGGCAACAACGGCTTCACCAATTTCCGCACCATTCTGGGCTTCGGCATCACGGAACCGGGGACTCGCGCGGTGCTGTTTTTCGCCACGGTGGTGTTGCTGGTGGCGAGCCTGTTCATCGGCTGGCGTCTGGCGCAGAGCAAGTTCGGCCGGGTGTTGACCGCCCTGCGCGATGCGGAAAACCGCTTGATGTTCTGCGGCTACGATCCACGCGGTTTCAAGTTGTTTGTCTGGGTGTTGAGCGCGGTGTTGTGCGGCCTGGCCGGCGCGCTGTATGTGCCGCAAGTCGGGATCATCAACCCGAGTGAAATGTCGCCGACCAACTCCATCGAGGCCGCCGTGTGGGTGGCGCTGGGTGGTCGCGGCACGCTGATCGGCCCGCTGCTCGGCGCCGGGGTGGTCAACGGGATGAAGAGCTGGTTCACCGTGGCGTTCCCGGAATACTGGCTGTTCTTCCTTGGCGCATTGTTCATCGTCGTGACCCTGTACCTGCCCAAAGGCGTGATCGGTCTGCTGAAAAAAAGGGGTGAACAATGAGAGTCACTGCAACGGCTGAATTCATGCTCGAACCGGCGTTTTTTCCACCACTGGAACCCAACCGGGACGCCGGCAGCAGCCGCGATGCCATCGGCCTCGGCCAGCGCGCCGGCCCCGGCCTGAACACGCGCCATGGCACGATCCTGACCCTGGAAGACATCAGCGTCAGCTTCGATGGCTTCAAGGCGCTGAACGCTCTGAACCTGTACATCGGCGTCGGCGAACTGCGCTGCATCATCGGCCCCAACGGCGCGGGCAAGACCACGCTGATGGACGTGATCACCGGCAAGACCCGGCCCAGCCACGGCAAGGCCTGGTTCGGTGAAACCCTCGACCTGACGCAAATGAGCGAAGTGCAAATCGCCCAGGCCGGCATTGGCCGCAAGTTCCAGAAGCCGACGGTGTTCGAAGCCTTGAGCGTTTTTGAAAACCTGGAGCTAGCGCAGAAAACCGACAAATCGGTGTGGGCCAGCCTGCGGGCGCGCCTGAGTGGCGAACAGAAAGATCGCATCAGCGAAGTGCTGGACACCATTCGCCTGACCACCTCGGTCAACCGCCCGGCGGGCTTGTTGTCCCACGGTCAGAAGCAGTTTCTGGAAATCGGCATGTTGCTGATGCAGGACCCGCAACTGCTACTGCTCGATGAGCCGGTGGCGGGCATGACCGACGCCGAAACCGAATTCACCGCCGAACTGTTCAAGAGCCTGGCCGGCAAGCATTCGCTGATGGTGGTGGAACACGACATGGGCTTCGTCGGCTCCATCGCCGACCACGTCACCGTGTTGCACCAGGGCAGCGTGCTGGCCGAAGGGTCGCTGGAGCAGGTGCAGGACAACGAGCGCGTGATCGAGGTGTACCTCGGCCGCTGAGAGCTGTGGAGATGATCGTTCCCACGCTCTGCGTGGGAATGCCGCCGGGGACGCTCCGCGTCCCGCTGACAATGCAGGGCTCAAGTCCTGCGCACGGGTGACGCGGAGCGTCACGGGATGCATTCCCACGCAGAGCGTGGGAACGATCACTGGGGGAGGAATTTGAAAATGCTGCAAGTCGACAAGCTGCACCAGTTTTACGGCGGTAGCCACATCCTGCGGGGTCTGACGTTTGAGGTGAAAGTCGGTGAGGTCACTTGCCTGCTCGGACGCAACGGTGTGGGCAAGACCACCCTGCTCAAGTGCCTGATGGGTTTGTTGCCGGCCAAAGAAGGCGCGGTGAACTGGGAAGGCAAAACGATCACCGCGTTCAAGCCACACCAGCGGGTTCACGCCGGGATCGCTTACGTGCCTCAGGGCCGGGAAATATTCGGCCGGCTGACCGTGGAAGAAAACCTGTTGATGGGCCTGTCGCGATTTCCCGGTGCTGAAGCCAAGGAAGTCCCGGCGTTCATCTACGAGCTGTTTCCGGTGCTGCTGCAGATGAAACAGCGTCGCGGCGGTGACTTGTCCGGTGGCCAGCAGCAGCAATTGGCGATCGGCCGAGCGTTGGCCAGCCGTCCTCGCCTACTGATTCTCGACGAGCCCACCGAAGGCATCCAGCCCTCGGTGATCAAGGAAATCGGCGCGGTGATCAAGAAGCTCGCCGCCCGTGGCGACATGGCAATTTTGCTGGTGGAACAGTTCTACGATTTCGCCGCCGAACTCGCCGATCAGTACCTGGTGATGTCCCGGGGTGAGATCGTGCAGCAAGGTCGCGGAGAAAACATGGAAGCCGAAGGTGTGCGTGGCCTGGTTACGATCTAATCTGAAGCGTCCTGACGATAAATAGAAACTATGAATTCACCTCTCCCCACTGCCCTGTTCACCCCCAGCTGGCACGCTGAGCTGGAACTCGGCTACGCCCGATTCGGCGACAGCACGCGCCCGGTTCAGCGCTGGCACAAAGGCCCGCTGCGGGTGCAGAAACATCTGTATGCCGAAGGGCCCGAGGTTTGCCAGCACATCATCGTGCACCCGCCGGGCGGGATTGCCGGCGGCGATCGGCTGGATATCTCGGCCAGTGTCGGCCGCGATGCCTGGGCGCAAATCACCAGCCCCGGCGCGGCCAAGTGGTATCGCGCGGCGGGGCCCGCTTATCAGAAGCTCGACTTGAAAGTAGCCGCCGGCGCGACACTGGAGTGGCTGCCCCAGGAAACCATTATCTTCAGCGCCGCCCAGGCTGAGCTCAACACTTCGATTGATCTGGAGGGCGATGCGCGGTTGTTTTACTGGGACGTCGTGGCGTTGGGCCGGCCGGCCAGCGGCGAACGTTTCGACCTCGGGCATTTTCAGGCGCACCTGGACATCCGCCGCGACGGTCAGTTGCTCTGGCATGAACGCCAGCGCATTGTCGGGGCTGATGGTTTGCTTGATTCGCCGATTGGCCTGGATGGACAACCGGTGTTTGCGACCCTGTTGGTGACTGGCGACATCGATAGCGATTTGCTGGAGAAATGCCGCTCGCTGCCCCATGACGTGCGCGGAGACCTGACCCAGTTGCCCGGACTTTTAGTCGCCCGCTGCCTGGCCGGTGAAGCGTTGTTGGCCAGGGGGTGGTTGATCGATTTGTGGCGATTGCTCAGGCCTGCGTTGCTCGGCCGCGAAGCCGTCCCCCCCAGAATATGGAGCACCTGAATTGCTTTTCTGTGGGAGCGAGCCTGCTCGCGATGGCGGTCTCAAAGCCAACATCTTCACTGGATGTGACGACCTCATCGCGAGCAGGCTCGCTCCCACAGGGGTTTTGTGTTTACAGATCCGAATACCTTTTTTATCTGCCGATATGGATTCCAAACGATGGACCTGACCCCACGCGAAAAAGACAAGCTGTTGATTTTCACCGCCGGCCTCGTGGCCGAGCGGCGTTTGGCGCGCGGCGTGAAACTCAACTACCCGGAAGCCATGGCCTACATTTCCGCTGCGCTGCTCGAAGGCGCGCGCGACGGCCGGACCGTGGCCGAACTGATGCACTACGGCACCACCCTGCTCAGTCGTGAACAAGTGATGGAAGGCATCCCGGAAATGATCCCGGAGATCCAGGTCGAAGCGACCTTTCCCGACGGCACCAAACTGGTCACCGTCCACCAACCGATCGCCTGAGGCCGCGCCATGACTTTCCACATCCGCGATGCAGCGCACGCCGACTTGCCGGCGATCCGCGACATCTACAACGACGCGGTGCTCAACACCACGGCCATCTGGAACGAACAGGCCGTGGATTTGGCTAACCGTCAGGCCTGGTTCAGCGCCCGCCAAGACCAGGGCTACCCGATTCTGGTGATTGCCGACGGCGATAACACGGTGCTGGGCTACGCTTCATTCGGTGACTGGCGGCCGTTCGACGGGTTCCGCCATACCGTCGAGCATTCGGTTTACGTGCGCAACGACCAGCGAGGCAATGGTCTCGGCCCGCAATTGATGACCGCGTTGATCGAACGCGCCAAAGGCTGCGACAAACATGTGATGGTCGCCGCCATCGAAAGCGGTAACGCCGCTTCTATTCGCCTGCATGAACGAGCCGGTTTCGTGACGACCGGCCAGATGCCCCAGGTGGGCACCAAGTTCGGTCGCTGGCTGGACCTGACTTTTATGCAACTGACCCTCAATCCTGGCGCGGAGCCGCCGACTGCCAACAAGGAGTAATTTGCCATGAACGCCGCCCAACTGCGCCGCGTCAATGTTGAAAGCTTTGCGCACTACCGTCAGGGTTTGATTGATCTGCTGCTCGACGCCGTCGGCTATGGCGCCAGCGTCGGGTTCATGGCCGATCTGGACGCCACCCAGGCCCGAGCCTGGTTCGATGAGGTCCAGGAGAACCTGAACAAGGGCAACGTGCTGCTGTGGGTGGTGGTCAAGGACGAACAGGTACAGGCCAGCGTGCAGCTGACCCTGTGCCAGAAAGCCAACGGCCTGAACCGCGCTGAAGTGCAAAAACTGTTGGTACGTGAACACGCGCGTCGCCGCGGTCTGGGCCAACAGTTGATGAGTGCTTTGGAACAAGCTGCCCTTCAGCACAAGCGCGGCATGCTCTACCTCGACACTGAGGCCGGCTCCCCTGCCGAAGACTTCTACAAAGCCCTGGGTTACACCCGCGCCGGCGAAATCCCCGACTATGCCTGCGACCCGAGCGGTCGCTATAAACCGACCGCCTTCTACTACAAGATTCTCCAAGGAGCCCATTGATGATTCCCGGTGAGTACCAGATCCAGCCCGGTGACATCGAACTCAACGTAGGCCGCCGCACCCTCAGCCTGAAGGTGGCCAACAGCGGCGACCGGCCGATCCAGGTCGGCTCGCATTACCACTTTTTCGAAACCAACGATGCGCTGACGTTCGACCGCGCCGCCAGCCGCGGCATGCGCCTGAACATCCCCGCCGGCACCGCCGTGCGCTTCGAGCCGGGGCAGAGCCGGGAGGTCGAGTTGGTAGAGCTGGCCGGGCATCGGCGGGTGTTCGGGTTTGCCGGGCGGATCATGGGTGATCTCGACTGACTGATCGTTCCCACGCTCCGCGTGGGAATGCATCCCGTGACGCTCCGCGTCACATAACGGCGGACGCAGAGCGTCCATGGCGGCATTCCCACGCAGAGCGTGGGAACGATCAATGAAGGAACTGCAATGAAGATTTCCCGTCAGGCCTACGCCGACATGTTCGGCCCCACCGTCGGCGACAAGGTCCGTCTGGCCGATACCGAGCTGTGGATCGAAGTCGAGAAAGACTTCACCACCTACGGTGAAGAAGTGAAGTTCGGCGGCGGCAAAGTCATCCGCGACGGCCAGGGTCAAAGCCAATTGCTCGCCGCAGAGGTCGTCGACACGCTGATCACCAACGCGCTGATCATCGACCACTGGGGCATCGTCAAGGCCGATGTCGGCCTCAAGGACGGGCGCATCGCCGCCATCGGCAAGGCCGGCAACCCGGACATCCAGCCGAACGTGACCATCGCAGTCGGTGCCAGCACCGAAGTCATCGCCGGTGAAGGAATGATCCTCACCGCGGGCGGCATCGACACGCACATCCACTTCATCTGCCCGCAGCAGATCGAAGAAGCCTTGATGAGCGGCGTCACCACCATGATCGGCGGCGGCACCGGCCCGGCCACGGGCACCAACGCCACCACCTGCACGTCCGGACCGTGGCACTTGGCGCGCATGCTCCAGGCCGCCGATGCGTTCCCGATGAACATCGGTCTCACCGGCAAGGGCAACGCCAGCCTGCCGGAGCCGTTGATCGAGCAGGTCAAGGCCGGCGCCATCGGCCTGAAGTTGCACGAGGATTGGGGCACCACCCCGGCGAGCATCGACAACTGCCTGACCGTCGCTGACCAGTACGATGTACAAGTGGCGATTCACACCGACACCCTCAACGAATCCGGTTTCGTCGAAACCACCCTCGCCGCGTTCAAGGGCCGCACCATCCACACCTACCACACCGAGGGTGCGGGCGGCGGTCATGCGCCGGACATCATCAAGGCCTGCGGCTTTGCCAACGTGCTGCCGAGTTCCACCAACCCGACCCGGCCGTTCACCCGCAACACCATCGACGAACACCTCGACATGCTGATGGTCTGCCATCACCTGGACCCAAGCATTGCCGAAGACGTGGCCTTCGCCGAAAGCCGCATCCGTCGCGAAACCATCGCCGCCGAAGACATCCTCCACGACCTCGGTGCGTTCTCGATGATCAGCTCCGACAGCCAGGCCATGGGCCGGGTTGGCGAAGTGATCACACGCACCTGGCAGACCGCCGACAAGATGAAAAAACAGCGCGGCCCGTTGCCCGGTGATGGCGAAGGCAACGACAACTTCCGCGCCAAACGCTACATCGCCAAGTACACGATCAACCCGGCAATCACCCACGGCATCAGCCATGAAGTGGGCTCGGTGGAAGTGGGCAAATGGGCCGATCTGGTGCTCTGGCGTCCAGCATTTTTCGGCGTCAAACCGACGCTGATCCTCAAGGGTGGCGCCATCGCCGCCAGCCTGATGGGCGATGCGAACGCGTCGATCCCCACACCGCAACCGGTGCACTACCGCCCGATGTTCGCCAGCTACGGCGGCTCCTTGCATGCCACCAGCCTGACCTTCATCAGCCAGGCGGCACAGGACGCCGGATTGCCCGAAGCGCTGGGTTTGAAGAAGAAAATCGCCGTGGTCAAAGGCTGTCGCGAGGTGCAGAAAACCGACCTGATCCACAACGATTACCTGCCGAACATCGACGTCGATCCGCAGACTTATCAGGTCAAGGCCGACGGGTTTCTGCTGTGGTGTGAACCGGCGGATGTGCTGCCGATGGCGCAGCGCTATTTCCTGTTCTGAAGGTTCAAGGCACAAAAAAAACCCTGAGTGCGTCAACACACACTCAGGGTTCTTCTGTTGTATCACCCGTTCCTTGAAGCGGGGTTTCAGCCAGGTCAGCTATTGGTGTCCACAGTAAAGAGCGGAGGTTCAACCCGCTGCAGTTTTGCCCGGTCCATGGCTTGCTGGGTCAGTTGTTTGAGAAGGGTTTCACGCGCCTCCTTGATCAGGTCAAGCTCGGCGGCAAACGCTTCATCGGTCACGACTTGCCCCGGCGCAAAGGCACTTTCAGGTTTACCGAGTTCGGCGGCCAGTATCCTTATTTCTTCCTTCAGCTTCTCTCGCTCTTCCAGGGTCAGGTCCGTGCGGGAGGCTCGTTCGTCAAGAGCAACCTTGAACTCGGTCGTGGCTACCGTCTTGCGATCAAACGCCCTGAAACGTGCGCGATTCGAACGCTGCACATAGGTCCGCCAAAATGGCTGCTCGGCAATCGAATCACGCAGCAGATCGCCCTCCTCCAGCCCCAAGATCCGCTGGTAGGCGTTTTCGATCATTTCGCCGGTAACGCCCGCGATCTGGCGAAACTGCATTCCACGCGCCTGCCAGGGCAGGTCAAGCCGTTCTGCCAGGTCCGTCATGAACGCGAGGTGAACCTCGACCTCGTCAATGGTCCCGCTGACATTGCCTTCAGCGTCGACGCGTCGAAAACGTTCACCCGCGGCCTCGCGGTCGATGATATGGCGACGGGCGATTCGCTCGACTTCATCCAGGCGGCTCTTACCCCTGGCCAACTCGATCAACTGCGCTTCAGTCAAACTGGGGTTGCCCAATTCAAGGGCTTCCTGGACCAGCACATCTACCCCCAGAACGTTGAATAGCTGGGTCGCGCCATCCACGCATTGGCTGCGCGCCGTGGCTTCGGTGAAAAACTTCGTGCGCAGTTCAGCGTCCTTGGCCATGGTCTCGATCATCCGCCACATCTTGGCTGTCAGATCGGTTCGATAGGCGCCACCAGCGGTGAAGTCCGCCGATTGGGTCAGTCGCCTGATCTCGTCGAAGAAACCGGCCGAGTTGAACTCGTCTTCAAGCGCATCCCAGAGCTTTTGTTTCTCTACCCACTCGTCAAAGGTAATACCTTGTTGCCAGTTCAGGGTGTCACGCACGCCCCGTGGAGGATAAGGGCGCTCAGGATCCAGCCCCGCTGACCTGATGTAATCCTTGAGCAGCTCCAGGTTTTCCGGTGACATAAAGGGCGGTTGGCGGCTGAGCAACGTACGTGCCAGCAACTCCGCATCGGCCGAACCTGGCGTGACTTCGGGTATGTGTGTGAGCAGGTTGCGCTGCAGGTCCAGATGGATATGCCGGGGGCGCGGAAGGTCGAACAGCCCTGGTGGCCAGGTGGTCGCTCCGGTGTCGTACAGAAGCAGTGTGTGCAGGTCGGGCATGCGACCGATGTTCGGCAGCAGACTCAACGGATTGCCGGCCAGCCCCAGGGTTTGCAGCTTCGTGCAGCGGCTTAGCATTTCGACATCGGCAGGCGTCAATACAATCCGGTTCGCCGAGAGTTCGAGGAAATTGAGGTGCGGCATGTCGGCGATGTGTCGCGGCAAAGTGGTCAGTTTATTGCGACCAAGGTCCAGGGCACGCACCTTGCGAAACGGTTTTAGAAAGGACTGTTCCGCATCGGTAATACCGGCGTTATATAGTTTCAGGTACGTGACATGGTCGAAATTGCCCTCCAGCGCCGGCATTTTTTTGAAATGCAGGTTCAACGGAAAGCTGCTCAGGTCGAGCTTCTGCCCAACCACATTGCCGAACGAGTCAAACTGTTTTGGCCCGGTACGCTGCCAGCACTGCCTGATTTTTCGGGCGAATTGATTCCTGGCATTCCACTCCCCGACGCCACTGGGACTCAAACGAAAATCCCGGGTCGGCGAATTCACCCACCGCTTCAGCGTTGTATTCAACCGTTCGAATTCAAGTTCAAGCTCTTCGAGCTGCATGTCGACCGGAATCCCTTGTTGGTTGAAACGCTCCAGCAACGCAGTGGATTCTTCCTCCGTGAAAGCGGGGTAGAGCTTTCTGATCCGCGCCTGCGAACTTTGCTCCCCAGGCCCGCCAGCGAGTTCACGCAAATACCCCAACATGCCGCCTGGCAAGCGCATGGCTTGCGAGTCGTACACCGGTTTACGAATCGGCTGCTCAAGCAGGATCGGTTCGAATTGCTCGTGGCTGAGTGGTGAACGCCGTACCGCATCCTTGAGCCGTGCACTTTCGTGAATGTCATAACCCAATGCGTTGCGTTCGGGATCCGGCAGGGCATGCAACACCGAGGCGTAGAGGTCGTCGGTACCGTGCAGGTGCTGATCATTCGCGTCACGCGCCTGATAACGACCACCCTCATCCAGCACCAGTACTTTGCGGATCGGCGCATCCGCCGCCCCTGCGCTTGCGAGCAGATCCCCGGAAAATCCCAAATGACGGATTTCGATCCGGACTTGCGTCGACCATCCGGGCAGGCTGGCCAGCGTGGCCAGTTCGAGCCGGCGAGTATCGGTACTTTCCAGTTCATCGAGGTAGAGCCCTTCATACGCCCGGTTCAAGCGCACGCGCTCCTGCGCCCGGCGTGCCTGCTGGCGCAAACGCAGCGGCAGGCGCTGTTTCCCGGCCAGGTGTTGCAGGTCGGTGGGCTCGGCGCTATCGAGTAATTCTTGCGCCACGCTGGCGGGCAGTTGCGGGGAATCGTCCACCAGCAAACGCACCTGCGCGCTGTCGGACACATTGCGGCTCTTGTATAGCGCGTCAAACAGGCGCTTGTGTTGTTTGCGCGCCTGCATGGCCAATCGGCTGCGCAACGCGTCGATCCGTGAGGGCGTGTCATTGGCAACCTGTGCGCCAAGCATTTCCCGCAGTTCGGTCGGGCTCAGGGATTCAATCACTCGCTCAGGCAGTTTCCCGGCCACCACCTCCGAGCGGCTGATTTTGATGGTCTGCGGCTCAGCGGCCATGCTGTTGCCATGTTTGACGGATGCCCCGGTGCGATCATCGCCTTCGAACACCTCCAGGGCTCGGGACTCCGGCCAGCGTGGCAGCTCGACCAGAGTCGCCGGCAGAAAACCGGACATTTCCTCCGGCACCTGATTCGACAGGATTTGCTCGGGATAGCGTTGCGCGTCGGCGTAGGTATTGAAGCGCTTGAGGGTGTCGCGCAGCAGCGCCGGCGGTGTTTCATGCTCGGCATGCAACCGGCGCAACACGCCCTCTTCAACGCCGCTCACCTTCTGGATTTTGGCCAGGGTAGCGGCCGAGTAATCCTCCATAGAGTCGTCCAGTCGACGCATCAGGCGAGTCGTGTCCCAGCCCAGCGGTTGCTCGGTTTCGGCTTTCCAGGCACCGGCGCCGTTATGCTCCACCACAGGCTGATAGGCGTTGGGCCGGGTCGGATGTTGCAGGCGATGCTCGCCCGTCGCCGGGTCCTGGCGCACCTGGTAATGCTTTTGTTCCAGGCGCAGCCATTGCTGATCGTTGTGCTTATACAGCCCCACGTCATCGGGTTTGGCCTCGGTCGGCAGCGTCAGCGGGTGCTCGTACGGGGTCAGGTCCGGCCTCCACAGGCGGGTCTTGCCCGTGGGCAGTTCCACCGGTTTGAGGTTGTCGATCAGCGGACTGGGTTTGACCGGGATCCGGGCCGCCTGCGGGATGACGTGCCCGGCGCTCATCAGGGCCAGTTGCGCAAAGTTGATGATCACTCCGTTGATGTGCGCCGACGCCTCGTCGCGGTCGCCCTTGCTCCAGTCTTCGATGCCTTCCAGCAGCTCGGCGGCCATCTGCGCCACCATCAGCGCCAGCATGGCTTCGCCCAGCCCCGGCACCAGCATCGCGGCAAAGTTGAAGACGTTCCAGCCGATGTCCAGATAGCTGCTCAGGCGCTTCCAGCGCGTGGTGGCGTCTTCATCGCCGGTCGGGACGGCAATCGCGCGCGCGTCGCTAAGTGCCTTGTCGCGCTTGAGTCGATACAGCTGCGGCCACAGCTCGCCCGTCAGCCGGTTGGTAATCGGCTCGGCATTCGGGTTCTCCACCGCGGTTTCCCGCCACCAGGGCCCCATGTCCAGCGGTTCGCGCTGCTGCCAGGTGATCCGGCTCAGACGCTCGCGGACCCGGGCAAAGAACCGGCCCTGGTCCTTGTGCGCGACGAAGCGGCTGAAGAATGCCTGATAGTCCGGCTCGCGCAGTTGGCGGATCAGCGTTTTCATGAAGTCCGCCAGCGAGGCGTACTCTTTCAGCGGGTGCTGCGGGTCGTCCGGCATATAGGCAATCACCGGGCCGCTCAAGCGGCTTTGCCGGTAGATGTCGCGCTGGCGCAGCATCTCTTCGCTGACCCCGGTCGGGCCATTGGCGAAAAAAGCCTGCAGCAATTTGAACTTGTCCAGGTCGAGGCCCGGTGACATCGTCGACAACACGCTCGACCAGTCGAGCCAGGAGGCCCGCGCATCAGGGGCCAGGGCCTCCACCGCCGCCTGGATCATGCCCGCATCGCCCTCGGCGCTGAACAACACCACACCGTGCAACTTGAACCCCATCAGCGACAACCGATGCGGGTGCAGCGGTCGCCGATGAAACCGGATATCGCTTGTATGCTCGCGGACCTGGCGCAACACCCCGTAGGCGTTGGAGCTGATGTCGTCTTTCAGCAGGGCGATCAGCGAGGCCAGTTCGAACGCCGCTTTTTCACTGGCGGCGCCATGCTGTTCCAAGGTTTGCCTTTTCTGCGCATCGGCGGGCAGCAGCCGGGCTTGCAGATGGGCTTGATACTGCCCGCCGAGGTCCAGCCGACGACACAGCGCGGCGATTTTACTCACCGTCATCGCGGGTATCAGCGACGGTTCTCCCCTGAAGTTGCTGCGATAGACCCCGGAGCCGGTCCGGAAATAATCGGCGGCGGTTTCCGGCTCTTCGAAGTTATGCAGCGCCGCGTCCAGGAGGCTGGACTCGCGCAGATGGCTGGCGCCGCGATCGATACCGAAGATGATCCGGTCCGGCACATACAGCTTAAGGGTCAGTTGGCTGACGTCCTCATGGCTGTTGAAGTTCGAACTCATCGACAAGGACAGCAAGGGTTTGGCAAAGGCCCTGATGTCCTGTTGCAGGTCTTGCAACGGTGCATCCACCAACCGCTGCAACAACCAGCGCTTGTCGAGCAATTCCTTGAGGTATTGCCGGTCGATTGCGGAAGCTTTGAGGTACCAGCCCGGTGTCGGGACCGTGGTGCTGGTGAGCAACGACATCCTCACCGGCGGGGTCGCTGTTATAGCGGGAGGAAGTGCCTGAACGATACGTTCATAATGAACACCGTTGTTGTTCGCCGGTAATACTGGCGAACTTGAAACATCGTTAACATCCTGTAACTCATCCATAGACTGACAATCCAAGACAACTTGAAAAGCCCTCAGCTTAAATCCTGCGCAATAAAACAAAAGACTAAAAATCCGCTAAATTTTGCGGGCAGTAGTTGAATAATCATTCGAACATTAAAGAGATGGATATATATAAATACCACCACACCTTGCCGATACATCAACTACCAGAGTATCAATCTCAAAAAGGCCAGATCTTTTGATGTTGAACTACTCGATCACCAACCGGGCCAACCGCTGCTTGAGCATGCGGTTCTCGGCCCGCAGTTGCTGGACCTCTTCCAGCAGGTCCAGCGCCAGGGCGACGCCTTCCCATTCCAGCTCAAGGTCGCGCCGCAGCTTGGCGGCACGTTTGGCCAGCACCAACTCATAATCGGTGAAACGCCAATCCTTGGGCTGCTTGCCCTGAGGTTCGAGGATGCCGTGCTCGACGATTTCGATCACGTAGACGTCCGGCAGGTCGGTCGCCTCGCAGAATTCTGCCAGGTCCAGTTGAACGATCAGGGGGTTGCTCATGATGGGCTACTCCGTCTCTTGGATCAGAAGTTTTCTCTGGGGTTGAAAGCCGCTTTTTTCGCCAGTTCCTGCCACAGCGCCTTGACCTCGTCGTCCGAGGTTTTAGGCATGACTGCCTTGAGCTGTACAAACAGATAACCGCGATGACCGGCCTTGTTCAGCAAACCGTGGCCCTTGGCGCGCATGCGCTGGCCGTTCTGGCTGCCGGCCGGGATCTTGAGGTTGATCTTGCCTGTCAGGGTAGGCACTGCCACCTCAGTCCCTAATGCCAACTCCCACGGCGCCAGCGGCAAGGTAATGATCAGGTTCTCGCCTTCGACGTCGAACTTGGGGTGCGGCGCAAAGCGAATGATCAGGAACAAGTCGCCATTGGCCCCGCCACCCGTGCCCGGAGCCCCCTGGCCCTTGAGGCGGATGCGCTCGCCGTCGGCCACGCCGGCCGGGATCTTCACGTTCAGGCTTTTGCTGGTGTTGCTGACATGCTGGCCGGCAGCGTTGTACTGCGGCACCTGGAAGGTGACCTTCTTCGATTCGCTCGAAAGGGTTTCTTCCAGGAAAATCCCGAGTTCCATTTCCACGTCTTGCCCTCGACGCCCGGCGCTACGGCCCGACTGTCCACCACCAAAACCAGGGCCACGGTTGCCGAAGATCGAACTGAAGAAGTCCGAAAAATCGCCCGTGTCCTGACCACCACCGAAACCACCTGCGCCACGCCCCTGCCAACCCGGCGGGCCCTGGAACGGTTGGCCGTGCTGGCCGTATTTGCGCAAGTCGTCGTATTCGGCGCGCTTGTCGGCGCTTTTCAGCGCTTCATAGGCTTCCGAGGCGTCCTTGAATTTGGACTCGGCGTCCTTTTCCTTGCTGACATCCGGGTGATATTTACGCGCCAGCTTACGATAGGCGGCCTTGATCGTCTTATCGTCCGCGGTCGGTTCCACACCGAGAATCTTGTAATAGTCTTTGAAGTCCATCTAAGGATCACCATCCGTTATCGATATCGCGCCACTACCGGCAGCATGCGCTCTTTGGCAGCCGCCAGGTTGATCGATCTCAAGGTGGCAGCGCATCAGAAGTTTTTCGGCAGCAGTGGGCGGTTCTTGCGACCGTCCGAGGGCTGCCAGGGCCAATGCAGACAAGTTTGGGGCATCTGGCCGTCTTATCAAGGCGCTAATCGCTGAGATTTAGCGGATAGTCGGCCTTCGAATCTGCGCCGCACTGACATACACTGCGCGGCCGTTTTTTAACCGGAACTCGATAGACATGAAAAACGCATCTCCAGCCCGTGCCTGTGGTATCGACTTCGGCACGTCCAACTCCACCGTCGGCTGGCTGCGCCCCGGCATGGAAACGCTGATCGCGCTGGAGGACGACAAGATCACCCTGCCTTCGGTGGTCTTCTTCAACATGGAAGAACGCCGCCCGGTGTACGGCCGCCTCGCGCTGCACGAGTACCTGGAAGGTTATGAAGGCCGGCTGATGCGCTCGCTCAAGAGCCTGCTGGGCTCCAAGCTGATCAAGCACGACACCAGCGTCCTCGGCACGGCAATGCCGTTCAAGGATTTGCTTGGGCTGTTTATCGGCCAACTGAAGAAGCGCGCCGAAACCGCCGCCGGTCGCGAGTTCGATGAAGTGGTGCTCGGTCGTCCGGTGTTTTTCGTCGATGACGATGAATTGGCCGACCAGGAAGCCGAAAACACCTTGGTGGACGTGGCCCGCGCCATCGGCTTCAAGGATGTTTCGTTCCAGTACGAACCGATTGCGGCAGCCTTCGACTATGAGTCGACCATCGAAAAAGAAGAGCTGGTGCTAATCGTCGACATCGGCGGTGGTACCTCGGACTTTTCGCTGGTGCGCCTGTCCCCTGAGCGCCGTACCCACGACAACCGTCACGATGACATCCTCGCTACCGGCGGCGTGCACATCGGCGGGACCGATTTCGACAAGCAGCTGAGCCTGCAAGGCCTGATGCCGCTGTTCGGCTATGGCAGCCGGATGAAGAGCGGCGCCTATATGCCGACCAGCCACCACATGAACCTGGCGACCTGGCACACCATCAACTCGGTGTACTCGCAAAAGTCGACCCTGGCGCTGGGCAGCATGCGTTACGACATCGAAGACACCGGCGGCATCGATCGCCTGTTCAAGCTGATCGACCAGCGCGCCGGCCATTGGCTGGCCATGGAAGTGGAAGAAACCAAGATCCAGCTGACCCACGCCGACAGCCGCCATGTGCCGCTGGACCGCATCGAACCGGGGTTGAGCGTGGAACTGAGCCGGGCACTGTTCGAATCGGCCATCGACAACCTGCTTGAGCGCGTGCGTAACAGCGTGACCCAGCTGTTGAACGACGCCAATGTACGAGTCGATCAGGTCGATACGGTGTTTTTCACCGGCGGTTCGAGCGGTATTCCGGCACTGCGCAACAGCGTCTCGGCGATGTTGCCGAACGCGCGGCATGTGGAAGGGAACATCTTCGGCAGCATCGGCAGTGGCTTGGCGATTGAAGCGATGAAGCGCTACGGCACGATGGACTGACCCAATACCCTGTGGCGAGGGGGCTTGCCCCCGTTGGGTCGCGAAGCGCCCCCCTTAGCCCAAAAGAAGGACTGCTGCGCAGTCCAACGGGGGCAAGCCCCCTCGCCACAGTAGATCAGTAGCGGATCAAACCATCCCCACCTGCTTCAACTCACTCTTCAGGTACGCGTAATAAATCGGCCCTGCCACCACCCCCGGCAGGCCGAACGCGGCCTCGAACACCAGCATCGCCAGCAGCAACTCCCACGACTTGGCACTGATCTGCCCGCCAACGATGCGCGCGTTGAGAAAGTATTCGAGCTTGTGGATAACAATCAGGTACCCCAACGCCGCCACGGCCACCCAGATCGACAGCGACAGACCGACGATGGTGATCAGGGTGTTCGACATCAGGTTGCCGATCACCGGCAACAAGCCGAGCAGGAACGTCAGCACGATCAGGGTTTTGGTCAGCGGCAGCTTGATCCCGAACATCGGCAGGACCACTGCCAGGAAAATCCCGGTGAAGAAGGTGTTGAGCAGGGAAATCTTGATCTGGGCGAACACGATGTTGCGAAACGCCTGGACCAGCAGGTGCAAGCGGTCGAACAGCGCAGCAGCCAATGGTTTGCGCTTGGTCACGTCCGGCACGCGCTGCAAGGCAATGATCGCCCCCAGCACCATGCCGATCAGCAGCGTCACAAACATGTGCGCCGCATCCTTGCCCACCAGTTGCAAATCGCTGAGATGCTTGCTGACCCATTCGCCAATCGCCACGCGGAACTCGGCGGCGCTGGCGGGCAGATAGGCGTCGATGAACGGCGGCAGTTGCCCGCGTGCCCGATCAACCACGACCATGAATTTGTCGAGAGAAGCGCCGGGATTTTCCGCTTCATGCAGCAGAAAGCTGAAGGCACCGGCAAAGATCAGCGTCAACACACTGACCACTAGCGTCCCCAACAACGCCACCGCCAGCCAGCGCGCACGCCGACCTTCAATCAGCCGCTGCAATTGCGGTGTGAGCATGTTGACCAGTTCGAACACCAACAGGCCGGCCAGCAAACTCGGCAGTAATCGCAGCGGGATCACCAGCAACAAACCGCCGAAAATGATGACCCAACTGATGGCTTGCAAGACTTGGCGTTGAGAAAACGTTGGCATACAGCCTCAAAACGAACGGCGTAAAAGGATTGGCAGTCTGCCAGCGTTCCGGTGCAAGCACTAGGGATTGTGCAGGTTGGCCTAAGTGGGGGCACTGGCGGTTTTTTTCAGTGCCCTTGCCGGCCTCATCGCGAGCAAGCTCGCTCCCACAATGGATCTGTGCCCGCAGGACAAATGTGGGAGTGAGCCTGCTCGCGATGAGGCCCTCCCAGCCCCCACAACTTGCGGCCCAATGATTATTTTTTCTTCAGGCATTCGCTCATGAAGGCTTTACGCGCATCGCCTTTCAACGCCTGAGTGGCCGCATCGGCATTACAGGTTTTCATCTTCTCTTGCTGAGGGGTAAGGGGTTTGGCGGCATCGGCGGCGGGCGCCGCTTTGAGGCAATTGCTCATGAAAGCTTTGCGTTCGTCTCCCTTGAGGCTTTTCGCGGTAGCGTCAGCATTGCAGGTGGTCATCTTGTTCTGTTGCTCGGTGGCGGCAAAGCCCTGGGCGCAGAACAGCAGACCGATCATCAACAAAGGGACACGCAACATCTTCATGGAGTTTTCTCCTTGTTGCCGCGCCGACGAGCACGGCCTCGCTCAGGAGTGTAGACAACACCTGTTACACCTTCCTGGCCTCAAGGTGACTGCGTCGATACTGTTCCGGCGTGCACTGCGCCTGGCGTTGAAACATCGCGATAAACGCAGAGCCAGTGCTGTAGCCCATGTCGAATGCGATCTCCTGAATGCTGCGGTGACTGTCCAGCGCTTCGATCGCCGCCAGAAACCGCAGCCGCTGCCGCCACTCGCCAAAACTCATGCCCAACTCACGCACGAACCGCCGCGCCAGGGTGCGTTCGCTGACATGGATCTGCGCGGCCCACTCCGCCAAAGGTCGGTTATCACCGGGCTCGGCCTGCAAGGCTTCGAGTATCCCGAACAAGCCAGGGCTGCTGGCGTAGGGCAAATAACACTCCTGCACTGGCGCCTGCTGCAGTTGGTCCACCAACACCTGGGCCAGACGTTGGTCGGCTTCGCGCTCGGGAATCTTCACATCGCGGCTGGCGAAGTCTTTGAGGATCGCTTTAAGGATGTCGCTGATGGCCAGGGTGCAGGCCTGTTGCGGCAGGTCGTGGCACATCGGCGGAGCCAGGCAGACCGCGCGATAGTTGATCGGCTGATGGCTATAGAAGCTGTGTTCGGTCTGTGGCGGCACCCACACCGCGTATTGCGGCGGTGACATGAAACGGCTGCCACCGATTTCCATGTGCAATACGCCGTGGGCCGAATACTCCAGCGTGCCCCATGGATGACGGTGCGCCGAGGCATAACGATGCGCATCAAAGTCGGCGTAACGGAAGTACACCGGGGCAGGCAGTTCGCTGAAGTCGAGCAGATCGATGTGTTTACTGTTCATGCTGTCCGTCATCAGGGGCAGGTTGTCTGGATCGAAGTATAGACTTGTATCCAGACAGGTGATAATCACCCCTCATTAACGCTCTGGTTTTCTCTGATGCAATACGCTTATCCCCTGCTGGCCATTTTCATTTGGGCCGGCAACACCGTGATCACCAAGATGTCGGCCGGGGCGATCTTCCCCGCCGAGATCGGCTTCTACCGCTGGCTGCTTGCCGGACTGCTGTTCACCCCCTTCATGCTCAAACCGGTGATCGCCCATTGGCCAGCGATCCGCCCGAACCTGGGCAAGATCTTTGTCCTCGGCGTGCTCGGCATGGCGGTTTACCAAAGCCTGGCGTACTTCGCGGCGAGCCTGACCTCGGCCACCAACATGGGCATCATCCTGTCGCTGATGCCTCTGATGTCGCTGGCCATGGCGATCATTAGCCTCGGCCAGCGCCTGACCGTCGGCGCACTGGCCGGTGCGGTGCTGTCGTTCGCAGGGGTATTGGTGGTCGTCTCGTCCGGCAGCCTGGGTGCGTTGCTCGAACACGGGGTGAACCTGGGTGACGCGATGATGCTGATCGCCACCCTGGCCTACGCGATCTACAGCACGCTGCTGAAAAAGTGGCAGCTGCGTTTGCCGCCGCTGGTGTTGCTGTACTTGCAGGTATGGGTCGCGGTGGTGGTGCTGTTTCCGCTGTTTGTCGCCTCGCCGAAAATTGGCCCGACCTTGCAGAACATTCCGCTGGTGCTTTACGCCTGCCTGCTGGCCTCGATGGTTGCACCGCTGGCATGGATGCAGGCCGTGATCCGCCTGGGGCCGAGCCGGACCACGCTGTTTTTCAATCTGCTACCGTTGATTACTGCGCTAATTGCGGCGGTGGTGCTGCATGAGCAGTTGGCGATGTATCACCTGGTGGGCGGGATGTTGACGTTGGGTGGGGTGATTCTTTCGGAGCGCTGGACCACGGTTCTTGGCCGCGCCTAATCCTTTGTGGCGAGGGAGCTTGCTCCCGCTCGAGCGCGAAGCGGTCGCAATTCGGGGCCGCTTCGCAGCCCAACGGGACGGTGCGGCGTTCCGACAAGCCCCCTCACCACAGGGGTCTAAACCCCAGCCGCTTTCAGCCGCGCCGCATGCTCGACAAACAACCGCACCGGCTCAGCCCCTTTGCCCACCAAACCCAGCGACTGATTGACGATATCGAAGTGATCCATCGGGTACTCATCGCCAATCACCGTCCCCAGATGGGAGCTGTAGCGCCCGACCATCCCGTCGCAATGCCCGACCTCTCGAACGAAGGTCCTGGCAAACAACCGACAACTGCGGTTGGTCCCATCAAACCGGTTTCGCCCGCCATCGGTCTTGCCCGGCTGCAAGGTCCCGGACCAGGAGTAATACCGCACGCCATTGACCTCTTCCGGCCCATGCCCACCCCAGGTTTCAGGCAGGCCCTGTGGATAACGCTGATTGAACAGCGCCACCCCTTCGCTCGTCAGGGAATGATGGGAGGCAGGGATATCCACCGGCAATTTCGGTCCGCGATACCCGGTTTCCAGCAGGCACATCAACGCACTGATCCAGCGCAGCAAAACGCTGAGCAAACGCCCCTTGGCACTGTCTCCCGGATAGTGTTTGTGCAGGTAATCCGCCAGTTCCGAACCGTGATTGGGCCCGGCCACCGACGTCACCGACGCCACCTGATCCGGACGCTTGGCAGCGGCGTAACGGGCGGTGAGCGAGCCTTGGCTATGGCCGATCAGGTTGACTTTCTCGGCCCCGGTTTCCCGCAGGATTTCCTCGATCCGCGCCAGCAGCTGCTCTCCACGCACCTCGCTGGAATTGAGCGGCGAGACCTGTACCGCAAACACCGTCGCCCCACCCCGGCGCAGCGCAGAAATGATCCCGTACCAATACGGATAGATCAGCAGACGGATAAACCCGAGCATTCCCGGGACCAGCACCAACGGATAACGCGTGGCGGAACCTTGCGACATGGGCGAACGTCCTTGTGATCGGTGAGGTGAAGCAAGGCTTGAATGCAAGACATCAGCCAAGCATCGGCATTGAAGATGACAACTCGACGACCAGTCTATGACATCCCGCCCTACTTGAGCCCCACCACCCCCGCAACGATCAATCCGACCGATACCAGTTTGACCGCCGTCAGGCTTTCACCGAGCAACGCAAACCCGAGAAACACCGTGCCCAGCGAGCCGATGGCGGTCCAGATCGGGTAAGCGATGCTCACCGGCAACTCGCGCATGGCCAGGGTCAGGAAGTAGATCCCGCCCACCGCGGCCACCACGGTGATCATCGACGGCCAGAGCCGGGTGAAGCCCTCGGCGTACTTCATGCCCATGGCAAAGGTGACTTCGAAGCCGGCGGCGATCAGCAAAAACAGCCAGGCCATCTAGAACACCCTGGCCAACGCCAGCAAGCGCTGCTCGGCCTCGGCGGCGGAGATCCGAAAGGTGCGTTCCTCGGACTCTTCGCCTTCGGCGGCCACGACCGTGATGTCGGTGATGCCGATGAAGCCCAACGCCGTTCGCAACAACGGATCGGCATGGTTCATCGCCTCAAGTGCTCCACCGGGCCCGAAACCGAACCCACCGCGACTGGTAATGATCAACGCCTTTTTGCCCTGCACCAGCGGCTCGTATTGAGCGACGCCATTGTCCAGGGTGTGATTGAAGGTCAGCCCCAGCCGCACAATCTGATCGATCCAGGCCTTGAGGCCGCTGGGCACGCTGAAGTTGTGCATCGGCGTGGAAATCACCAACAAATCGTGACCGAGTAACTCGCCCACCAGTTCATCGCTGAACGCCAGGTCGGCCTGCATCGACAGTGGTCGCGCATCGGGCTCGGGGTAAAACGCGGCGGCCACAAACGCCTCGTTGACCGGCGGAATCAACGCCCGACCGACTTCGCGACGGGTCAGGTGCGACTGCGGATTGGCCGCCTGCCAGGCTGAAAGGAACACCTCGGCCAAGCGCCGGGAGTGAGAACGCTCGCCACGGGGGCTGGCATGTACGGCAAGAATTGTGCTCATCTGTATCTCCTGAAGAACTAAACTCAAACTGCTGGTGACTTGCAGCTTGAAGCGCATCGCAGTCTTTCTTCAAATGAGAAAAAATCAGTTTGGATGAATTGATTTCATCCATGGAGCTTTCAAATGTTTGCCTCGCTGCCGCTGACCGCCTTGCGCGCCTTTGAATCCGCCTCGCGCCTGCTGAGCTTCAAGGCGGCCGCCGAAGAACTCGCGGTGACGCCGACGGCGGTTTCCCATCAGATCCGTTCGCTGGAGACCTGGCTCGGCGTGCCGCTGTTCGAGCGACTGCCGCGGCAAGTGCGCCTGACGGACTGCGGTGAACGGCTGTTCCACAGCTTGCACGGTGCCTTGCTGGAAGTGGCGCAAAGTGTCGATACCTTGCGCCCGCAACGTAGCGGCGCGAGCCTGACAATCTCCACCACCGCCGCTTTCGCCGCGTTGTGGCTGGTGCCACGACTGGGCCGGTTCTACGCCCGGCACCCGAACATCAGCCTGCGGCTCGACACCCATTGTGAAGTCATCGATCTGCATCAGGACGCCAGCGTCGATCTGGTGGTGCGCTACAGCCTCGATGACTACCCGAACCTTTATGGGCTGTGCCTGTTCGACGAATCCTTCGGCGTCTATGGCTCGCCGGAGCAAGTCGCCTTGGCCGCCAGCCGGGCGCCGACGCTGATCAGCGTGCGCTGGCACAACTCCAAGCTGTACGCTCACGGCTGGGAGGCCTGGTGCGCAAAATCCGGCGAAAACTGGCTTGCCGGGCAACCCGCGGTTCGCGAATACGACGAAGAGCACTACGCCCTGCAAGCGGCAATTGCCGGGCAAGGCCTGGTGCTGGCGAGCAATATTCTGGTGTCCGAGAGCGTGGCCAATGGTTTGCTGGTGGCTTACAAGGGTGAAGTTCAGGTCGATGGCGCCGGTTACGCTGCACTGTGCGTGCCGGGGCGCGAACGGCACCCACCGGTGCGGGCATTTTTTGCCTGGTTGCAGGAAGAAGCAGCGTTGTCAGGGTTATTGCCAAGGTCGCAGCTTTCGGCAACTGACTGATCGCTCCCACGCTCTGCGTGGGAATGCAGCCCGGGACGCTCTGCGTCCCATAAAGGCCGAACGTGGAGCGTCCGTAGAGGCATTCCCACGCAGAGCGTGGGAACGATCTGTGGCTACCGGGTGGGTTTGACGGTGACCGGCGCCTTGCCGGCCTTCATCTGTTCCAGCAACGGCGCGCACTGGTTCGGTTCGCCAGCGCTCGGCGCTATCAGCGCCAGCAAGCCCGCCGCCGGCGCGGCAAGCACACCCAACGCCACCATTCCGGCCCCCCGCAGCATGAGCGGTACAGCCTTCACACCGGCATCAGGCTTGATGAACTTGCCCCGCACATACAGTGGGGAACGCAGCGAAATCACGCGCCAGCCCTTGGATTCCGGGGTGATGGTCAGGTCCAGTTGCTCAGTCGCCATGTTGGCGGTGCCATCAATGTAGACGATCGCGTTTTCGGTATCGAAGACGAACAGGCGCGTAGTCGCCAGACCCGCCTGGATGTCGAAGTCGGCGGCAGCGCAGTTGATCTTCACTTCCTTGTCGCCAAAGATCTTGCCGACCACATAGTTGCCGACGTTCAGCCCGGCCAGCTCCATCAACTCACGGCTGATGGCCCCATCGTTAATCAGCAACTTCAGATTGCCATTGGCAGTGCCCAGCAGTTTTGCCACCGAGTTGCCGCGACCGGTGATGTCGGCGTCACCGTTGAGCTCGCCGAAACTGGTTTTCATCAGCTCAAAGGTCGGGAACAACTGCTTGAGTTTGAACTTGCGTGCGGTGAGTTTGGCGCGGCCTTCCAACGGTTCGGTTCGGCCATTGAGGCGAATCTGAGCGTCCAGGTTGCCGCCGGCCACGCCGAAGCGCAGGGGTTCCAGGCTGAGTACGCCGTCAGTCAGTATCAGATGAGTGTAGAGATCGTTGAACGGCAGTTTTTCGCTGTGGACGATGCGCTTGCCGGTGAACTCGACGTCCGCGTCCATAACCCGCCAGCGCTCGGTTTTGAACTCTTCGACCGGCAACACCTTGTCGGTCGGCTGCTTGCTTTCGCCGCCACGAGCCTTTTGTTCGGCGTTGGAATCGGCACCGATCAGCGGGGCGAGGTCGGCAAACAGCAATTGGTTGGAAACCAGCGATCCACTCAGTTTCGGGCGCGGCTGACTGGCGACATACACCAGGCTGCCATGGATATCGCTCTGACCGATCTTGCCGTTGAATTCTTCGTAACGAAACACTGCACCGCCCGCTTCCTGCAACTTGGCGATCAAGTGCCCGTCAGTTTCGTACGGCGGTGTGTCCGGCAGGGTTACGCCGATCAGCGGGTAGAGATTGCCCAGGCTGGTACCCGCCAGTTTCAGGCGCAAATCCAGGGCGCCGAGGTTCAGTGGATCGGTGAGGGTGCCCGCCAGTTCCACGCGGGTGTCAGCGATTTTCACCTGTGCCTGAAGCGGGAGCGGTCTGGACGCATCCTGCAACGCCAGCAAGCCGCCGACCTTGCCTTCGCCCGCGAGTGTCTGGCCGTGGTACTGACCTTTGACCTTCAGCGCGAACGCGTAATCCTGCGGCGCGGCGCCCTTTTCCGCGGCGGTTTTCGCGGCTTTGTCACCGACGATGTCACTGAACGGAATCGGTTTACCCAGCGGGTCGATGATCAAGTTGAGCTGAGTCTTGAGGTTCTGGTCGTCGAGGATGACATGGCCTTTGTCGAAGCCGATCGCACCGATGTCCACCACCCAGTTTGAAGGCTCGGCGTTCGGGTCCTTGGGGTCGAACTTGAAGGTCCAGTTAGCACGACCGTCGGCCAGGCGCTGGAGGTCGGCATTCGGTTCGGTCAGGTCAATGCGCGGAATGACCAGGCGCTGCGCCAGCAAGGCCAGGGGCGAGATGCGCAGCTCGACGCGTTTGAGGGTGACCATCTGCGGTTTCTTCGACCAGTCCGGGTTACCCAGGCTCAAGTCTTGCGCCACGACATGCGGCCACGGCACCCAGGCGCGCCAGCCTCCCTCCTCGGGCTCACGCTGCCAGATCACCGCCAGGTTGCCGTTGATGGCGAACGGGCGGTGCAGCTCTTCGGAAACCTTGGCGTTAAGCGATGGTTTGATCCGGTTCCAATCGAAGAACGCAATGATCACAACCAATGCAGCCAGCAGGACAACAAGGCTGGCGAGGGTCCAGATAAATGCTTTACGAGTGCGCGTCATTGCACAGGGCTCCTGATACGACTGAGCGCCCTGACTGCGACGCACGTTTGAAACGTTAGGCCAGAACCGGCCTGCCGTTGAGTTTAGGACTTGGAAATGGTGCGCAGGTTTAACCGAAATTCCGCTTAACGTTCAAATAATCGGTCGGCGAGAGGATGCGCCCCGAGTCCAGCGTTACCGGCCCCGCACTTTTGCAATGCGCAGGTGAGTGGAAAATA
This sequence comes from Pseudomonas sp. FW305-20, assembly GCF_058788075.1. Lineage (NCBI taxonomy): Bacteria > Pseudomonadati > Pseudomonadota > Gammaproteobacteria > Pseudomonadales > Pseudomonadaceae > Pseudomonas > Pseudomonas sp. FW305-20. The sequence continues at coordinate 86,925 of NZ_JBYTAJ010000017.1, read as the reverse complement.
CCCATCCCAGCGCAAAAACATCCGCCGGAAACGCCCGATTTAGAGCTGTCTCACGGAACAATCAATTCCGTTGATTATTACCATTGCGTTTATGAACTTTTGTATCGACTTATCGAGAGTAGCATTGCCCTCGTACCCACTTTACCGCCCTCCTACGGAGCACCCGATCATGAAACGCCAATTACTGCTTAGCCTTACCCTCTCGATGCTGGCCAGCACTGCTTTCGCCCTGCCAGCGGCTGACCAAGCAACCCCACAAGTCAAATCCACCCACTCGGTGTTCAGCCAAACCGTTGCCGAAGGTGGCAATGATCGCCTGAAAGAAAAAGGCCTGATCACCCAGGATGGCTCGGACCGCACTCCACAAGGCCAGACCCTGGCTGCTGATGGTTCCGACCGTACCCCACAAGGCCAAACCCTCGCTGCTGACGGTTCCGATCGTACTCCACAAGGTCAGACCCTGGCTGCTGACGGTTCCGATCGCACTCCACAAGGTCAAACCCTTGCTGCTGACGGTTCCGATCGCACTCCACAAGGCCAGACCCTGGCGGCTGACGGTTCCGACCGCACTCCACAAGGTCAAACCCTGGCCGAAGGTGGTGGTGACCGTGTCATCGAACGCAACAGCGCCTTGAGCTGAGCCCATGGCGGCCCTGAAAAAAAGCCCAATCCCCGGATTGGGCTTTTGACGTTATAGAGGCCTCACTTCCCCGCTTGATTCCCTGATAGTCATTCGACGCCGGCAAAGCCGATTTGCTAGAGTGCGCCGCTGTCTTATCCAGAAAACACCCTTGCGATGCTGCCCCGCGCCGAACAGAAACAACAGACCCGCAACGCCCTGATGGACGCTGCCCGCCACTTGATGGAATGCGGCCGAGGATTCGGCAGCCTGAGCCTGCGCGAAGTCGCCAGAACCGCCGGCATCGTGCCCACCGGTTTCTACCGGCATTTTGCCGATATGGATGAACTGGGCCTGGTGCTGGTAAGTGAAGTCGGCCAGACCTTCCGCGAAACCATTCGCCTGGTGCGCCACAACGAGTTCGTCATGGGCGGCATCATCGACGCCTCGGTGCGGATCTTTCTCGACGTGGTCAGCGCCAATCGCTCGCAGTTCCTGTTCCTCGCTCGCGAGCAGTACGGCGGTTCGCTGCCCGTGCGCCAGGCCATTGGCCGATTGCGTGAAGACATCAGCTCGGACCTGGCGGCCGACTTGTCCTTGATGCCGAAGCTGCAACACCTGGACCTCGCCGGCCTGAGTGTCATGGCTGACCTGATTGTCAAAAGCGTGTTCGCGACCTTGCCGGACATCATTGATCCGCCTGCCGAGGCGCTGCCCGAACATCTGACCCCGCAGGCAAAAATCACCCAGCAGTTGCGCTTTATCTTTATCGGCCTCAAACACTGGCAAGGCCTCGGCAGCACCGAGTAAATACCCCCCTGTGGGAGTGAGCCTGCTCGCGATAGCGTCGCAACAGTCAACACTTGATGTGACTGATACTCCGCCATCGCGAGCAGGCTCGCTCCCACATTGGTGCGCGAAAACCCCGCACGCACCAACATGATCCAAAATTCTGAAACATCCACTGAGCTCCGACAGGCATTTCCTACGCATCACCCGATTGGCAAGCCCCTTGCTCTAGCCTAAGCATTGTCCATTGCTGGAAGCCTTCCGATGTTGGTGATTCATCGCAGAATCGACCCTCAACCCGTCTGGGCCGCCGAGTTGCACCTCAACTTCGAAGCCCGGAGCAAAAGCCGTTTGCGCTGTTTCAGTGCCGAGGGTGAAGACGTCGGGCTGTTTTTGGAGCGCGGTCAGCCGCCGCTGCATGACGGTGAATGCCTGCAAGCCGAAGACGGGCGCATCGTGCGCATCTGCGCCCGGGCCGAACAACTGCTGCACGTCACCTGCGCCAATGCTTTCGAACTGACTCGCGCCGCCTATCACCTCGGCAACCGCCACGTCGCCCTGCAAGTTGGCGATGGCTGGTTGCGCCTGCTCGACGACTACGTACTCAAGGCCATGCTCGAGCAGCTTGATGCCAAGGTCGAGAACATCGAAGCGCCGTTCCAGCCGGAACACGGTGCTTATGGCGGCGGCCACCACCATTCCCGTCACGGCGATGAAGACTTCAACTACCCGCCGAAATTGCATCAGTTCGGCGTGCGGCTATGAACCCAGCCTGGGCGTTGTTGCGCCTGGCCAGTCCGCAGTTGCCGATTGGCGGTTACAGCTATTCCCAAGGTCTGGAAATGACGGTGGATAACGGCCGAGTGAATGATCCTGACAGCGCACGTCGCTGGATCAGTGATCAGTTGCTGCTGAACCTGGCGCGTTTCGAAGCGCCGTTGTTGCTCGCCCATTGCGTGGCCGCAGCGGAAGAAAACTGGGGCGAACTGCTGCAACGCTGCGAAGAGCATCGCGCCAGCCGGGAAACCCGCGAGCTGCATCAGGAAAGCCGGCAAATGGGCTATTCCTTGCAGCAACTGCTCAACGGTTTGCCAGAACTCGATGCGCCCGCCCGTGCTTTTCTCGAACAACGTCCAGAACCGCACCTGGCCCTCGGCTGGGCACTGGCCGCTCGCGCCTGGAATATCAGCCCGCAAGACGCCCTGGCCGCATGGCTCTGGAGCTGGCTGGAAAACCAACTGGCAGTACTGATGAAAACCCTGCCGCTGGGCCAGCAAGCCGCGCAACGCCTGACCAGCGAACTGCTGCCGCTGCTGCAACAAGCCCAGCAGAACGCCAGCCGAATCAACCCCGAACACTGTGGCAGCGCCGCTTTCGGCCTGTCCCTGGCGTGCATGGCCCATGAGCGCCAGTACAGCCGTCTATTCCGTTCCTAGGGCCTGTAATTTTGGCCCTGTTATTTTGGAGAAGCACATGAACACACAACCTCTGCGCGTCGGCATCGGCGGCCCGGTCGGTTCCGGCAAAACCGCTTTGACGTTGGCCCTGTGCCTGGCGCTGCGCGACCGCTACAACCTGGCGGTGGTCACCAACGACATCTACACCCGCGAAGACGCCGACTTCCTGGTGCGCAACGAAGCCCTGGCGCCGGAGCGAATCATCGGCGTGGAAACCGGCGGCTGCCCGCACACGGCGATTCGCGAAGACGCCTCGATCAACCTCGAAGCCGTGGACCAATTGAACCGCCGCTTTCCGGGGCTTGACCTGATCCTTGTGGAGTCCGGTGGTGACAACCTGTCCGCCACCTTCAGCCCGGAACTGTCCGACCTGACCATCTACGTGATCGACGTCTCGGCCGGCGACAAGCTGCCGCGCAAGGGTGGGCCAGGGATCTGCAAATCGGATCTGCTGGTGATCAACAAAATCGACCTCGCGCCCTTGGTGGGTGCGTCGCTGGAGCTGATGGACAGCGATACCAAACGCATGCGCAACGGCAAACCGTTCGTTTTCAGCAACCAGAAAACCGGACTCGGCCTGGAAGAAATCATCGCCTTCATCGAACGCCAGGGCCTGCTGATAGCGGCGTGAACACGATCAACTTTTATCAACAAGGAAGCTTATCCATGACACTTAAACGCATTCTGGGCGCCATGGCCCTGCTGCTGGCCCCAGCCATCGCCTTCGCCCACCCGGGGCATGACGATAATGGTTTGATCGCCGGGATCAGCCACCCGATCGGCGGCCTCGACCACTTGTTGGCGATGCTTGCAGTCGGTTTGTGGGCGGCACAACAGAAAGGCGCTGCACGCTGGGCGCTGCCATGCACGTTCGTCGGCATCATGCTGATCGGCGGGTTGCTGGGGTTTGAAGGTCTGAACCTGCCAGCACTTGAGAGCGGCATTGCGGCGTCGGTGCTGGCGCTGGGTCTGGCGGTGGCTTTGGCCGTGCGTCCGCCGTTGAGCCTCGCCGTTGCGGCAACCGCTTTGTTTGCGCTGTTCCATGGGGTGGCGCACGGACTGGAGTTGCCGCAGATGTCGAGCCCTTGGCCGTACGCGGCGGGTTTTGTAGCAGCGACGGCTGCGTTGCATGGATTGGGTTACGCCGTAGTGCGGGTGTTGCCGCAAGCGGCGGCGCCGTTGGTTCGGTTGGCGGGAGCGGCTTCGGCGGCGACTGGCGTGTGGTTGCTGGCGGGCTGATTTCTTTATCGCCTGTGATGGCTTCATCGCGAGCAGGCTCGCCCCCACATTTGTTCTGTGTGCACAGTTCTAGTGTGGGAGCGGCGGTGCGACGATTCGACTTGCTCGCGAAGGCGGCCTGACAAACACCGCTTCTCTCAGGCCTGCTAACATGTCGCGCATTCAACCCTGCCGTGACGACGCCAGCCAATGCCGCCTGTTTCCCGCTCCGCCTCCCAGCCTGAATTGACCGCTCTGTTTGCCTCGGTGCAACAGCACTTTTTGGACGTGATCGTGCCGCTCTGGCAAGGGCCCGGCTGGAATGCCGACATGGCGCTGCCCTATGAAGCGCTGGACGCCGAGCATCAACCCTTGCAGCCCCAACGCTACCGGGCCATGGCCTGCGCGCGTCAGCTCTATCTGTTTTCCAGCCTGATCGGCCAGGTACCGGCCGCCGAAGAGCGCGCCGCAGCGCTGTTCCGCTCCTTGCAGCAGTATTTCCACGATGCCGAGCATGGCGGCTGGTTCTACAGCGTCGATCCGCAAGGTGCGCCGCTGGATCAGCGCAAAGACCTCTACACCCACGCGTTCATTCTGTTCGCCTGCGCCCATTACTGGGACAAAGTCCGCGAGCCACGGGTGGAATCGGTGCTCAACGCCGCATTGGAAGTGGTTGCGCAGCGCTTTGCCACGGGCGACGGCCTGTATGAAGCCAGCCTCGACCGCGACTGGTCCTCGCTAAAATCCGGCCCACTGCAAAATCCCCTGATGCACCTGGCTGAAGCCTTCCTCGCCACGCTGTCGGTACGCGATGACGTCGCAGTGCAACACGCGCTGGTCGAGTTATGCACAGCCCTGCAGCAACGCTTTATCGATCCGCAATACGGTGTGTTGATGGAACAGCCGTTGGAGGCTGTGGATAACTGGTTTGAACCAGGGCATCAGTTCGAATGGTATTTCCTCCTGGAATCGTCGCCGTTGCTGCGCGGCTCGGCACTGCACACGTCACTGGAACGCGCGTTCGCGTTCACTGAACAACGGGGCGTCGATCCACAGACCGGTGCTGTTCGGGCGATGCTCAAACCGGGTGGCCCTACGAAAGACGCCACCCAACGAATCTGGGCTCAAGCCGAATACCTGCGGGCGCTGACCTTGCGGCCTAATAGCGAGGACGCGGTACTGCGCCAACTGCGGGCGTTGCAGCAGCGTTTCCTGCATTCGGGCGGCTGGTATGAGTGCAGGGATCAGAACGGTGACGTGAGCCGACAGGACATGCCGTCGACCACGCCTTATCACTTGGCGACTTGTTATCGCAGCTTGGTCGACTATCTCGGTTGACTGCTCGCGAAGGACCTCAAAGAGGTCACCGACTGATCACGCAATCCATTTTCGATCACCGGTAAAGCTGATGGTCAGCCATCGCGCCGCATCCGGCTTGCCGAGCTTCGCGGAAATCTCCTCCCGCAGGCTGTCCAGCTGTCCCACGCTGTTCAGCGGATACTCCACCGGCAATACCACATGAATCTCGATAAAACGGGCGCGCCCGTGCTTCTGCACGTAGGAAACGTAGTCGTCGAAGCCATGCTCAAGTTTCGCCGCGTCCATCACTTGGCGCACCTTGTCGTCCAGTTGATCCGGCGCAATCCCCAGCACGTCGCGCAAGGCCGGGCCGAGGATTTTGAAGGCCGGTGCAAGCATGCTCAGGGCTAAAAGAATCAGGATCAGCGGGTCGACGTACACCGCCCACTGGCCATAACCCTGCGCCTTGAGCAGCAGCGCGGCGAGAAAACTCACCAGCAAGCCCACCGACAGCATCGCGTCCACCAGCCAGCTGATGTTGTCGAACTGGATCAGCGTTGATTTGAGCCGCCGATTACGGTGGCGGATGTAGAAGAAATACGCGAACTCGACAACGGTAAACACCGCCGCGTAGATGATCACCAGTCCAAGTTCAATCTCGCGTCCGCCGTTGATGATGCCGAACACACCGTTGAGAAAGGCATAGATCGCAATCAAGAACAGAAAGCTGCCTTCGATCAGCAGCACCATCGGCTCCAGGTGCCAGAAGCCGAACTGGAAACGCTGGTTGCTTTCCTTGGCGATCAGCTTGGCGGTGATCAGCATCAGGACTTTGATAAAGGTCGCGATCAACGAAAAAAAGCCATCGAACAGGATGGATTGGGCACCCGAAACAAAACCGGTGACGATCCCGGCAATCGCCACGGCGAGCATCAGGAGGGTCGATTGTTTGAGCAGCGACTGCTCACCTCGGTTACTCACATAACCTCCTCTGAAAACCTTGAAACCGCGGGGTGCGGTGGGGTTATTGGACGAGGAGTCTAGCTTATGTGTTGTTTTGCCTGTGCCGGCCTCTTCGCGAGCAAGCCCGCTCTCACACTGGAATGCGTTCCCTGTGGGTTCAAAATGCGTTCCCTGTGGGAGTGAGCCTGCTCGCGATTGGCCGTTACGCGGTCTTACGCCTTGGCATTACGCTCAATGGCAAACCCGCTCCACGTCTGGCTCACCGGCATCAGCTCAAGGCTGTTGATGTTGATGTGAGCCGGGGCATTGAGCACCCAGAAAATGGTGTCGGCGATGTCTTGCGGCTGGATCGGCTCGGCACCTGCGTAAGTCGCGTTGTAGCGCTCCTGGTCACCGGCGAAACGCACCAGCGAAAACTCGCTTTCGCACAGGCCCGGTTCGATGTTGCTGACCCGCACGCCCGTACCTTGCAGGTCGCAGCGCAGGTTCAGGGAGAACTGTTTGACGAATGCCTTGCTCGCGCCATACACATGGCTGCCCGGGTACGGGTAGTTGCCGGCGATGGAGCCGAGGTTGACGATGCCGGCACCGCGACCGTGAGCAATCAGGCGGGGCAACAACAGACGAGTGCTGTACATCAGGCCTTTGATGTTGGTGTCGACCATGGTGTCCCAGTCGTCGAGGTCGCACTTGGGCGCCGGGTCAACACCCAGGGCCAGGCCAGCGTTGTTGATCAGCCCGCGCAGTTTGGCGAAGGACGGCGGCAGGTTGGCAATCGCCTCCTCCATGGCCTTGCGATCACGCACGTCGAGCACCAGGCCATGGACCTCGGTCTGCTTCGACAACTCGGCGCACAACGCATTGAGGCGCTCTTCACGACGGCCGGTCAGCACCAGTTTCCAGCCGGCTTCGGCAAAACGACGGGCGCAGGCTTCACCAAAACCGGAGGTCGCGCCGGTAATAAACAGGGTGTTGGACATCGTGTTCTCCTTGCTTCGGCTGATCGGCAGCCACGGGAATAGAAAATCAGCAGCCAGCATGCCCGGCCTTGCCCACAGCAGCAACTACCGCAGAAGCTGTACAAAAAACGATCAAACGTCGCAGCGCCTTACCGGCCGTGGCTTCCAGCCATGTGCGCGCACCTTATCCACAGGCCGGTCCACAGTTTCCGGGGGCAAGTGAAAAAGCTGAAAGCCGCTGTGCACAAGGCTTTGCGGGCAAATTGGAAATTTATTTGCTTGACCGTGGAACGCGCGGTGTGTAGCCCATGGCATTTTGCACGATTGACCGGTCATACCGACGATGGCGCCAAGCCAGTAACTACGGCCTTCAGCCGAGTCTTTCCAGAGTTTAACCACAGACTTATCCACAGGCAGCCTGGCCCGGTTTCAGCCCGGTTTCATCGCCAACAAAAAGGTTGACAAAGCCCGCTCGACGCCGCTTAAAAACCCCTGATCAAAAAACAACCACAACTCTGCAAGCCACGGTTTCAAAGGCTTTCAGCCAGCTACTCCCACGTTATTCACAGCCAGCTCCACAGCAAACGGGGACAAGTCAAAACCGTGACAAAACAACTATTTGCAGCGGCTTTATGTCGCGGTTTCAGAGCTTGTGAATATTGTTTTCCACAATTTCCCGAAAGCACACAGAGACACCTGTGGAAGATCCCTGTGGGAGTGAGCCTGCTCGCGATAGCGATAGGTCAGTCGACGTTGAAGTGACTGATCCACCGCTATCGCGAGCAGGCTCACTCCCACATTGATTTGTGATGTTTTGAAGGTGTAAAAAAGCCCCGGCGATTGCGCGCCGGGGCTTGGTGCTACAACAGCGAACTCAGTGCCCGCCGAGATAGGCGTTGCGCACTTCCTCGTTAACCAGCAGCTCCTTGCCGGTGCCCGTGAGGCGGATCTCACCGTTGACCATCACGTACGCCCGATCGGACAGTTTGAGGGCGTGGTTGGCGTTCTGCTCCACCAGGAAGATGGTCATGCCGGTTTTCGCCAGCTCCCGCAGGGTCGCGAAGATCTGTTTCACCACAATCGGCGCCAGACCCAGGCTCGGCTCATCGAGCAACAGCAGTTTCGGCCGGCTCATCAACGCTCGTGCGATGGCGAGCATTTGCTGCTCGCCGCCGGACATGGTCATCGCCCGCTGATTGCGCCGCTCTTCGAGTCGCGGGAACAACTCGAACATGCGTTGCATGTCTTCCTTGGCGTACTTGTCACCGATAGGAATGGTGCCCATTTGCAGGTTTTCCTCGACAGTCATGTCAGGGAATACCCGCCGGCCTTCCGGCGATTGAGCGATGCCGTTGGACGCGATGTAGTGGGACGACTTGTGGGTGATATCCACACCCTGATAAATGATCTGCCCGTCCGCCGCCCGCGGTTGACCAAAAATCGACATCAGCAGCGTCGACTTGCCGGCGCCGTTGGAGCCGATCAGGCTGACCGTTTCACCTTCATTGATGTGCAGCGAGACATTCTTCAGAGCCTGGATCGGCCCGTAAAACACATCCAGATCCTTCAGTTCGAGGATGGGTTGGCTCATAGCACCACTTCCTCTTCATCGGCGCCCAGATAGGCCGCAATCACTTTCGGATCGTTACGAATCGCATCAGGCCCGCCCTCGGCGATGACGATGCCGTGGTCCAGCACCACGATGTGGTCGGAAATGCTCATTACCATGCCCATGTCGTGTTCGATCAGCACCACGGTCAGATCGTGCTCGTCGCGCAGCAGCCGGATCATCGCGCTCAGCGCTTCGGTTTCCTGAGGGTTGAGGCCGGCAGCCGGTTCGTCAAGACAGATGATCTGCGGCCGGGTGCACATGGCCCGGGCGATTTCCAGACGACGTTGCTGACCGTAGGACAATTCACCGGCCAGACGGTTGGCGCAGTCCACCAGATCCACCACTTCCAGCCAGTAGAACGCATGGTCCAGCGCATCGCTTTCGGCCTTGCGATACCCCTTGGTGTTGAGAATGCCGGCCAGCAGGTTGCGGTTGACCCACATGTGCTGGGCCACCAGCAGGTTTTCCAGCACCGACATTTCCTTGAACAGGCGAATGTTCTGGAACGTCCGCGCCAGGCCGGCCCGGTTCACCAGGTGGGTGCCGCCGAACATCTTGTAGAACATCCGACTGGCGAAGGATTTCGGCGAAACGAAATCGACCGGTTTGAACGATTCGCCCAGCAGCTTGATGACGTTGGTCTGCTCGCCGCGGATGTTGAGTTCGATCTTGCCGCCCGAGGCCTTGTAGAACCCGGTCAGGCAGTTGAACACGGTGGTCTTGCCAGCGCCGTTGGGGCCGATCAGGGCGAAGATCGAGTTGCGCTTGACCTTCAGGCTGACATCGTTCAACGCCTTGATGCCGCCGAAGTGCATCATCAGCTTCTCGACCGAAAGTACGACTTCGCTCATGGCGCTACTCCTTTACGCGGGGTCACACCGGTACGGCTGATCCGAATCAGGCCGCGCGGTCGCCAGATCATCATCAACACCATCAGGATGCCGAACAGCAGCACGCGGTATTCCGCGAACCCCCGCAGCAGTTCCGGGGCGACGGTCAGCACGAAAGCCGCAATCACCACACCGATGGTCGAGCCCATCCCGCCGAGTACCACGATGGCGAGGATCAATGCCGATTCGAAGAAGGTGAACGAGGTCGGGTTGACGAAACCTTGATAGGTGGCGAAGAACACGCCAGCCAGACCGGCCGTCGAGGCACCGATGGTGAACGCCGAAAGCTTGACCAGTACGTGGTTCAGGCCCATGGAGCGGCAAGCGATTTCGTCTTCACGCAAGGCTTCCCAGGCGCGACCAACCGGCATCTTGACAAGACGATGCTTGATGTACAGCACGGCCAGTACCACCAGGAACAACACCGCGTAGATGAAGTAGTACTTCACGTCCGGGTTATAGGCGATACCGAAAAACTCATGGAACGGAACCCCACCCTCCTTCGCCCGTTTACCGAACTCGAGGCCGAAGAACGTTGGCAATGGAGCCGCCATGCCATTCGGGCCGCCAGTCAGGGACAGCCAGTTATTGAGGATCAACCGGATGATTTCACCGAAGCCCAGGGTCACGATCGCCAGATAGTCCCCGTGCAGGCGCAGCACCGGAAAACCGAGGATGCAACCAGCAAGTCCCGCGGTGATCGCCGCCAGCGGCAGCACCGTCCAGAAGCCCAGACCGAGGTATTGGTAACCGAGCGCCAGGCCGTAGGCACCGATGGCGTAGAACGCCACGTAACCCAGGTCGAGCAGACCGGCCAGACCGACCACGATGTTCAGCCCCAGGCCCAGCAGCACGTAGATCAGCCCGAGGATGACCACGCCCAGCAGGTAGGAGTTGGAGAAAAACGGGAACACCACGGCAATGACGATCACTAGCGGGATGATCCAGCGCAACCGGGTTTTGTAATCAGGCGGCAGTACATGAACCCCGGAGCCGGTGCTTTCAAAGCCTTCGAGAATTCTCAGGCCCTTGGGGGTTTGCAGGAACAGGCTCAAGGCAAAGCGGCCGGCCATGACGATGGCGACAATCCATGCCACCCGGGTCGTTTCCAGGTTGAAGCCGTAGCCGTCGAGGACCACGCCGACAATCGGGCCGAACACAATCAGGGCGACAAGGCCGGCAAGAATCGCGTCAACCAGGCTTCTTTTGAGATCAATGGTTTTTTTAGTGGTTGAAGACATCGCTTACACCTTCGACACAAGAGGACGGCCGAGCAGGCCTTGGGGCCGAAAGACCAGAACGAGAACGAGCAGCGAGAAGCTGAAAACGTCTTTGTAGTCCGAGTTCACCAGACCAGAGAACAGCGATTCGGAAATCCCCAGAATGATCCCGCCGAGCATGGCACCAGGTAATGAGCCGATTCCGCCGAGTACCGCTGCGGTGAACGCTTTGATCCCGATGATGAAGCCCGCGTAGAAGTCGAATGTGCCGTAGTTCATGGTGATCAGCACGCCGGCCAGGGCCGCCATCGCTGCACCGATGATGAACACGTAGGAAATCACCCGATCGGTGTTGATCCCCAGAATCGAGGCCATCTTGCGATCTTGCTGAGTGGCGCGGCACATGCGGCCGAGCTTGGTGTACTTGATGATGTAGGTCAGCAGGGCCATCCCGGCAAACGCTGCGACCAGAATGAAGATCTTGGTGTAGGTCAACTGCACAAAACCTGTACCGATTTCGACGCGCCAGGCCCCCGTGAGCAAGGTGGGAACACCTTGTTGCTTCGCGCCCTGGGCGATCTGTGCATAGTTTTGCAGGATCAGCGAAATGCCGATGGCGCTGATCAGCGGTGCCAGTCGGGTGGAGTTACGCAGGGGTTTATAGGCAACCCGTTCGATGACCCAGCCATACACCGCCGTGACGATGATGGTGAAGATCAGTGTGCCAAGCATCAGCAGAGGGAAGGATTCAATACCGAAGTATGCCAGCAGAGCCAGACTGATCGCCGCGAGGTAAGCAGAGATCATGTAAACCTCGCCGTGGGCGAAGTTGATCATGCCGATGATGCCATAGACCATTGTGTAGCCGATGGCGATCAGGCCATAGACCGACCCGAGGGTCAGACCGTTGACCAGTTGCTGCAGGAAAATACCATCCATAACGCAATCTCACGCATTTGAGAGACTGCACAGAAGCCGGATGCGACGGACCGGGGTTCAGCCACCGGCGCAACACGGTTGTGTGCAGCTCTACGAGAAAAGACAGGTACTGCACGGACATGTTGATTGATGGCCCGGCGCACGAGGGGCCGAGCCATCAGCAGTTCATATCACTTCTGTTTTTCCAGTTGGTGGTATTTGCCGTCCTTGTCCCACTGGTAAACCACGTAGTCGGAGACTTTCAGGTCGCCCTTGGCGTCCCAGGTCTTCTCGCCCATCACGGTTTTGACCGGGTTCTTCTTCAGCCACGCGGCAGCCTCTTCGCCCTTGTTGGACTTGGCGCCATTGAAAGCAGCTGCCAGGGTCTGAACCGAAGCGTAGGCGTACAAGGTGTAGCCTTCAGGTTCGGTGCCTTTCTTGCGGAACTCGTCCACTACGGTCTTGCTGTCTGGCAGCAGTCGCGGGTCGGCGCCGAAAGTCATCAGCACGCCGTCGACGAATTGCGGACCGCCAGCAGTGGTCACCAGTTCATCGGTCACGATGCCATCATCGGACATGAACTTGACGTCTTTGAGGCCTTGTTCACGAAGTTGACGAACCAGAGGACCGGCTTCCGGGTGCAGACCACCGAAATAGACGACGTCGGCACCAGCGCCGCGGATTTTGGTCACGATGGTGCTGAAGTCTTTTTCACCACGAGTCAGGCCTTCGTACAGCACCGGCTTCACGCCGCGTTTTTCCAGCTGGGCCTTGGTAGCGTCCGCCAGGCCTTGGCCGTAGGTGTCCTTGTCATGCAGGACAACGACTTTTTTGCCCTTGAGCACATCGACGATGTAATCACCGGCCACGATGCCTTGCTGGTCGTCACGCCCGCACATACGGAACATGGCGCTCAGGCCACGCTCGGTAACGGCCGGGTTGGTGGAGCCTGGAGTGATCGCGATGATGCCCGCTTCGTCGTAGATCTCCGAAGCCGGGATGGTCGAGGAGGAGCAGAAGTGACCGACTACCCCAGCGACTTTCTGGTTGGTCAGGTCCTTGGCGACCGTCACAGCCTGTTTCGGTTCGCAGGCGTCATCGCCTTTGACCAGTACGATTTTTTCCCCGTTTACGCCGCCCGCTGCGTTGACCGCATCGGCCGCAGCCTGTGCACCCTTCATGTACTGCTCGCCAAATGCCGCGTTGGCGCCTGTCATCGGTCCCGCCACACCGATTTTCACATCAGCCTGTGCAAACGCAGAAACACCCAACGCAGTTGCCACTGCGAGGGCCAAAAAGCCTTTTTTGTAAAACGTCTGGGACATGAGGTGGTGCTCCAAGGGTTTTTTTTAGTTGGCACTGCGACTTCCTGAATGCTCAGAGCAAGGGCCGTGCCATCGGTTTTTTATTCTGAAAAAAGTCGCTGCTTTATTGTTATTTCGACTGTTTCGATCCCATTTTCATTGGGCGTGCAACCGTCTAAACCGCGGAAGGTGAAACCATTTATTTTTAAAGGCGCAACCCGAGCGCGCCATCATTGCAACCGCGGCGCCAAACGACGTGCAACCAGCCTGTAACAACGTGCGTCACCGAAGTGCACACTGCTGGTGCGCAACTGCTACAACCCGCACCTTTTACAGGCTAGCCGCTGCGCGAAAAAGCGCCGCTTTCAGCAACAAATTTCAACAATCAAATAACGATCCGCAAGCACTGGCCTGCGTGATACAGCGAGAATCCGGCCTCGTACAGGCAGCTGCGCAATCCCACACCGGCCAATGGCTGCATGGGCGCGAAGGGAATCGGCAGCGCCTGAGGATTCCCGTGACACAGATAATCGGCAAAGGCTTTGCCGACGACAGTGCCAGTCGTGACGCCCCGGCCGTTGTAACCGGTGACTGCCACTAAACCGGGCGCCGGCTCGAACAAACGCATCAAATGATCGGGGGTAAAGGCAATGCAACCGGTCCAGGTGCACTCCCATTCCACCGGTTTGAGGTAAGGGAAATAGTGCTGCTGAACCCGATCGGCCCAGGCTTTGAGAAACCAGGTTGGTTTCTGATTGCCATTACCGAGACTGCCGAGCAGCAGACGACCGTCCTTGTCGCGACGAACACTGCTGAGAACCTGGCGGGTGTCCCAGGAACCCTGGCCACCGGGGAGAATTTGCTGCGCCGCCTCTTCGGTCAGTGGGACCGAGGCCACTTGATAGTAATAGCCGGGGAAGAAGTTACGCCGCAATTCCGTCCAGTCACCTTCGGTGTAGGCGTTGGAGGCAATCACGACTTGCTCGGCAAGCACCGAACCCTGAGCGGTTTGTACCGACCAGCGCTGGCCCTGGCGTTCGAGCCGGGTTACCGGGGAATGATCGAACAACTGACCGCCCAGACCGATGGCCGCTTTGGCCAGCCCCGTCGTGTAAGCCATTGGGTTGATCGTGCCGGCTCGACGATCGAGCAACGCAGCGGCGATCTTTTTGGTGCCCGTTGCTTGTTCGCAGGCTTGACCGGTCAGCAGTTCCACCGGCGCGCCGCGACGTTTCCATTGTTCTTCACGACTGCGCAAGTCCGCTTCGCCACGGGCGTTGTGCGCCATGTGCAGCGTGCCTTCGCGACGCAGCTGGCAATCGATGTTGTACTTGTCCACAAGGCTGAACACCAGGGACGGTGCCGCACCGAGCATGCGATTGAGCTGACTGCCGACCGCTTCGCCAAATCCGGCTTCGATCTCGTCCGGTGGAATCCACATCCCGGCGTTGACCAGCCCGACGTTGCGCCCCGATCCGCCATGACCGGCGCGATGGGCTTCCAGCACACAGACGCTTTTGCCTTTTTCCAGCAGATGCACCGCCGCCGACAGACCGGTAAAACCAGCGCCGATGACGCAGACATCCACCGTCACCTCCCCCTTGAGCGCCGCGTTGTCAGGCCTTTGCGGCGTCAGTTTTTCCCACAGACACTCTTCGCGTAACGGCATTGCCAGACTCCAACAGAAACCTAACCAACACACACCATTCATTGTGGGAGCGAGCCTGCTCGCGATTGCTATCTGTCAGCCACATTGATGTCGGCTGACAGGCCCTCATCGCGAGCAAGCTCGCTCCCACAGGGTTCTTTATGGGTTCAAGAACTGTGTTTAATCGAAGGTAATACCCTGAGCCAACGGCAACTCCAGCGAGTAGTTCACGGTGTTGGTCTGACGGCGCATGTAGCCGCGCCATGCATCGGAACCGGACTCACGACCGCCGCCCGTTTCTTTCTCACCGCCAAACGCCCCGCCGATTTCCGCGCCGCTCGGGCCGATGTTGACGTTGGCGATGCCGCAGTCGCTGCCCACCGCCGACATGAACTGTTCGGCTTCACGCACGTCAGTGGTGAAGATGCACGACGACAGGCCTTGTGGCACGGCGTTGTTCAGGCGCAACGCTTCGTCGAAATCCTTGTAACCGACCACGTACAAAATCGGCGCGAAGGTTTCGTTGCAGACCACGTCGCTCTGCTCCGGCATTTCAACGATGGCCGGCGAGACGTAATAAGCATTAGGGAATTTGTCTTCCAGTTGGCGCTTGCCACCGAACACCCGGCCGCCTTCGCTCAAGGCCTGCTCAAGCGCGTCCTGCATGTTTTCGAAGCTGTGTTTATCGATCAGCGGACCGATCAGATTGCCTTCCAGTGGATTGCCGATGCGCACTTTGGAGTACGCGGCTTTCAGGCGGGTGACGATTTCTTCTTTCACCGATTCATGGGCAATCAGGCGACGCAACGTGGTGCAACGCTGACCGGCAGTGCCGACGGCGCTGAACAGGATGGCTCTTACGGCCATGTCCAGGTCGGCGCTTGGACCGAGGATCATCGCGTTGTTGCCGCCCAGTTCCAGAATGCTGCGAGCGAAACGTGCGGCGATTTTCGGCGCCACTTCACGGCCCATGCGGGTGCTGCCGGTGGCGCTGATCAGCGCGACACGTGGGTCATCGACCAGGGCTTCACCGGCATCGCGACCGCCGATGATGACTTGGCTCAGGTGTGGCGGCGCATCGCTGAAATTCTTCAGTACACGGTCGAACAGTGCCTGGCAGGCCAGTGCGGTCAGGGGCGTTTTTTCCGATGGCTTCCAGATCACCGGGTTGCCGCAGACCAGCGCCAGCGCAGTGTTCCAGGCCCAAACCGCAACCGGGAAGTTGAACGCGCTGATCACGCCAACGACGCCCAGCGGGTGCCAGGTTTCGCGCATGTGGTGGCCCGGACGCTCGGAAGCGATGGTCAAACCGTACAACTGACGGGACAGGCCGACGGCGAAATCACAGATGTCGATCATTTCCTGAACTTCACCCAGGCCTTCCTGAGTGATCTTGCCGGCTTCCCAGGACACCAGCTCGCCGAGGTCGGCCTTGTATTCACGCAGGATATCGCCCAGTTGGCGGACCAGTTCGCCACGGCGCGGGGCCGGGACCTTGCGCCACAATTCGAACGCATGATCTGCACGACTGATGTGCTGCTCGACTTCAGCGGCGCCTTCCCAGTTCACGGCGGCGATCCGGCTGCCATCGATCGGCGAATGCACCGGCACTTTGCCGTTCTGGTACAGGGCCGGGTTCACACCAAGACGATCAAGCAATGCGGCAACCATGGGTCACTCCTCAAGCGAAAAACAGAAAACGTGCAGCCGGATTGATTCGGCTGGTGAGGCCTGTAGTTTTAGCGCTCCCGACGTTACCCAACAAACGACCTTTAAGAGAGATATCATTCCGTTTATTCATGCTGCGAACTGCTGGTAGAAAGAAACAAGAAAAAAGGACAACCAATGCTGAATAAACGCTACTTGCCGTCGATCACCGCGCTGCAGTGTTTTGAGGCCGTCACCCGGCATTTGAGCTTCACCCGGGCGGCTGAAGAGCTGAACCTGACCCAGAGCGCTGTCAGCAAACAGGTCGCGCAACTCGAAGAATTGCTGCAGCACCTGCTGTTCCGCCGGGTGCGCCGACGCCTGCAAATGACCCCGGCCGGTGACTTGTACCTGGTGGAGGTCAGAAAAATCCTCACGCAGGTCGAGATGTCGACCCACTACCTTCGCTCCTACGGCGGTGAAACCGAAGTCCTGCGCGTCTCGACGCCTCCGACCTTCGGCGCGCGCTGGCTGGTGCCACGCTTGAAAGGCTGGCGCCTGCGCCATCCGTCGATCCATCTCGACTTGTGCAGCGAACAGGAAGCCGACGATCTATTGCAAGGTCGCAGCGACCTGGCGTTTTATTTCGGCCAGGGCTCTCGGCCCGGCACCGAATGCCTGAAGCTGTTCGGCGAAGAACTGGTGCCGGTCTGCGCACCGGGCAGCCTGCCGGACACGCCGTTCACCGATCCTACGCAGCTCACCGACCTGGTCCTGCTGCAAAACGCTTCCCGACCCCAGGCCTGGCACGACTGGTTTGACAGTCAGGGCTACCACACCGAACACAGCTACCATGGTCCGCGTTTCGAAACCTTTTATATGTGCATCCGCGCCGCCCAGGTCGGCTGCGGCGTGGCGCTGTTGCCGCGGTTTCTGGTGGAAGAGGAATTGGCCGACGGCAAACTGGTCATACCCTGGCAGCACGCGATGCCCAGCACCGACGCCTATTACCTGGCGTATCCGGAGCACTCGGCGGAAGTGCCGAAGGTGCGCGATTTTGTGAAGTGGATGCTGGAGCAGATTGATAGCCCGGAGACAGCACAAATTTAGGGTTACACCACAATACCTGTGGGAGCGAGCCTGCTCGCGAAGACGGCGGCACATTCAACATAGATGTGACTGAAAGACCGCTTTCGCGAGCAGGCTCGCTCCCACAGTAAACCGTGGCGGTTTAAAAAATCACTGGCAATACCTGCCGTTGATATGCGCCACTAGCCCCATTCATTGAAACAGCTGCAACGTCGCTGCCACAGGCCGCGGCCAGCCGGAGAACCCCGTTATGAGCGAGAGCGTGTTTGGCGATCGCATCGTGCAGAACCTGCTCGACACCGACTTCTACAAACTGACGATGATGCAGGCGGTGCTGCACAACTACCCGAACGTGGAAGTCGAATGGGAGTTTCGTTGCCGCAACAGTGAAGATTTGCGCCCGTACCTGGCGGAAATCCGCTTCCAGATCGAGCGCCTCGCTGAGTTGAGCCTGAGCGCCGACCAGTTGAGTTTCATGGAGCGCATCAGCTTCATGAAGCCGGATTTCCTGCGCTTTCTCGGGTTGTTCCGCTTCAATCTGCGCTACGTCCACACCGGTATCGAAAACGGCGAGCTGTTCATCCGCCTGCGCGGGCCATGGCTGCACGTGATTCTGTTTGAAGTGCCGCTGCTGTCCATCGTTAGCGAGGTGCGCAACCGCTATCGCTACCGTGAAGTCGTCCTGGAACAGGCGCGCGAGCAGCTCTACCGCAAGTTCGACTGGCTCACCACCAACGCCAGCGTGGAGGAATTGTCCGAATTGCAGGTAGCCGATTTCGGCACTCGTCGTCGCTTCTCGTACCGCGTGCAGGAAGAAGTGGTGAACGTGCTCAAGCACGATTTCCCCGGGCGTTTTGTCGGCACCAGCAACGTGCACCTTTCACGGGAGCTGGACATGAAACCGTTGGGCACCATGGCCCACGAATGGATCATGGCCCATCAGCAACTCGGCCCGCGGTTGATCGACAGTCAGATTGC
Source organism: Pseudomonas sp. FW305-20 (assembly GCF_058788075.1). NCBI lineage: Bacteria > Pseudomonadati > Pseudomonadota > Gammaproteobacteria > Pseudomonadales > Pseudomonadaceae > Pseudomonas > Pseudomonas sp. FW305-20. The sequence goes on along the minus strand of NZ_JBYTAJ010000017.1, from coordinate 68,315 downwards.
CGCCCTCGATTGCTGGGTCCGCGAGTACCGTGGCCTTTTGGGGATCGCCCTCACCGACTGCATCACCACCGATGCCTTTCTCAGCGATTTCGACCTGTATTTCGCCAAGCTGTTTGACGGCCTGCGCCATGATTCCGGGGACCCGGTGCTCTGGGCAGAAAAGGCCATCGCGCACTATCACAAACTGGGCATCGACCCGATGAGCAAGACGCTGGTGTTCTCCGATAGCCTGACGCTGCCAAAATCCCTGGAGATTTTTCGGGCGTTGCGCGGTCGGATCAATGTCAGCTTCGGTATCGGCACCAACCTGACTTGCGATATTCCGGGTGTCGAACCGATGAGCATCGTGCTTAAAATGGCCGCCTGCAACGGCCAGCCCGTGGCAAAGATTTCCGATGAGCCTGGCAAGACTCACTGCAAAGACCCGAATTTCGTCGCCTATTTGCGACACGTTTTCAAAGTACCTGCTGCCATTTCCAGCACATCAAGCAAGGAGTGAATTCATGCAAGCCGAACAGCGTGAGATTGCTGAACAGCTCAAGGTCCAGCCGCCGTTCGCTGACCAGGCCGCCCTCGAGGCTGAAGTCGCCCGGCGGATTACCTTCATCCAGGATTGCCTGGTCAATTCCGGGCTCAAGACCCTGGTGCTCGGTATCAGCGGCGGCGTCGATTCCCTGACCGCCGGCCTGCTGGCCCAGCGTGCCATGCGCGAACTTCGCGAGCGCAGCGGTGACGACAGCTACAAGTTCATCGCCGTGCGCCTGCCGTACGAAACCCAGTTCGACGAACACGACGCCCAGGCCTCGGTGGATTTCATCGCCCCGGACGAGCGCCACACCGTGAACATCGGTCCGGCGGTCAAATCCCTGGCCAGTGAAGTCGCAGCCTTCGAAGGCAAGCACGCGGTCTCGGTGGATTTCGTGCTCGGCAACACCAAGGCGCGGATGCGCATGGTCGCCCAGTACACCATCGCCGGCGCAGCCCACGGCCTGGTGATCGGCACCGACCACGCGGCGGAAGCGGTGATGGGTTTCTTCACCAAGTTCGGTGATGGCGCCTGCGACCTGGCACCGCTGAGCGGCCTGGTGAAAAACCAGGTCCGGGACATCGCCCGCAGCTTCGGCGCACCGGAATCATTGGTGGAAAAAATCCCGACGGCGGACCTTGAAGACCTCTCGCCCGGCAAGCCGGATGAAGCGTCCCACGGCGTGACCTATGCCGAGATCGACGCGTTTTTGCACGGCGAGCCAGTGCGTGAGGAAGCGTTCAAGATCATTTGTGACACGTATAAAAAGACTCATCACAAGCGAGTGATGCCGTTTGCGCCTTGATTTCACCCCATAGGCGCCTGTAGGAGCCTGTAGGAGCTGTCGAGTGAAACGAGGCTGCGATCTTTGGACTTTGATTTTTAAGATCAAGATCAAAAGATCGCAGCCTCGTTTCACTCGACAGCTCCTACAGAGATTGGCGTTGACGGGATTTGCGTTGGCCAATAAGTAAACAAAAAAAAGCGTCCCAAGTGGACGCTTTTTTTATGCGTTCGATTCGATTACTTAAGCACAACAGTGCCTTTCATCATCGAGATGTGGCCAGGGAACGAGCAGAAGAAGCCGTACTTCTCGGCAGCATCGAGCTTCGACACGTCGAAGGTCACCGAGTCGGTTTCCTTGGCGCCGATGATTTTGGTGTGGGCGATGATGCGCGCGTCACCTTCCGGCAGGTAGTTCTTTTCGATGCCTGCGGCCAGACCCGCGGTGGCGATCGGCTGCATATCAGCTTCTTTACTCAGCACCCAGTTATGGCCCATGACGTTTTTAGGCAGGTTGCCGGAGTGTTTCAGCTCCACGGTGAACGTCTTGCAGCTCTTGTCGATGCTGATTTCCTTGGTATCGAAGGACATCTGGTCAGTCGAGTCGACAGTGACCTTGCACTCGGCAGCCATCAATTGGCTGCTGGCCAGAGTCAGCAGGGATACTGCAACAAGTTTGGCAAACATGGTGAATCTCCAAGGCAGGGTTAATAAAAGTGCGAGTGGACAGAAGACTGCCTGAAAACTTCGCAAGTTCCTATGACCTGAATCAAAAATTGTATACAACTTTAGAGCTATGACACCTATCGAAACAATCTACCAGCCAGACGTCTGGGACGGCCCTATCATCAGCGCGTCCCCACCCATCTGGAGCGTCAGTCATGTCCCTTAACAGCCTGTTGCGCAGTTTGCTCGCCGCCTACGCCTGTGGCGCCAGCGGAACCTGTGGAACACCTGAAAGCGAAGTGTAGACCTTGGAACGCCGCGTGCCTGCCTTTACTCTGTGGCCATCCTGACCATGGAGTAAGGCATGTCTTTAGCGTCCGTTTGTGTATTTTGCGGTGCCAGCACTGGCACCAACCCGGCTTATCGTGAAGCGGCTGTCGCCTTGGGGCGAGCATTGGCCGAGCGTAAATTGACTCTGGTTTATGGCGGCGGCGCGGTCGGGCTGATGGGCATCGTCGCCGATGCTGCGCTGGCAGCCGGCGGCGAAGTGATCGGGATCATCCCGCAAAGCCTCAAGGACAAGGAAATCGGCCACAGCGGCCTGACTCGCCTGGAAGTGGTCGACGGCATGCACGCACGCAAGGCGCGAATGGCCGAACTCAGTGACGCCTTTATCGCCCTGCCCGGCGGCCTGGGCACGCTGGAAGAACTGTTCGAAGTCTGGACCTGGGGCCAGCTCGGCTACCACGGAAAACCACTGGGGCTGCTGGAAGTGAACGGTTTCTATAGCAAATTGACGTCTTTTCTCGATCATATCGTCGGCGAAGGCTTCGTTCGCGAACCGCACCGTGACATGCTGCAAGTGAGCGAATCGCCGCAAACCCTGCTTGATGAACTCGATGCCTGGCAGCCGACAGTGGTGCCAAAGTGGATCGAGCAAAAACCCAGCTAACGGCTGGGCATCGATACAGGGCAGAATACGCGCCGCTCAACCTCACCTTCGACCCCAGAGGATCGCCCATGGCTAAACCCAATTATTCCTTCGCCAAACGTCAGAGAGACTTGGCCAAGGAGCAGAAGAAAGAGGAAAAGCTTCAGCGCAAGAAAGCTACAGCTGAAGAAGAAGCCGCCGCACTGAACCCGGATGCAGAAGGTGAAGTGGCCGCAGAAGACGCAGTTGAAACACCGAAAGATCAGGCGCCCGACGCCTGAGACCCTCAGGGCCCGATGATCTGATCAGGCCCACCGGATCTGTGTCCAGGGTCAGCAGTCTCTTTGCTGACCCTCACAGTCCCATCTGAAATGCCCCCTCCAGAACTGACTTGCCCATTCCCTTGTGGGAGCGAGCCTGCTCGCGATGACGGCGGCACGCTTGGCAATTATTTGACTGATGGACCGCTATCGCGAGCAGGCTCGCTCCTGCAGTGGATCGTGGTCACTCCAGTGGCATCACTGTGACGCGGACTTCCGGGTCATGATTACCCCCTCCCAGAATCACCCCGCGCAACGGCGATACATCGGAAAAATCCCGGCCCCAGGCCAAGGTGATGTGCTCCAGCGCCGGCTGCACGTTGTTGGTCGGGTCGAAATCCACCCACCCGAGCACCGGGCAAAACACTGAAACCCAGGCATGTGACGCATCGGCGCCGATCAGTCGCGGCTGGCCCGGTGGTGGCTGGGTCAGCAGGTAGCCGCTGATGTACCGCGCCGCCAACCCACGGGAGCGTACGCAGGCGAGCATCAGGTGAGCGAAGTCCTGACAAACACCGCGCCGGCGCTCCAGCACTTCCACCAGCGGCGTCGCCACTTGGGTCGCCTCGGCATCGAAGGTGAACTCGCTGAAGATCTTCTCCATCAGCGCCTGAACACCCAACAGCAGCGGCCGACCCGGTGGAAAACAGCTTTCGGAAAACTCGACGAAGTTGCGTTTCAAATGCACGTAGGGCGATTCGAACCGGTAACGACACGCTTCCAGCAATTGGGGGGAAAGCGGCTGACTGCTGTAGGTCAACGCGTTGCGGGTTTCTTCCCACGCGGGGGATTGATTGAAATCCAGCGCAGGCCGGGCCAGCACTTCGACGGTGAGCCGGGCATTGACCAGCAATTCATCATGCGGCCGTTCGAACGCCAACCGGGTCAGCGGATTACCGAACACATCCAGTTCATCGCGGCGGCTCGTCGGGTCGGGACTGATCTGCAGTTGCTGCTCGGTGCAGCGCTGCCAGGCACACGCCCGTGGCCACAGGTGCGCAAGTTGCTGGGCCAGAGAGACCGGGCTGTCGTAGTGATAATGGGTGTCGTGGAGAATCTGGTAACGGGCGCTCATCAGACGGACACCGTGCGCTGGCTGACGTCATCGACGTGGGCGAAATGGCGCAACGCCAGACGATCCGACACTTGTCCGCTGGCGTCGGCGATCTCTTGTAACAGGTCGGCCAGCCCCTCGATGGCTGCCCGCACGCTGGCTTCGCCGAACAGCGAGTTCTCCAGGCATCCCAGATCGAACTGTGCCAGGCGTTCCACCAACTGCGGCAACCCCACTTCGCGAGGCACGCCGAAGTCGTCATTCAAGCGTTTCAAGGTACGAGTCACCAGTTTCAACTGAAAAAGCACGGCATGAGGGTTCTGCTCGTCGAGCAGTAACAGGTCAAGCACCGGAATCAGTTGCGCCACCGCCAGATACCGCGAACGGTAGGTGATGCTGCTGTTGCCCAGCTCCAGCAGCCACTCCAGTCCGGCCTGATCGAAAGCACCGGCACCGCGCAAAAATGCCGCCAGGCTGGCGCTGAGAAATTGCAGGCGTTCGATCCGGCGACCGATCATCAGGAAGCGCCAGCCTTCGTCCCGGGTCATATCGTCGAGGGCAAACCCGGATAACGCCGCCAGGGACATCACCAAACGGTTGAGGAAATCCAGCAATTCGCCGAAATCCGGCGCTTCGGCTTCCAGCTCCAGGGCCTCGCGCTGCAGCTCCACCAGCGCTTGCCAGTTTTCCCGTGAGAGCTTGCCGCGAACCTGCGAGGCCGCCCACTGCAAACGCTGCAGGTTGGAGCGCAGGCTGAACGACCAGTCATCGCCGAGCAATGCCGCCAGCAAACGCTCCGGCAACTCGCCTTCATCGGGCAACAACATCAACCGTTCGCCCAGATCGACCGCCGCCTCAAGGGCTTGAGGGTCATCGCCATCGACATACCGCGCCAGCATGATTCGCAGCAGCCGCGCGCTGTCATCACAGCGTTCGCAATAACGGCCGAACCAGAACAGGTTTTCCACCACCCGCGAAGGCAGATACGGATCCCGTCGCACCAAATCGTGTACGCCGATTGTGCGCTGGGTTTTCCATTGCTCACCGCTCGGCGGGCGATCGCCCAACACCCAGGTGTCCTTGCTCGCGCCACCGCGTTGCATCGACACCACTTCGGCGTCAGCCTCGGCGGCAACCCGGGTAAGGCCGCCGGGCAAAACCCGATAGCCCTCACGGCTGGCCACTGCGTACACGCGCATGCCAATGGCTCGAGGTTGCAGATGACCGTCTTCAGCCTGCCAGATCGGCGCTTGAGAGAGCTGAGCCAATTCTTGCGCGACATAGGCGTAAGGCCGCGCTTGCATGCGCTCAGCCAGTTCCTGCCGCTGTTTTTCACTCAAATCACGGCCAAATACCGGAGTAAAGCTCTGCGACGGAAAAGCCGGTTTGATCAACAACTCCGGCAATTTTTCCAGGGCCTGGGCCAGCACCGGCGCTTCACCGCACCACCAGGTGGCGATGGAGGGCAGGATCAATTCTTCGCCGAACAGGAATTGATTGATCCTCGGCAGAAAGCCTAACAACCCCGGCGACTCCAGCACACCGCTGCCGAGGGCGTTGGCCACCAGCACCCGCCCTCGGCGTACCGCTTCCAGCAATCCCGGCACGCCAAGGGCCGAGTCAGTGCGCAGCTCCAGCGGATCGCAGAAGTCATCGTCGAGTCGCCGCATGATCGCGTGAACCCGGCGCAATCCGCTCAAGGTTTTCAGGTAGACCGTGGCATCCCGGACGGTCAGGTCGCCGCCCTCTACCAGCGGATAACCGAGCTGGCGCGCCAGATAGAGGTGCTCGAAATAGCTTTCGTTGAAACGTCCCGGCGTCAGCAGCACGATCAGCGGCGCGTCATTATCACTGGGCGCCTGACGGGCCAGGGTTTCCTGAAGCGTGCGAAAGAACCCGGCCAGGTGCTGCACTTTCAGATCGCGATACAGCTCGGGAAAGGCACGGGACACGATCGTGCGGTTTTCCAGCGCATAACCGGCACCGGATGGCGCTTGCGTCCGATCCGCCGTGACCCACCAGCGACCGTCAGGCGTACGCGCCAGATCCACGGCGTACAGATGCAGAAAAGCCCCGTCGGGGGGCGTAATGCCCTGACAGGGCCAGAGGAAATTGTTGTGACCGAAGACCAGTTCAGCAGGCAGCAGACCCTCAGCGATCAGCCGTTGCGGGCCGTACAAATCTGCCAGCACAGCATTGAGCAAGCGTGCCCGCTGGGCGATCCCCGCCGATAACTGCTGCCATTCATCAGCCGCAATCACGTGCGGCAGCAGATCAAGTTCCCAAGGTCGATCCGCCCCCTTGGGATCGGCGTAGACGTTATAGGTCACGCCGTTTTCCTGGATCTGCCGAGTCAGCAGCGCCTGACGCTGCACCAATTGTGTTGGCGTGCTGCGCTGCAATTGATCGAACAACCGACGCCAATGCGGGCGTACCGCGCCGTTGTCGTCGAGCAGTTCGTGATAAGTGCCCGCCGTCAGCGGGTAGCGGTCAAGCAGGTCAGGCATGGAAAGCTCGGCAGACAGCTAGGAACGGTCAGACTAACGCAGGCTCATGACGCCCGGATATACGAAAAATCCGAGCGTCGCGTACGGTTTAGAAACGTCGTAAATCGAGAGTCATCGGTAGCTCGTCGTTAATTTCCATATTGGGTATAGGAAGTTTCCCCGGCGTATGTCCGATGCGGAAAAAACGCGCCATTCGACGGCTCTCCGCCTCATTGGCGTTCACCGGCAAGCTGTCGTAGTTGCGCCCGCCCGGATGGGCAACGTGGTACTGACAACCACCCAGCGAGCGCTGCATCCAGGTGTCGAGCAGGTCGAATACCAACGGCGCATGGACCGGGATAGTCGGTTGCAGGCAGTTGGCCGGTTGCCAGGCGCGAAAACGCACCCCGGCGACAAACTCGCCGACCCGCCCGGTGGGTTGCAATGGCACTGGAATGCCATTGCAGGTCAGCACATAACGCTGTGGTGACAGGCCCGTGAGCTTGACCTGCAAGCGTTCCAGCGACGAATCCACATAACGCACCGTGCCGCCGACCGCGCCCTCTTCGCCCAGCACATGCCAGGGCTCCAGCGCTTGACGTAATTCCAGTTCGATCCCGCTGACCGCGTAATCGCCGACCTTGGGAAAACGAAACTCAAGATGCGCCGCAAACCACTCGGCGCGCACCGGATAACCGGCGGCATTGAGGTCGACGATGACGTCGGCGAAATCCTGTTCGATAAAGTGGGGCAACAGGAATCGGTCGTGCAGCTCCGTGCCCCAGCGCGCCAGTTTCGGCGGTGCATAAGGCTCGCGCCAGAATCGAGCCACCAGCGCCCGCAGCAACAACTGTTGTGCCAGGCTCATGCGAGCATGGGGCGGCATCTCAAAGGCGCGTAATTCGAGCAACCCCAGGCGTCCCGTCGCGCCATCCGGTGAATACAGCTTGTCGATGCAGAACTCGGCGCGGTGTGTGTTGCCGGTCACGTCGATCAGCAGGTTGCGCAGCAGCCGATCCACCAGCCACGGCGCGCACTCCTCACCCGGCTCAGGCATTTGGGCAAAGGCGATTTCCAATTCATACAACGCATCATTGCGCGCTTCATCAACCCGTGGCGCCTGAGATGTCGGGCCGATGAATAATCCGGAAAAGAGGTAGGACAAGGACGGGTGGTTATGCCAGTAGCTGATCAGGCTGCGCAGCAGATCGGGGCGGCGTAGAAACGGTGAGTCAGCCGGTGTCGCGCCGCCCAGTACGAAATGGTTACCGCCGCCGGTGCCGGTGTGCCGGCCGTCGATCATGAATTTCTCTGTGGTCAGTCGGGTCTGGCGCGCTTCTTCGTACAGAAACTCGGTGCGCTCGACCAGTTCATCCCAGGTGGCGGACGGCTGCACGTTGACCTCGATCACACCCGGATCGGGCGTGATCCGGAAGTTGCTCAGGCGCGGGTCGCTCGGCGGCTCATAGCCTTCCAGCAACACCGGGCAATGCAATTCCTCGGCGGTGGCTTCGATGGCGCTGACCAGTTCCAGATAATCCTCGACCCGCTCCAGCGGCGGCATGAACAGGTACAACCGGCCTTCTCGCGCCTCCGCGCAGAACGCGGTGCGGGTCAGCCAATCGGCGGACTCGTCGATCTTTGGCGTGCGTTCTTCAGCCACCGCAGGCTCGCCTTGGCGCTGAAGTTGCGCAGTGTCGGGCAGCGCGGGGAAATCCTGATTCGGGTCCACAGGATGAATGAACGGGTATTCCGCCGCTTTCACCCATGGCTGCGAGCCGAGCGGCAAGCGATAGCCCAGCGGCGAATCCCCTGGCACCAGTCGGCAATGCTCGTCGCGCAGATACCAAGGGCCGCTTTGCCATTGATCGCCCTTGGCGGTGCGCGCCAGCGGCAGGACCTGGCCGATGACCTTGTCCAGGCCCTGGCTGAAAACTTTGCGCAGTCGCGCCCGCTCCAGCGGCTCTTCCAGTCGCGAGTCTTCGGCGCTGACGTTCTGCGGCAAAGTGCCTTCGCGCCAGAGGTAATAGAAATTGTCTTCGTAGGCTGGAAACACAAAACGTGTCGGAATTTTCAGGCGCTCAGCGACACTCGCCAGAAAACGCCCGGCCAACTCGCCATCGGCACCGTAGTCTTGCTGCTCATCGGCAATCAGCGCGCTGTTGCGCCAGATCGGTACGTTGTCGCGGCGCCAGTAGAAGTTCAACGACCAGCGCGGCAATTGCTCGCCGGGGTACCACTTGCCCTGGCCGAAATGCACCAGACCATTGGGCGCGTAGTGCCTGCGCATGCGCTGGAACAGTTCGGCGGACAGACGCCGCTTGTCTGGCCCCAGTGCCGCCGTGTTCCACTCGGCGCCGTCTGGATCGTCGATGGAAACAAACGTCGGTTCGCCGCCCATGGTCAGGCGTACGTCACCCTCCAACAGGTCGGCATCGATCTGCCGACCCAACGCCTGGATCGCCAGCCATTGGTCTTCGGTGTAGGGCTTTGTTACCCGTGGTGCTTCCCAAATCCGCTCCACCGACATTTCGTGGGTGAATTCGCACTCGCACGGTTCAACCAAGCCACTGATCGGTGCCGCAGAGCCCGGATCGGGACTACAGGCCAACGGAATGTGTCCTTCACCGGCAAACAGCCCTGACGTCGCGTCCAGGCCGATCCAGCCAGCACCGGGCAAATAGACCTCGCACCAGGCATGCAGGTCGGTGAAGTCCACGTCAGTGCCCGACGGGCCGTCGAGGCTTTTGACGTCGGCGGTCAGTTGAATCAGGTAACCGGAGACGAAACGCGCCGCCAGGCCGAGGTTGCGCAACAACTGCACCAGCAACCACGCCGAGTCGCGGCAGGAACCAGAGGCATGTTCGAGGGTATGTTCGGGCGTTTGCACGCCCGGTTCCATGCGAATCAGGTAACCAATGTCCTCGCTCAGGCGCTGATTGAGTGCGACCAGAAAATCCACACTGGGCAGCGGCGTGCGGTCGATGCCATCCAGATACGCCTTGAATTTCGGCGTCAGGGGCAAGGTTTCCAGATACGGCGCCAGCTCCTTGCGCTCATCCGCGGCGTAGGCAAAAGGAATCTTTTCCGCGTAGGGCTCGAGGAAGAAGTCGAACGGATTGAAGACTGCCATCTCCGCCAGCAGATCGACTTCAATGCGCAGCTCTTGGGTTTTCTCCGGGAACACCAACCGCGCCAGGTAATTGCCCTGGGGGTCCTGCTGCCAGTTAATGAAGTGCTGCTCGGGAGAGACTTTCAGCGCATAGGACAATATCCGCGTGCGGCTGTGGGCAGCCGGGCGCAAGCGAACGATCTGCGGACCGAGTTCGACGGCGCGGTCGTATCGGTAATGCGTGACGTGATGCAATGCGACATGAATCGACACGGCGTGCCTCCTGCGAGCCTGGACGTTATCGAAAGCGGCGCAAGACTTATGCCAGAGCGGCGGTCATTGCGCTTTATCAATAGACCCGGTGCAGTACAGCACCAAAACGGCGCCGTGGCTGCGGTTATAGTGCGAGGGCTGCACATATTTGTGGCGCACGTGTGAGGCGCGGGGGCTGAATCTATCCAACTAACGGGCTTTGTGCTTTGCAATAAAAGCTTGGCGCAAGTGACGTACTTCAAGCAGCTTCTGGCGCATCTCGCGGTGACGTTTGCTGTTGAGCAGCAATAGCGCCAGCAGTGGGAACAGCAACGTCACAGCATAAATCAGGGGATGCACCTCATATGCAATGGTGGGCAATACCCCAAGAAAACAAAGGGCCAGGAGCACGACCAGAGGTCGCACCCATTGCGGGCGACCGCGCGCGACCATGAAATTGCAGTGCACGACGATGAGGGTCAGCGCGATCCCCCCGAAAAAAGAGTACTTGGCGTTTTCAGCCAACGGAAGGTTTCGAAAATAGCTTTCGAAAAACAAAGGCACCGCAAAGACCATGGTAAAAATTGACGCGAATATTGCCCCCATGAAGACCGGGAAATACTTCGATAGAAAATGGCGAATGCTGGGCAGTTCATTCATTGCTCAGCCTCCTCGTACAGGCCTACGGCAATGGTGCGGACATTCCCCGAAATTGCACTGCCGGTAAAACCGATAGCGGCACCCAAGGCGTCTTTTATCTGAGTGACCGTTGCATGCTTGACCTCGGTGGGTGTGAAACGCTTGGGCAATTCACCCGACAACTGCTTCAACTTGATCATCTTCGACGTCAAGCGCGGGTCGTTGATGCTCAATAGTTCTTTGGTCAATTTGGCACGTTCCTGTCGATTCAGCCCCCTGAGCACTTCCCTGACACTTTTCCCGGTCGTGGCCTTATTCAGCCTGACCAGTTTGAGTGTTGTCAGCGCGGATGCGCCTACCCCGACCAAGGACGCAGCATCCAGCGCAATCATGGTGTACTGGTACCACTCTTCGCTGTCGAGCTCATCGTTACGGGCAGGGTTGACGATCTCATTGCGGGTCCGATAGCCGCTGGCAAAACACTGCACGGTGCTGGCAGCCGCAGCGGTATAACCGAGCGCAGCGACCACCGTACTTGCCCCTGCCGAAAACGGAATAGCCACGGAACCACTGAGCACTACGATCCAGCCGATCACTGCACCCACGCACGATAAGCTGGTGTTGACTGCCTCACCCACCAGGCGCGATTCACGCGGATTGTCCCGCACCTGCTGGGCGAACTGAGCAGGCGCAATGTACTTCTGCGCCTCGCGCAAAATGATTCGCTTGGGCCTGATGCTGCAAATCGGCTTGAACTCGCGCAGGGTCACTACGTTGAATTCGGCATCGATGTACACCACGCCCGCGCCGACGATTCCGGGGTCGGCGTCGATGGCGGCGAACAGGCGTGGCAGGTTGATCTGGCTTTCGATGCGTTGGCGGGCCATGAACTGGGAGGGGCTGTAGTCCATGCCGATACCCGGTAAGGGGTTGCTCATGTGAATCGTCCTTGAAGATCGCGGGCTAAATCTTTAATGCCTGTGCAGGCGACTTCCGTCTTCCACAGGGTTGGCGTTGCACGGGAAATCGATTTTCCGGGCAGCCATTGAAGCGAGCGTCACCTTAGCAAACGGGCCGCACAGTCGCTAGAAAACAAAACGCCAGCACTCAGGCTGGCGTTTTGCGATATCGCGGGCAGATTAACGCGGCACGACTGGCTTGCGGGCCGGTTTGGGCCCCTTGCCTTTGGCCGCATCCTTGCGATCCTTGGCCGCCTGCTGGTTGCGGGCGAATGCCGCAGCCTTGGCCTGTTCACGCTTGTCCCACGGGTTGCCGCCATCGCTGGCGCGCGGTGGCAAGCCAGTGTGCTGGGTCAGGATCTTGGTGGTCTTCTCACCCGCAACTTTGTGGCTGCCAGCCGGCGTCGAGTTCTTGCGACGGGCGCTCTGGTAGCTATCGGTCGCCGGTTGGTGCAGCGGGATCAACTGGTTCTTGCCCGGCCCGATCAGGTCGGCGCGGCCCATGCGGGTCAGCGCTTCACGCAGCATCGGCCAGCCTTTGGGGTCGTGATAACGCAAGAACGCCTTGTGCAGACGACGCTGCTCTTCGCTCTTGACGATGGTCACGGCGTCACTCTTGTAAGTGACTTTGCGCAGCGGGTTCTTGCCCGAGTGGTACATCGCGGTGGCGGTGGCCATCGGTGACGGGTAGAACGCCTGCACCTGGTCGGCACGGAAGCCGTTGCCCTTGAGCCACAGGGCCAGGTTCATCATGTCTTCGTCGGTGGTACCCGGGTGAGCGGCGATGAAGTACGGAATCAGGTACTGCTCTTTCCCGGCTTCCTTGGAGTACTTCTCGAACATGCGCTTGAACTTGTCATAGCTGCCGATGCCCGGTTTCATCATCTGATTGAGCGGACCTTCCTCGGTGTGTTCCGGGGCGATCTTCAGGTAACCACCGACGTGGTGGGTCACCAGCTCTTTGACGTATTCCGGTGACTCGACTGCGAGGTCGTAGCGCAGACCGGAAGCGATCAGGATCTTCTTCACACCCGGCAAGGCACGGGCGCTGCGGTACAGCTGAATCAGCGACGAGTGATCGGTGTTCAGGTTCGGGCAGATGCCAGGGAACACGCAAGAAGGCTTGCGGCACGCGGATTCGATTTCCGGGGTCTTGCAGGCGATGCGGTACATGTTCGCGGTCGGACCGCCGAGGTCGGAAATGACACCGGTGAATCCGGGGACCTTGTCGCGGATCTCTTCGATTTCGCGAATGATCGACTCTTCGGAACGGTTCTGGATGATTCGGCCTTCGTGCTCGGTGATCGAGCAGAAAGTGCAGCCACCGAAGCAGCCACGCATGATGTTCACCGAGAAGCGGATCATGTCGTAGGCAGGGATCTTTTCCTTGCCGTACGCCGGGTGCGGAATGCGCGCATAGGGCATGCCGAACACGTAGTCCATTTCTTCGGTGGTCATCGGAATCGGAGGCGGGTTGAACCAGACGTCGACTTCGCCGTGCTTCTGCACCAGCGCACGGGCGTTGCCCGGGTTGGTTTCCAGGTGAAGCACGCGGTTGGCGTGAGCATAAAGAACTGCGTCACCGCGGACTTTCTCAACCGACGGCAAACGAATCACGGTCTTGTCGCGAGTCATCTTGGGGCTGGCCAGAATCTGCACGACCTTGGCTTCGCTCGGATCTTCAACCGGACCTTTTTCCTGCTCGATGGCGCAGGCTTGGGTGTCCTGGGTGTTCACGTACGGGTTGATGATCTTATCGATCTTGCCCGGACGGTCAATACGCGTGGAATCGATTTCGTACCAGTCTTTCGGGGTATCGCGACGAATGAACGCGGTACCGCGCACGTCGGTGATGTCTTCGATCTTGTGACCGTAGGACAGACGCTGGGCAACTTCGACGATCGCACGCTCGGCGTTGCCGTAGAGCAGGATGTCGGCGCAGGCGTCGATCAGGATCGAGTTGCGCACCCGGTCCTGCCAGTAATCGTAGTGGGCGATGCGGCGCAGGGAAGCTTCGATGCCACCGAGAACGATCGGCACGTTCTTGTAGGCTTCCTTGCAACGCTGGCTGTAAACCAGGCTCGCGCGATCCGGACGTTTGCCCGCCATGCCGCCAGGGGTATAGGCGTCATCGGAGCGGATTTTCTTGTCGGCGGTGTAGCGGTTGATCATCGAGTCCATGTTGCCGGCCGCGACACCGAAGAACAGGTTCGGCTCGCCGAGCTTCATGAAGTCGTCTTTGGACTGCCAGTCTGGCTGGGCAATGATGCCGACGCGGAAGCCTTGCGACTCCAGCAGCCGGCCAATGATTGCCATGCCGAACGACGGATGGTCAACGTACGCATCACCGGTGACGATGATGATGTCGCATGAATCCCAGCCAAGCTGATCCATCTCCTCCCTGCTCATCGGCAGGAATGGCGCTGGACCGAAACATTCGGCCCAGTACTTGGGATAGTCAAATAACGGCTTGGCTGTTTGCATGACGATGACCGGTGTTGAGATGAAAAATCGCGGGCGCGGAATATAGCACAAAAAATAACCAATTCCGACAACAGCGGTCGGCTTTTACCCTCAGGCCTGCCCCCCTGACCGATACAGCACATTTCGCTGGGCAAAGGTCACTACATAGAGATTCTTCAAGCAAAAAACCCGCGAGTAATCTGGCGCTTCAATTATCAGACTGGCTTATCCAGAGCCACGGAGCGCCCTTGAACGATTCGACTTTACACAATACAGCCCCCGCACCTGCCCCTGCGGCCCTATCTGCTCACGCAAGTTTCATCCAGAGCAAGCTGCCTGGCTGGCTAGTCGAGGGATCCGCCGAACAACGCAAAACGTTTCGCGCTTGCCTGCTCAAAAGCAATGCCGCCAGGCAGGCGCTGGCCTCAGTCTTCGAGGATCTGAAAAACCCCGTGAACTTTGCCCGATCCTTGTTGAGTGAAAAGCTTACAGGGCACCTGGGATCGCTGGACGCTGAAAAATCCACATTGCTGCGCGAGTGGAAGAACTCCCATCTCCTGGGCCTGATCAAAACACATCATAAAACCACCGAACAAACGCTTGTAGACGCCGCTCTGCAGAACTTCGAACCTTCCGAAGCCCTGAGCGGTGGTTTTGAAGCGGGATCGGCCATCTATTTGTCCGGGTACGTCGAAAAGAAAAAAAGCGCTGTCAGCCCAGAAAACTTCGCCGGGGTTTGCCGCGAGCTGGACATTGGCATGCAGTACCAGAGACACATCAGCGAAATACTGGAACCTTCCGCGACTGCGGGAACAACCGTCACTCAGTCGGCAAACCAGATAAAGGCCCTGATCAGGAACGACGATCAAAATACTTTTGAGGCGGCGATCCACATCGCCCTGATGAAGAAATCCATCAACAACGATCTTTACACGCTATTACTCGAACTGAAACACGCCGGCAGCCACAAGGACTTGATCTGCTCACAGCTGACACTGGACGGCATAGCCCTTCCGGGCATCCTGATACTTCGGGATAAATGGCCTCAGATCAAACACGTCCTTTACATTCCCGATGATCCCGATCACGCGATCAAACGATATGACTCATATAACGAGCTTCAAAAAGCCTTGGCAATCAAGCTGGACACACCCTCTTACCGCAAGTTCTTCAATCGCTTCATTCCGTTCGAGCGCCAGGGAACGCCGCTGACCACAGGCACTTTGTGGTCAGGCGAATCCCGCCTGAGTAATCCGTCTTTTGCCAAACCCTTAGTGCGTGTCGATATTGCCGGTGACATCTATGAAACGGCCTTCAAGCAACGCATTGCCCACCTGAAAGCTGATGCACGTGTGCTGGCGGTCCCCACGGCAGATGCCAACACCGCCGGCAGTTTGAAAAAACGTCAGGAGCTCGAGGCAGCAGGAGAGTCGCTGTTGGTTTTCGCCGCGTCCTTCATACCGGTCATCGGTGAAGTGATGCTGGCGGTAACAGCCTTGCAGTTACTCCACTCGGTCTATCACGGCGTTGCCGCCTGGAGTCGTGGCGATACCGATGAAGCGTTGAATGATCTGCTCGACGTCGCAGACGCCGCAGCCCTGGGCATCATCACGGCCGGCGCAATAAAAACCACCGGGATCGCCACTCATCTGGTGAGAATCAGGTTGAGCGACAATAGCGAGCGACTCTGGCACCCCGATCTGACGCCCTACCGGAATACACTTCAACTCCCTGAAAACATCCATCCCAACGCTCAAGGCTTGTACAAACACAACGCAAAAACCTATGTAGCACTGGAAGACCATTTCTATGAAGTAAAGGTCGACATCGCCACCCAAAAGTGGGAGCTGCAACACCCTTCTGACCCAAACGGGTATGCACCACAGATGGTACAAAACGATGCCGCCGGATGGCGCCATCTACACGAGGACCCGCGCACCTGGGATGGGTTGAAACTGATCAGGCGTCTTGGCCCTGTCGCACGCAATATCCGCCAAGAAGCCGTCGAGCCCATTCTGCTGGTCAGCGGACTAGACCGATTGGCTCTCATTGAACTTCATCTGAACACCCAACGTCCGCCGCCCCTGCTGACCGATGTGTTGAAGCGCTTTGATTTGAGGCAGGAAATAAATGATTTCAAGATAGAACGCAGCAAAGGCACTAAAACCGGCACTTACTCACCGTTCATCTTGATGCACCTGCTCACCACACTGAGCGGCTGGCCAACCACTCGATACCTGACCGTAGTCGACGGGACTGAAACGCTCTTTGCTTTTGGTGACTCCGCCAATGCAACACTGCCAGAACTTAGATTGACCTACGCCCAAATCAGAAACGGCGAACTGACTGACGCTGTTGTCGAGAAGTTGGAAACTGAAGAGCTCAGTGAGCTGTTCAAAGGGCTGGCACCCTCCACTGCCTCTAACGCAGAGCGCCTGGCGCAGTGTCTCGAGATCAAACTTGCGGCAACAAAAGATCTGCTGTTTCCAAAAATTTATGCACTGACCGATCAACCGGAAAACTCGATACAGGAACACATTCGCACCCAGTATCCAACGCTGCCAAAAAGCTATCTGCAACAAATGACACTCAGCCTCAGCACACTGGAAAAACAACAAATCGTGCGGGAACGGCAGTTGCTGCCACTCATGGAAAAGGAAGCAGCCGAATATTCCAAGGAAGTTGAAACAGCACGTACTTATGAGGGGCTTTATCTTGATTCGGCTCGCCCGCTCGACACCGACAAACTCATCCTCACGAACCTCAGGCACTTGCCTGACTGGGCCGACTCGGTGCACATCGAAATGCGTGATGCAACTCTCAACGGCACATTGCTGAGCAGCGTCGGCAGTGACACAGCCGTTCATCGCAGGGTTCTGGTTCGAGTAGGCGCGCAGTTCAGGGCTTACGATGCTGCAGGAAATTCGCTTAATGGATTGGCCGACCTCTATACCTCGATCAAAGCGGCCCTGCCTGAAGCCGAGCGCTTTGCCATCGCCAATCGCTGGACTGACCGTGTCAAAACCGCGCTCAACAACGTTATTGAGCATTTACACAAACAACCTTTGGCTATTCGGGAAGCTGATGCGTCATGGGCTACCGAGCCCGTAACCCCAGGCTTGCCTCTTGATACCTATTTTGCCCGGCAAGAAACACCGACGAACCTGTCGCTGCGCGCAGATGGCGTTTATGAACAGCGCCCCGGACAAGGTGGAACGCACACGTATTACGTGCAGGAAAACCGCCTGTACTATCAAGTGCAATACGCCAAACCGGGCTGGCAAGTCATCGATGCGCGCAGCCCCTATCGAGCGTACAAGCCTTATGTGCGGAAAAAGGTTGGGGGTGGTTGGGAGATCGATACCGATAGCGGATTACCGGGCGGCACCCCGGGCGTTGGCTCGTCAAGGCACCTCGATATTCCGGAGGAGGCGAGCGGCAGCTATCACAGCGCCACCGAATACATCATGCCTGTGCCATTCACTGCCGCCGAACGCGAGCGAATGTCCAGCATCAGATCCTTTCAACAGGCCATCAACACACGCGGCAACTATGATCGCGCCAACAACGGCCGTTACCCCCTCAGGGACTTGAAAGGGCAACCGTTACGCATCAAAAAAATTCAGCAGCAGGCCAGATCGGCTGATGGCAGTACCCGCTACCAGGCCGCGGCAATCAAACCTTACATTCAATGGGAGGGCTTCGAAGACGTAGCCAACCTGTACGAAGAGAAACTGGCGCTACGTACATTCACCGCTGCCGACTGCAAGATGCCTGAGGAAAGGACCTTGATCGGACAAGACATGGTGAGCAACAAAAAGCCGCTGGTTAAAGGGGAGATTCTTGGGGTCTATGGGGGAGGATTGATACCCGGTTATGTCGGTGTCGCCAGAAAGGACCCGTTCCTCATCGATGTACTGCCCGGGAAGCTGTTCACCCACGCCAGACCCTCTACCGTTCTGTTGTCTGGAGACAATGTGCTGTCCCGAATGAATACGCTCTTCGAGTATGAACAGCGCAAGCCGGCACGACAGGCAACAACGGGTTACAACGTCGAAGCCGTGCCGTTCGATGTGGTGGTTCAAGCCCAAGGCGCAGGCACGGAAAAATACTTGCTGTACGCCTTCTTTGCCACCGACGACATTCCCGTCGATAACGAGCTGCGTTGGAACTATGGCTACACCGAGCAAGCGATCAGAGCCCTGTTCGCCTGAAACACAGCTATCAACCGGACATCCTTGACGTTACTCGTCGTCGAAGTTGTAGCTACCCGGCGCCAGGTTTTCGAAGCGGGTGTACTTACCGATGAACGCCAGTCGTGACGTGCCGATCGGGCCGTTCCGCTGCTTGCCGATGATGATCTCGGCGATGCCTTTGTGCTCGGTTTCCGGGTGATACACCTCGTCCCGGTACACGAACATGATCACGTCGGCATCCTGCTCGATCGCTCCGGATTCCCGGAGGTCGGAGTTGATCGGGCGTTTGTTCGGTCGTTGCTCCAGGGAGCGGTTGAGCTGGGACAGCGCCACCACCGGGCAGTTGAATTCCTTGGCCAGGGCCTTCAAGGAACGGGAGATTTCAGAAATCTCGTTGGTTCGGTTGTCGCCGCCAGAACCCGGGATCTGCATCAATTGCAGGTAGTCGATCATGATCAGGGCGATGTCGCCGTGTTCACGCACCAGACGCCGGGTCCGTGCGCGCATTTCCGACGGGCTGATACCGGCCGTATCGTCAATGAACAGCTTGCGATCGTTGAGCAAGTTGACCGCCGATGTCAGGCGCGGCCAATCGTCGTCTTCCAGGCGACCGGCACGAACCTTGGTCTGGTCGATCCGGCCGAGGGACGACAACATACGCATGATCAGCGATTCGCCTGGCATCTCCAGCGAGTAGACCAATACGCATTTGTCACTGCGCAGCACGGCGTTTTCCACCAGGTTCATCGCAAAGGTGGTTTTACCCATGGATGGACGGCCGGCAACGATGATCAGGTCAGACGGTTGCAGGCCGCTGGTCATACCGTCGAGATCGGTATAACCGGTGGACAGGCCGGTAATCGCGTTGTCGGTGTTGAACAAGGTGTCGATGCGGTCGATGGCCTTGGTCAACAGGTCATTCACGCTCACCGGGCCGCCGGTTTTTGGCCGGGCCTCGGCGATCTGGAAAATCTGCCGTTCGGCTTCGTCGAGAATCTCTTCAGCCGAGCGGCCTTCCGGGTTGAAAGCGCTGTCGGCGATTTCTGTGGCGATGCCGATCAACTGTCGCAACGTTGCCCGTGCACGGACGATCTGGGCATAAGCCTTGATGTTGGCGACGGACGGCGTGTTTTTTGCCAGTTCGCCAAGGTATCCGAGACCGCCGACTTGCGAGGTCTGACCTTCCTTGTCCAATTGCTCGGCAAGGGTCACGACATCGATCGGGGAGTTCTGGTCGGCGAGCTTGGCGATCGCGCGGAAGATCAGGCGGTGGTCATGTCGATAGAAATCACCGTCCGACACTTGATCGAGCACGCGTTCCCAGGCGTTGTTGTCCAGCATCAAACCACCGAGCACGGCCTGTTCGGCCTCGATGGAATGCGGCGGCACCTTCAGGGCAGCGGTTTGCAGATCGTATTGCTCAGGAGCGGAGATATCGTTCATGGCCACTTGAAATAGTTTTGTGAAAATCAGGAACTGCAGAAAGACAAAGGGCACGACCTGTAAACAGGATCGTGCCCGATGTTACCGGCAAGTACCCGAGGGTACCAGCCGACAAGTGCTGCTTAAGCTGCTACCACGACAACGCGTACGGTGGCTTCAACTTCGGCGTGCAGGTGCACGGCTACGTCGAATTCGCCTACGTTGCGGATAGTGCCGTTCGGCAGACGAACTTCGCTTTTTGCAACTTCAACGCCAGAGGCGGTCAGTGCATCAGCGATGTCGTGAGTACCGATCGAACCGAACAGCTTGCCTTCGTCGCCAGCGGTGGCAGTGATAGTCACTTCCAGCTCAGCCAGTTGGGCAGCGCGGCTTTCAGCCGAAGTTTTACGATCTGCTGCGGCTTTTTCCAGCTCAGCGCGACGCTCTTCGAACGCAGCCAGGTTGGCAGCGGTCGCAGCGGTAGCTTTGCCGTAAGGCAGCAGGTAGTTACGACCGTAGCCAGCCTTAACGTTCACTTTGTCACCCAGGTTGCCCAGGTTGGTGACTTTTTCCAGAAGGATCAGTTGCATGTGAAAATCCTCTTAACTTTTAACCTTCACCGTTCGCGCTATCGACGTCTTTCGGCGTCGAACGACCGCGAAAATCAATCAGGCTGTCGACGATGGCCAAGACCACCAGCAACGGATAGATCAGCTGCATGAACAGCAACAGCGTGACGTACAACCCCACCAGCCAGAACCTGGCCAGTCGCTTTTGCGCCACCAGCCCATGAATCAGGGCCAGCCCGGCGAACACCAGCGGTACACTGCACAACGGCGTCAACATGGCCATCTGCGGACCGATGTTCGGCCCCAGAAGCATGAACGCCAGCAGTAACATCGCCAGCCCCAGCGGGAATCGGATGGCGCGAAACTCGCGACCAAAACCACCCGGGTTGTACAACAACGCCTGCCAGTAGCGCCCGACAAGCAGGCTCAGCACACTGACGATTTGCAACAAAGCCGCAATCAGGCCGGTCAGGACCGGTGCGATCAGGGACGCAAATTGCGCTTGCTCGTCTACCGACAACTTCTGGTAGACATCACCGAGTAGCGACGGCATGACTTTTATCAAAGCCTGCGCCAGCATCTCGATTTGGGGAGCAAAAACTGTCCCCAGCACCACTGAAAACACCACTCCCATCGCTATGCTGACCAGCAGCACGCGGTTCCAGGACTCGCTTGCGCGCAAAACCAACGCAAGGCTCCAAGACCCCAGCAGCACCAGAAGTGCCCGTGGGTCATCGGAATAAAACCACCAGATCAACGCCGGCAGCAGTCCCAGAGCAAGAACGCCCAGGGCGTCCTTCAATCCGCGCCGCAGGAGCACAAGGCAACCCGCGGCAGCACCCAACCAATACAACAACGGCAACGTTGCGCATCCGGCCACTACCAGAGTGGCCTGCATACGGCCGCGCATGATGAACTCAGCTATGGCACGCATGCTTTCAATCCTTTGCTACGTGTCGACTGCCCGGTCTCAGCGGCCGTGGCTGTCGGTGTAGGCCAGCAGGGCCAGGAAGCGGGCGCGCTTGATAGCGGTGGCCAGCTGACGCTGATAACGTGCTTTGGTACCGGTGATGCGGCTTGGAACGATTTTGCCGGTCTCGGATACATAAGCTTTCAGAGTGTTGAGATCTTTGTAATCGATCTCTTTCACGTCTTCAGCGGTGAAGCGGCAGAATTTACGACGACGGAAGAAACGTGCCATGTAATAGGCTCCTCAAAAGGTCCGTGGATTACTCGTCAGCGTTATCGCTGTTGTCGCTGTCATCACTATCAGCGCTTTCAGCGCCTTCGTGCTCAGGACGGTCGCGACGCTCACGGCGCTCACTGCGGTTTTCTTCAGCCTTGAGCATCTCGGATTGGCCGGTAACGGCTTCTTCGCGACGGATGACCAGGTTACGGATCACTGCATCGTTGTAGCGGAAGTTGTCTTCCAGCTCGGCCAGGGCCTTGCCAGTGCACTCAACGTTCAGCATCACGTAGTGAGCCTTGTGAACATTGTTGATTGCGTAGGCCAGTTGACGACGGCCCCAATCTTCCAGACGGTGGATTTTGCCGCCGTCTTCTTCGATCAGCTTGGTGTAACGCTCTACCATGCCGCCGACTTGCTCGCTTTGATCCGGGTGGACCAAAAAGATGATTTCGTAATGACGCATGAATGCTCCTTACGGGTTGTAGCCTGCCGCTCAAAAGCGGTCAGACAAGGAGTGAATGACACTTATGGACTTGCTTGCGATAGACACATGCGTGCCTGCCGTCACAGCAAGGGGCGCAATTGTAGAGAAGGGACGGAAGAGGCGCAAGGCAATTGGTGATTATTTGAACAACCACGACTAATTGCCCAAAACACAAACCACTGTGGGAGCTAGCCTGCTAGCGATGAGGAAATAACATTCAATATTGATGTTGAATGTGACTCCGCCATCGCTAGCAGGCTAGCTCCCACAGGAGGGTTTAGCGCTGGATCAGGACTTCTTGGCAGTTCCGGCAGCCTTGACACTGCGCTGGCGCCGGGCTTCGAACAGGCAGACGCCGGTTGCCACGGAAACGTTGAGGCTGCTGACGCTACCCGCCATCGGCAGGTGCACCAGGTAGTCGCAAAGATCGCGAGTCAGGCGACGCATGCCGCTGCCTTCAGCACCCATGATCAAGATGGTCGGGCCGGTCATGTCTTGCTGATACAGACTCTGCTCAGCCTCGCCCGCCGTACCGACGACCCACAAGCCGCGCTGCTTGAGCTTTTCCAGGGTGCGCGCCAGATTGGTCACCGCAACCAACGGAATCACTTCCGCCGCGCCGCAGGCCACTTTACGCACCGTCGGAGTCAACGTCGCCGACTTGTCCTTTGGAACGATCACCGCCAGTGCGCCCGCCGCATCGGCAGAACGCAGACAAGCGCCAAGGTTGTGCGGATCGGTCACGCCGTCGAGCACCAGCAACAGCGGCGCGCCTTCGGTGCGATCGAGCAGTTCGTCGAGCATCGCCTCGCCCCAGACCTGGCTCGGACTCACCTCTGCCACCACGCCCTGGTGCACGCCTTCAACCCAGGCATCCAGCTCACGGCGCTCGGCATTACCGACGGCCACACGATTTTCGCTCGCCAACTCGATCAGCGTCTGAACACGCGGATCACTGCGGCCTTCGGCCAGCCAGATCTGCTTGACGCGTTTTGGGTGGTGACGCAGCAACGCTTCTACAGCATGCACGCCGTAGATCTTTTCCAACTGACTCATGACTTGGCCTTCGGTTTACGCGCCCCGCCGCTTTTGGCGGCTGGAGCAGAACCCGCTTTTGGCGGGCCTTTACGGTGTTTGCTCGGTTTGGCTGGCTTGCCGCCGGGAGCCTTGTCAGGCGCCGACCGTCCGGTCTTTCCCCCAGACGCCGCTTTACCGCCGCTTTTCGCTTCAGACAGCAACGCCTGCTTCAATTCGCGGCTTTTGCGCAGCTCGGCATTTTTCGCCGCGGCATCGCTTGGGCGATAGGCTTCGACAGCCTTTTCCTTGGCAGGACGACGACCGGTTTTCGCCGGGGCCGGTTCTGCAGCCGTTTTGGCAGCCGGTGCAGCCGTTTCAGTCCCGCGCTTCTTGCGACCGATCGGCGCACTGATGGTCTTTTCAGCCATCTCGAAGTCGATCTTGCGTTCGTCGAGATCGACGCGCATGACCCGCACTTCAACGGTATCGCCAAGACGGAAGCTGCGACCGGTACGCTCACCGGCCAGGCGATGGTGCACAGGATCGAAGTGGTAGTAATCGCCCGGCAGCGCGGTGACGTGCACCAGGCCTTCGACGTAGATATCGGTCAGCTCGACGAACAGGCCAAAACCGGTCACGGCAGTGATCACACCCGGGAACGACTCGCCCACACGGTCTTTCATGAACTCGCACTTGAGCCAGTTCACGACGTCGCGGGTCGCTTCGTCGGCACGGCGCTCGCTCATCGAGCACTGCTCGCCGAGCTGTTCCAGGATCGCTTCGTCGTACGGATAGATGCGCGCTTTCGGAATGGTCATCGCGCCGGCGCGGCGAACGTGCGGGGTGTCCATTTTCGAATGGATGACGCTGCGAATCGCCCGGTGCGTGAGCAAGTCCGGGTAGCGGCGGATCGGCGAGGTGAAGTGGGTATAGGCTTCGTAATTCAGGCCGAAGTGGCCCTGGTTATCGGCGCTGTACACCGCCTGGCTCAACGAACGCAGCATGACAGTCTGGATCAAATGGAAATCCGGACGGTCCTTGATGCTCGCCAGCAATGCCTGGTAATCCTTCGGCGACGGGCCGTCCTTGCCTTTGTGCAGGGACAGGCCGAGCTCGCCAAGGAAAGCGCGCAGCTTTTCCAGACGCTCCGGTGGCGGGCCATCGTGGACGCGGTACAGCGCAGGGATTTCGTGCTTTTTCAGGAATTCGGCGGTGGCCACGTTGGCCGCCAGCATGCATTCCTCGATCAGCTTGTGCGCATCGTTACGAACGGTCGGACGGATTTCGGCAATCTTGCGCTCGGTCCCGAAGATGATCCGGGTTTCCTGCGTTTCGAAATCGATCGCGCCACGCACGTGACGAGCGGCCAGCAGCACTTTGTACAGTGCGTAAAGCTGCTTGAGGTGCGGCAGAACGTCGTTGTACTCGCCACGGAGCTCACGCGCCTCGGTGAGTTTCGGCGTTTCCAGCATCGCGCTGACTTTGTTGTAGGTCAGGCGAGCGTGGGAGTGAATCACCGCTTCGTAGAAGCAGTAGTCGGTCATCTCGCCGGATTTGGAGATGGTCATCTCGCAAACCATGGCCAGGCGATCGACGTGCGGGTTCAGCGAGCACAGGCCGTTGGACAGCTGCTCAGGCAGCATCGGCACGACGCGCTCGGGGAAGTACACCGAGTTGCCACGAACCTGGGACTCGTTGTCCAGCGCCGAACCAATTTTCACGTAGCTGGAAACGTCGGCGATCGCCACGTACAACTTCCAGCCGCCGGAGAACAGGCGCAGCTTGCCCGGCTTGGCTTCGCAATAGACCGCATCATCGAAGTCACGCGCATCTTCGCCGTCAATGGTCACGAACGGCAGATGGCGCAGGTCGATGCGCTTCTCTTTGTCTTTCTCTTCGACTTCCGGCTTGAGCTTGGCGGCTTCTTTCAGCACAGCCTCAGGCCAGACGTGGGGAATATCGTACGTGCGCAGGGCAACGTCGATTTCCATGCCCGGCGCCATGTAGTTACCCACGACTTCGACCACGTCGCCTTGCGGCTGGAAGCGTGGCGTCGGCCAGTGAGTGATCTTCACTTCGACGAACTGACCGATCTGGGCGTTGGCGTTACGGCCCGGCGTCACCAGCACTTCCTGCTGGATCTTCGGATTGTCCGCAACGACAAAACCAATACCGCCCTCTTCGAAGTAACGGCCAACGATGGTCTCGTGGGCACGGGACACCACTTCGACGATCATGCCTTCGCGGCGACCGCGACGGTCGAGGCCGGAAACACGGGCAAGGGCACGATCGCCATCGAACACCAGACGCATTTGCGCCGGGCTCATGAACAGGTCGTCACTGCCGTCGTCCGGGACCAGGAAGCCGAAACCGTCACGGTGACCGCTGATGCGGCCCAGGATCAGGTCGAGCTTGTCCACCGGCGCATAGGTGCCGCGACGGGTATAGATGAGTTGAGCGTCGCGCTCCATGGCGCGCAGGCGGCGGCGCAGGGCTTCGATCTGGTCTTCTGTGGTCAGACCAAACTCTTCAACCAACTGCTCGCGGTTAGCAGGCGAACCCCGATCAGCAAGATGCTGAAGGATCAGTTCGCGGCTAGGGATAGGGTTATCATATTTTTCCGCTTCACGAGCGGCCTCGGGATCGAGGGACTGCCAATCGGCCATTAGAGAGTTTTCACCTTGTCTATATGCGGGTTAGTTTGGCATAGGCGTAATGAAACGGGAAATTTCAGGCTGTGACAGCCCATCTAAAGCCCTATATCGACACCGAGAAGCTGAATTAAATGCCACTGGTAAAATTTTCCAGGTTTTTTCGACCTCAGGGGTTTACAGTTAAAAAGACGCTCCGTATAGTGCGCGCCATCGACGACGCAGACGCATTGCCGATAATGCCCAGATGGTGAAATTGGTAGACACGCCAGCTTCAGGTGCTGGTGACCGCAAGGTCGTGGAAGTTCGAGTCTTCTTCTGGGCACCAATTCAAATTTCAGAGTCGATCTGAAATTTCACAAAAACCCGCGAAAGCGGGTTTTTGCGTTTCTGGCTTTCGAAAAACCAGAGGCCGCACGTACGCTGGGCACGGCGTTTGCGCTGGTGCTTCTGGAGCGATGAGGGAACTGACGGCGACGCTGCTGCTGAGTCCAACCGGGCTCAATACGCTGGCGACGGAAGTCTGGGCACATACCGCGAATGTGGAGTTTGCGGCGGCTGCGCCTTATGCGGCGTTGTTGATTTTGGTGTCGGGTTTGCCGGTTTATCTACTCAAACTACCCGGGTGTATTTGAGCCGCTGAGATTGCCATCGCGAGCAGGCTCGCTCCCACAGGGAAATGCATTCCCATGCGGGAGCGAGCCTGCTCGTGAAGAGGCCAGCCCAATCAATACACATTTAAGCCCTGAACTGCCCCAGGCTGGCCTTCAATTGCGCCGCCAACCCATCCAGCACCTTGCCGCTGGCCGTGGTTTCCACCACTGCCTGAGCCGCTTTCTCAGCCTGTGCATGAATGGTCTCAACCCGACCGCGTACCGCTTGCGCGCCTTGCGCCTGATGCGCCGCTGCCTGCGTTGCCAGACCAATCGCCGCATGAACTTGCTCGACTGACGCCTGCACCGATTGCTGCAACCGCGCACTGTCACGCAGCACCAGCAAACCTTCGCTGGCCTGACGCCCGGCCTGACCGATCGCTGCCACCGCTTCACGCGCACCTTGCTGCAAGGCAACGATGTGCGCCTGAATGTCGCCAGTGGAGCTCTGCGTCTTGCTCGCCAGCGCTCGCACCTCGTCAGCGACCACGGCAAACCCGCGACCAGTCTCGCCCGCACGCGCCGCTTCGATGGCGGCGTTCAGCGCCAGCAGGTTGGTTTGCTCGGCGATCCCGTGAATCACCGTCAACACCACTTCAATCTGCTCACTCTGCTGTGCCAGCCGCTCGATGACTTTCGCCCCGGTGTCGACCTGCCCGGCCAACGCCTCGATCAGGCCGCCGACTTTCGCCGAGGTCCGCGTGTTTTCATCTGTCGCCGAACGAATATCCACCACTTGCTGCAAGGCCGCCTGCATGGCATGACTTTCAGACTGTGCTTCGTCAGCCATTTGCGATAGCGCACGCAGGCTCTCGGCCACTTCATCGCGTTGCATGCCTGCCGCTTTGTCGGCCCCGGCATTGCGCAAGGTCATCGCGCCGATTTCCACACCGGTACGCTGAGCCACATCGCCCGCTTCGCGCACGATCGGCTGCAACTTATCCACAAAGCGATTGACCGCCGAGGCCATGTCGCCGATCTCATCCTTACTGTTGATCTGCACGCGCTTGGTCAGGTCGCCCTCGCCCGCCGCCAGGTCATCCATGGCCGCAATCAGCAGCTTCAGACGATTGAGCACGCGACGACCCAGCACCACAGCCAGCAACAGCAATACGCCGAAGCCCACCACCGCCAGGCCCATGCCGATGCGCCAGCGCAAGGTGCCCGCTGCTTCCTGCACGGTGCTGGTGGTGTTGGCCTGCATCTCTGAAGCCGTTGCCTGCGCCGACTTCAGGCGCGCGCCCATCGCTGCTGCACTATCAGCCGCCGCGCCTTTGAGGCTGTCGCCCACCAATTGATCACTGCTGGCGATCAGCGCCGAGAAGCGCTTGTCGAGGGCGGCCAGATCGACTTCCACGGAAGCAGTCGAGACGCCCATCAAGACCTTGCCGATTTCCACGCCATTGGGGCTGATGGAGGCTTCGAGGTAGTAGACCGACGGATCGTTCTTCGCCGCATCCAACACTTTGTCCAATGCGCGCTCGCCCTGGCCTTTCTCCAGCAGCGCTTTGTTGATCGGGTTCTCGCGGTTCAGATAGCGCGTCAGGTGCTGGCCGGTAGCGTCGTCGTAGATTACGAACAGCACGTTGGGATTGCGCTGGGCCCGGCGGGCGAATTCGGACAGGGTTGGAACGTCGCTGTCCCACATGGCCCGAGGTGCGACCGAAGCCAGAAGCTGCGCCATATCGTTGGCGGAGTCCTTCAGATCCTTCTCCAGCGTCGCACGCAGCTGTGCTTGTTCGTCCTTCAATCGCGAGGACAAACCCACCGCAAGACGCTGACGCGTGCTGGTAGAAAGGCTATCGAGGCTCGACGTGACTTCACGCCCTGCCTGCTCAAGTTCCCCGGAAAGTTTTTGACTGTCGGCACCCAGGCGCACACCCAGATCGGCTTCGAGCGCGGTCACTGTGCTCCGAGTCAGAGCGACAGCTACAAGCACTTGCACCAAAAGGGCGATACCCAGGGTAACGAACACAGGCCGCAATAGACGGCTTTGTAACAATGAGAGAATGGCTGACACTTAAAATCCCTCTGCTTGGCGCCATTAAATTGATGGCGCACTGGAAGCGATGCTTTTAATCAACATCACAGCAAAGGTCGTGCCGCCCGACAGGCAGATACGACAAAGGCCCCAAATGAGGGGCCTTTGTGTTTTACATCAACGACTTATTAAGCGAACGGATGACGCAAAACGATGGTTTCGTTGCGGTCCGGGCCCGTCGAAATAATGTCGATCGGCGCACCGATCAGCTCTTCAACGCGCTTGATGTAAGCACGGGCGTTAGCTGGCAGCTCTTCCATAGTTTTGGCACCCACAGTCGACTCGGTCCAGCCCGGCACTTCTTCGTACACAGGCTGCAGGCCCACGTAGCTGTCAGCATCAGTCGGGGCAACGGCATTGCCTTGCGCATCTTTGTAGCCGACGCAGATGTTGATGGTTTCAAGGCCGTCGAGCACGTCGAGCTTGGTCAGGCAGATGCCCGAGATGCTGTTCACATCGATGGCACGACGCAGGATAACGGCGTCGAACCAGCCGCAACGGCGGGCACGGCCGGTGGTAGCACCGAACTCGTGACCTTGCTTGGCCAGGTGAGCGCCCACTTCGTCAAACAGCTCAGTCGGGAATGGACCCGAACCAACGCGAGTGGTGTAAGCCTTGGTGATGCCCAGGATGTAATCCAGGAACATCGGGCCAACGCCCGAACCGGTCGCCACGCCACCAGCGGTGGTGTTGGAGCTGGTCACGTACGGATAGGTACCGTGGTCGATGTCGAGCAACGAACCTTGGGCGCCTTCGAACATGATGTCTTTGCCGGCGCGACGCAGGTCGTGCAGCTCGGCCGTCACGTCCAGCATCAGCGGCTTGAGCAGCTCAGCGTATTCCTTGCACTCGGCCAGGGTTTTTTCGAACTCGATGGCAGGCTCTTTGTAGTAACCCACCAGCATGAAGTTGTGGTAATCCACCAGTTCACGCAGCTTGTCTTCAAAGCGCGGCATGTTGAGCAGGTCGCCCACACGCAGGCCACGACGTGCAACCTTGTCTTCGTACGCCGGGCCGATGCCGCGACCGGTCGTACCGATCTTCAGTTCGCCACGGGCCTTTTCACGGGCCTGGTCCAGCGCTACGTGGAAGGACAGGATCAGCGGGCAGGACGGGCTGATACGCAGGCGCTCGCGCACCGGTACGCCTTTCTCTTCCAGCTTGATGATTTCCCGCAGCAGAGCGTCGGGTGCAACCACCACGCCGTTGCCGATCAGGCACTGCACGCCTTCGCGCAGCACGCCCGACGGAATCAGGTGCAAGACGGTTTTTTCGCCGTCGATCACCAGGGTGTGACCAGCATTGTGGCCACCTTGGTAGCGCACTACGGCGGCAGCATGTTCGGTCAGCAGATCAACGATCTTGCCTTTGCCCTCATCACCCCATTGGGTGCCCAGGACTACGACATTCTTACCCATAACACTTGTCCTCATTCGCGCAAACTTGGTGCCGGCGGCAGCCGGCAGGAAAACTCAAGAAGCCAGTGGCGATACTTGCCAAAGCCCGTTCTGCTGAATCAATTGCCGGTCGCAGTCCGCTTCACGGGCGGCGGCCAAAGGCTGTCCAGGCAACGCCTGAACGACACGCTGACCCTCACTGCGCAACTGGCAAACCTGCTGCCAGAGAGCGGCATCCGTACTGTCAGGCATCCAGATACCGCCAGACGGTAACTCGATCTCAGCACGCCCCAGGGTCACCAGGGTTTTCAAATCGGTAGAGAAGCCGGTTGCCGGACGGGCGCGACCGAAGTCGGCACCGATGTCGTCGTAACGACCACCCTGAGCAATGGACTGGCCAACACCCGGTACGAATACCGCGAACACCACACCGGTGTGGTAGTGGTAGCCGCGCAACTCGCCCAGGTCGAAATACAACGGCAACTCAGGGAAACGCGTGGACAGACGCTCGGCAATCGCCAGCAGGTCGTCCAGAGCAGCCAATACTGGCGCCGGCGCATTCGCCAGGCGCTCGCGGGCAGCGCTCAATACTTCACGGCCGCCACACAGGTCGACCAGCGCCCGCAGCATGTCCGACAGATCAGCTGGCAGGCCTTCGGTCAAGGTAATGACCTCGTCGATGGCCTTACGTTGCAACGCATCGAACAACTGTTGCTCGACTTCACCGGACAGACCGGCGGCGCGAGCCAGCCCGCGGTAGATACCCACATGACCGAGGTCCATGTGCACATCCGGCACATCGGCCAGTTGCAGCATAGCCAACATCAAGCTGATGACTTCCACGTCGCTGCTCGGGCTGGCATCGCCGTACAGCTCGGCACCCAGCTGGATCGGGCTGCGCGAGGACGACAAGGCGCGCGGCTGAGCGTGCAGCACGCTACCGGCATAGCACAGACGGCTCGGGCCTTCGCGTCGCAAGGTGTGCGCATCGATGCGCGCCACTTGCGGCGTGATGTCGGCACGGAAACCCATCTGCCGGCCCGATTGCGGGTCGATGACCTTGAAGGTACGCAGATCGAGGTCCTGGCCCGCGCCGGTCAGCAGGGATTCCAGGTACTCGATATGGGGAGTCACGACAAACTCGTAACCCCAGCTCTGGAACAGATCCAACACCTGACGACGCGCGACTTCAATGCGCGCCGCTTCTGGTGGCAGTACTTCTTCGATGCCATCTGGCAGCAGCCAGCGGTCTACCGTTGCCATTACGCCATTCCCCTATGATCCGGGCGGCCAGCCTTTGGGCGAGCCTTGAGTGAAGCAGAAAATGATCGGTTCATGCGCAAACCACGCGCATGAACAACGCGGCGAAAAGCCCGAATCGGCTTCACCAACCACTTTCCTCGAAAAACCTGTCGAGTCATTCAACTCGCACGCCTGCATAAAAACAGCAATCAAACGTGCAGACGCAAAAAAGCCGGGAATTTCCCGGCTGCCGCATCATACACACGTTTTCCCAAAGGATCACCCCGCCCGAGGCGTTAGCCGCCAGGCGGGGGATGATTCAGGTCAGCGCCGTATCAAGGCTTGGCTTTTTCCAGGTAACGGAAGAAGTCGCTGCTTGGGTCCAGGACCATGACGTCGGATTTGTTCGCGAAGCTTTCACGGTAGGCACGCAGGCTACGGTAGAAACCGTAGAACTCCTGGTCCTGGCCGTAGGCCTTGGAGTAGATCGCAGCGGCCTGGGCATCACCATCACCGCGAACCTCTTCAGATTCACGATAGGCTTCAGCCAGCAACACGCGGCGTTGACGATCAGCATCGGCACGAATGCCTTCTGACAGCTCGTTACCCTTGGCGCGGTGCTCGCGAGCTTCACGCTCACGCTCGGAACTCATGCGTTCGAACACGCTGCGGTTCACTTCTTTCGGCAGATCGATGGCCTTGACCCGAACATCGACAACTTCGATGCCCAGCTCTTTTTCCGCCATCTTGTTCAGCGAAGCCGTGATATCGGTCATCAGCGCATCGCGCTCACCGGACACCACTTCATGCAGCGTGCGCTTACCGAACTGGTCACGCAGGCCCGATTCCAGACGACGGGAAAGACGCTCGTCGGCAATCTGCTTGAGGCCGGAAGTCGCGGTGTAGAAGCGCTCGGCATCTTTCACGCGCCACTTGGCGTAGGCATCGACCATGACGGCTTTCTTTTCCAGCGTCAGGAAGCGTTGTGTCGGCGCATCGAGCGTCATCAGGCGTGCGTCGAATTTGCGCACCTGGTTGACGTAAGGCACTTTCACATGCAGGCCTGGCTGAACATCAGCCTGGACCACGCGACCGAACTGCAGCAGCACCGCACGCTCGGTCTGAGCCACGATGTAGAAGCAGTTCCAGGCAGCGATCGCCACGACGACGCCGACAATAAGGGCGATCAGCGATTTATTGCTCATCAGCGACTCTCCCTGGTACGTGCTGGCTGTTGCTGCAGATCGGCTGCCGCACGCGCATTCGCTTCATTGCTGCTGGCTGCCGCACCGGTCACCGAAGTGCTGGTGTTGCGACCACTTTCGACCATTTTATCCAGCGGCAAGTACAGCAGATTGCTCTGGCCATTCTTGTTCCCGGTTACGAGAACCTTGCTGGTATTGCTGAAGACTTCCTGCATGGTGTCCAGGTACAGACGCTCACGGGTGACTTCAGGTGCCTTGCGGTACTCGGCCACCAGTTTGGTGAAGCGATCGGCCTCACCCTTGGCGCGCGAGACGGTTTCGTCACGGTAGCCATTGGCATCTTCGATGATGCGCTGGGCCTGACCACGTGCTTCCGGCACGACGCCGTTGGCATAGGTTTCAGCCTGGTTGCGCGAACGCTGCTCGTCTTCACGGGCGCGGATCACGTCATCGAAGGCTTCCTGCACTTCACGCGGTGCGGCTGCGCTCTGTACGTTGACCTGGGTGACGGTGATGCCGGTGCGATAGGTATCCATGAAGCGTTGCAGACGCTCCTTGATTTCGCTGGCCATCAATTCACGACCTTCAGTCAGCACCTGGTCCATCGCGGTGGAACCCACTACGTGGCGCAAGGCACTTTCGGTCGCGTGCTGAAGGCTGATTTCCGGCTGGTCAACGCTCAACACGAAGTCCTGCAGGTTGCTGATCTTGTACTGCACGGTCAGCGGCACTTCGACGATGTTTTCGTCTTCAGTGAGCATTTGACCCTGCTTGGTATAGGCACGCTCACGCGTGACGTTTTCCAGGTACTTGCGATCCAGCGGCGGGAAATAGATGTTCAGACCCGGGCCGACAGTCTCGTAGTACTTGCCGAAGCGCAGCACCACGGCTTGCTCCTGCTCGTCGACGACATACACCGCGCTGTACAGCCACACCGCTGCCAACACGACCAGACCGATGCCGAGCAGACCGCCGAAGCCGCTACTCCTGCCCGAACCGCCCCCGTCATCACCGCGTTTCTTACCACCACCGAACAACCCGTTCAGGCTTTCCTGCAGCTTTCGGAAGGCCTCGTCGAGATCCGGCGGTCCCTTGCGGTCGCCGTTATTGCGGCGCTTGCCACCCCAAGGATCCTGATTATTCGAGTTGCCACCCGGCTCATTCCAAGCCATAGCGCTCTCCATCTGATAAAGCAAAGACGCACCCACGGCGCGCCGACCAATGCTACAGAATGCCTGTCACCGCGGCACAACCGCTTTTTCAGGCTTTTATTGCAAAGTGTGTTGTTCGATTATTGCAAAGTGTGTTGTTCGATGAACTCTGTCGGCACAACGCCTTCACGGCTGACCAGCCGATTGAGCTCCGAGCGCGGTAATCGAACGGCCAGCAAGCTGACACCTTCTTCGTCGTGTTCTTCTTTCTGCACCGCTCCGAGCTCGAAAAACTGCGCACGCAGTCGAGCGAATCGTTGCGGCAAACGCAAGGTACCGATAAACAACTCACTGCCCAGCAACTCGGCAATGGCTTGCTCAAGCAATTCCAGACCACTGCCATCACGCGCCGACAGCCAGACCCGTTGAGGCTTACCGTTTTCGTCTCGCTGGATTTGTGGCTCAACGCCTTCAAGCAAATCGAGTTTGTTATAGACCTCGAGGATCGGCAAGTCCTGGGCACCAATCTCGCCCAGCACCACCATCACCTGCTCGATCTGCAACATGCGATCCGGTTCGGCCGCATCGATCACGTGCAACAGCAGGTCTGAGTTGCTCGACTCTTCGAGCGTAGACCGAAATGCCTCGACCAGTTTGTGGGGCAAGTGGCGTATGAAACCCACCGTATCGGCCAGGACAATCGGCCCCAGGTCGTCGAGTTCCAGACGGCGCAAGGTCGGGTCCAGCGTGGCAAACAACTGGTCAGCCGCGTAAACGTCGGATTTCGTGACGTTATTGAAGAGCGTGGATTTGCCGGCGTTGGTATAGCCCACAAGGGACACGGTAGGAATATCCGCACGCGAACGGCCGCGTCGCGACTGTTCGCGCTGACTGCGTACTTTTTCCAGTCGGCCCTTGATCTGTCGCAGGCGTACCCGCAGCAAACGGCGGTCGGTTTCCAGCTGGGTTTCACCCGGGCCACGCATACCGATACCGCCACCCTGACGCTCAAGGTGGGTCCAGCCACGAACCAGCCGGGTGCTCATGTGATCAAGCTGGGCCAGTTCTACCTGGAGCTTGCCTTCATGGGTACGGGCGCGCTGGGCGAAAATATCGAGAATCAGACCGGTACGGTCGATCACGCGACACTCGAAAACACGTTCGAGGTTACGTTCCTGACTGGGCGTGAGGATGTGATTGAAGATGACCAGATCGGCCTCTTTGGCATGGACCAGGTCGCGCAACTCTTCGACCTTGCCGCTGCCAATCAGGAATTTGGCGGTTGGCCGATGACGCGGCACGTTAAAAAACGCAACGGTCTCGGCGCCGGCCGAATTAGCCAATTCCTGAAACTCCTGCGGATCTTCGCGCGCCTCAGGGTCCTGTCCATCCAAGTGAACGAGGATCACTCGCTCACCACCACCGTGGCGCTCAAAGAACAAAGGAGACTCCTATCAGGCGTTACCTGGCTCAGCATCACCTGCTTCGGATTCGGTTGCGCTAGGCAGACGAATTGGACGAACCGGCACCACTGTAGAGATAGCGTGTTTGTAAACCATCTGGCTGACGGTGTTTTTCAGCAGGATAACGAACTGGTCGAAAGACTCGATCGTGCCTTGCAGCTTGATCCCGTTGACCAGATAGATGGAAACCCCCACTTTCTCTTTACGTAAAGTATTCAAGTAAGGGTCTTGTAGCGAATGCCCTTTTGACATGTGCCGCACTCCTTTAAGGATTCAATATTAAAAAATAGGTAATCAGATGACTTGTGGCCGTCACACCCCCAAGGATAGACGGCAATTGCAAGGACTCAGCTCAATATGGAGATGGTCCCAAGGTATTTCAAGGCGCGCGGCAGATTGTCGCAATCGAGGCTGTCCAACCAATGTAAATCAGCCCAACTGCGCAGCCAGGTGAACTGGCGCTTCGCCAATTGGCGCGTGGCAATGATTCCACGCTCCTGCATCTCGGCTTGCGTCAGCTTGCCATCCAGGTAATCCCAGACTTGTCGGTAGCCTACTGCACGTATAGACGGCATCCCCGAATGCAGGTCACCTCTATCTCGCAGGGCTACGACCTCGTCGATGAATCCCTGTTCCAACATATTCGTGAATCTTTGTTTAATTCGCTCGTGCAGTACCTGGCGATTTGCCGGAGCAATGGCCAAGTTCGCGACAGTATAGGGCAATTGTTGCAGTCCAGAGGCGGCTGCTTCAGTACTTTGCGCAGATTGTTGCAACCTGAGTGCAGTCATGCTCTGACCACTGACGCGATAAACTTCCAGCGCTCGACTCAGTCGCTGCGGATCGTTCGGATGAATACGCGCCGCAGATTGCGGATCGATGACTGCCAATTGATCGTGCAAGGCTTGCCAGCCAAGGCGTGCGGCCTCTTCTTCGATCTGTGCGCGAATGGCCGGGTCAGCCGCCGGCATGTCTGCCAGACCTTCGACCAAAGCCTTGTAATAGAGCATTGTGCCGCCCACCAGCAGCGGAATTTTGCCCCGCGCGGTGATCTCGGCCATGGCTTCGAGGGCATCGCGACGGAAATCGGCGGCCGAATAGCTCTCTGCCGGATCAAGAATATCGATCAAACGGTGTGGAAATTCAGCCAGAAGCTCTTTTGAAGGCTTGGCGGTGCCGATGTCCATGCCACGGTAGACCAGCGCCGAATCGACGCTGATCAGCTCACACGGCAAGACTTTGGTGAGTTCGATAGCCAGGTCGGTCTTGCCGGCGGCGGTCGGGCCCATCAGGAAAATCGCAGGAGGGAGCTGGTTCATCAACGACCGCGCAAGAACAGTTTGTCCAGATCGTCCAGGCCCAGTTGGGTCCAGGTCGGTCGGCCATGGTTGCATTGACCGCTGCGTTCGGTGTTTTCCATATCGCGCAGCAGACCGTTCATTTCGGGGATCGCCAGACGCCGATTCGCCCGAATCGCGCCGTGGCAGGCCATGGTGCCGAGCAGTTCGTTCAGGTGCGCCTGAATCCGGTCGCTGGTGCCGTATTCCATCAAGTCCGCCAGAACGTCACTGACCAATCGATTGGCTTCAGCTTGCTTGAGCAAGGCCGGAATCTGCCGGATCGCCAGGGATTCCGGGCCCAGACGCTGCAATTCAAAGCCCAGGCGCTGGAACCACGCGACGTGTTCTTCGGCGCAATCGGCTTCACGCTGACTGACCGCCAGCGACTCCGGCACCAGCAGCGGCTGACCGCTCAGGCCTTCGCTGGCCATGGCGATTTTCAGGCGCTCGTACATGATCCGCTCATGAGCCGCGTGCATGTCCACCAGCACCAGGCCCTGGGCGTTTTCCGAAAGAATGTAGATGCCTTTGAGCTGCGCCAGCGCATAACCCAGCGGCGGAATGTCGTCCTGCCCGGCTGGCAGCGCTACCGCGTTGGCTTCTGGCAATGGTGCAAAAAACTCACGATACGCTGCCTGGGCCTCAGCAACCGGCACACCGGATTGAGGCCGTGGCGAGTACTGATATTGATAACCGGCACCCGCGCCCGAGCCGGCCGGCGTATTGAACGACGGCTGGGCTTGAGGCTGTTCCAGCAAGGCATTGGCCGCCAGACGCATTTCGCCCTGTGGACCGAATTCGCCAGCATCAATGCCGGTCGGCCGAACGATGGCCGTCGCGACAGGCGCGGCCAGATGGTCTTCCGGCCGCACATCGCCCAAGGCGCGGTGCAGGGTGCCGTAGAGGAAATCGTGAACCATGCGTCCGTCACGGAAGCGCACTTCGTGCTTGGTCGGGTGCACGTTGACGTCAACGCCGGCCGGATCGACTTCGAAAAACAGCACGAACGTCGGGTGCCGGCCGTTGAACAGCACGTCGCGATAGGCCTGGCGCACCGCGTGGGCCACCAGTTTGTCGCGTACGGCGCGGCCATTTACGAAGAAGTACTGCAAGTCCGCTTGGCTGCGGTTGAACGTCGGCAAACCGACCCAGCCCCACAAATGCAGGCCATTGCGCTCGATCTCGATCGGCAGCGCCTGCTCGAGGAAACCCGAACCGCAAATCGCTGCCACACGCCGGGCACGGGCCGCGTCGTCATGGGCTTCATGCAGGCTGAGGATGGTCTTGCCGTTGTGCCGCAGATGGAACGCCACGTCGAAACGTGCCAGCGCCAGACGCTTGATCACTTCTTGCAGGTGATCGAATTCGGTTTTTTCGGTTTTGAGAAACTTGCGGCGTGCCGGAGTGTTGAAAAACAAGTCACGCACTTCCACCGAGGTGCCCACCGGATGGGCCGCCGGCTGCACGCGAGGCGCCATGTCCCGGCCTTCGGTTTCGACCTGCCAGGCCTGATCAGCGTCTTTGGTGCGGGATGTCAGGGTCAGGCGCGCCACAGAGCTGATCGACGCGAGTGCCTCACCGCGAAAGCCAAGGCTCATGACCTGCTCGAGGTCTTCCAGATTGCGGATCTTGCTGGTGGCGTGTCGCGCCAGGGCCAGCGGCAGGTCATCGGCAGAAATGCCGCTGCCATCGTCGCGCACCCGCAGCAACTTGACGCCGCCCTGCTCCACATCGACATCGATACGCCTGGCGCCGGAGTCGAGGCTGTTTTCCAGCAGTTCCTTGATCACCGAAGCCGGGCGTTCAACCACCTCACCGGCGGCAATCTGGTTCGCCAGTCGCGGGCTGAGCAGCTCGATACGAGCCGT
The DNA here is from genome assembly GCF_058788075.1 of Pseudomonas sp. FW305-20. Classification (NCBI taxonomy): domain Bacteria; kingdom Pseudomonadati; phylum Pseudomonadota; class Gammaproteobacteria; order Pseudomonadales; family Pseudomonadaceae; genus Pseudomonas; species Pseudomonas sp. FW305-20. Next base: position 30,236 of record NZ_JBYTAJ010000017.1, on the reverse strand, counting down.
ATTGGTCAGCACCTGGTTCATTCTTTGGCCGCCAGCTCAGTGCCAGGGATGGTCAAGTGCTGACCGACCTTGAGCTCATCACTCGACAGCTTGTTGGCGCTGCGCAGCGTGGCCGGAGAAACCTGATATCGCACGGCAATCATCGCCAGCGTCTCGCCGGGGTTCACCCGATGGTCACGCGGGCCTTGGGCGATCCCGCCGGAGTCGCGCAGCCAGGCAATGTAGGTGCCTGGCGGCGGGTTCTGCTGGAAGAACTGGCGCACGCCGCTGCTGATCGAACGCGCCAGCGCTTGCTGGTGGTTCGCTGCGGCAAGCTTGGACGCTTCGTTGGCGTTGGAGATGAACCCGGTTTCCACCAGGATCGATGGAATGTCCGGCGACTTCAGCACCATGAACCCGGCCTGCTCCACGCGCTGTTTGTGCAACGGCGTGACGCGGCCGATGTTGCTCAGGACTTTCTGGCCGACGTTCAGGCTAGAAGTCAGGGAAGCCGTCATCGACAGGTCAAGCAGCACGCCCGCCAGCATGCGGTCCTTGTCGTCGAGGCTGACGTTGCCGGCACCACCGATCAAGTCGGAACGGTTTTCGCTATCAGCCAGCCAACGGGCCGTTTCCGAGGTAGCGCCGCGATCAGACAGGGCGAACACCGAGGCACCGAAGGCTGCGGCCGAAGGCGCGGCGTCGGCGTGGATCGAAACGAACAGGTCGGCGCCCTTCTTGCGGGCGATTTCGGTACGGCCGCGCAACGGGATGAAATAGTCGCCGGTGCGGGTCAGTTCGGCGCGGAAGCCTTTCATGCCGTTGACCTGACGCTGCAGTTCACGGGCGATGGCCAGTACCACGTCTTTTTCACGCTGACCGCGAGAGCCGGAGGCACCCGGGTCTTCGCCGCCGTGACCGGCATCGATGACGACAATAATGTCGCGCTTGCCGGCCGGGGCTGGCGGCAGTTTTACCGGAGGCTCCACCGGAGTGACCGGCACCGGGGCTACCGTCGCGACGTTGGTCGGCGCCGGAATTGGCGCGGCATCGGCAGCGTTGTCGAACAAGTCGACCACCAGGCGATTGCCGTACTGGGCGTTTGGCGCCAGGGTAAAACTTTTCGGCGTCACGGCTTTTTTCAGGTCGATGACCACCCGCAGATCGGTTGGCGTACGTTGAGCCGAGCGCATGGCGGTGATCGGAGTGTTCGAGCTGTTGACGTTCAGCGGCGCCCCCAGAGTCGCGCCATTGATGTCGATGACCAGCCGATCCGGGGCGGTCAGGGTAAAGACGCTGTGCTGGACAGGCCCGGTCAGGTCGAACACCAGTCGCGTGTTGTCCGGAGCCCGCCACAGGCGAACGCTGTTGACCTTCGTCTCGGCCACAGCATCGACGGTCACCGCCAAAAACAACAATCCTACGGCAGCTACCATCGCGCGAAAGCGCATACCTAACCCCATCATTTAATTGGTTTCCAATGCCAAAGCGGCACACCACGACTCGCCACGCGAGCCCTGGGACAAAATTTTCAGCGAACGCCCGCCATCTTGCGGGCTAATGGTAATGGTCAGGTCGGGCTTTGGCAAAAAGCCTGCACCCTTTTCGGGCCACTCGATCAAGCACAACGCGTCGTCTTCGAAATAGTCGCGGATGCCGAGGTACTCCAACTCCTCAGGGTCGACCAAGCGATAGAGGTCGAAATGGAAGGCACGGATGTCACCAATCTCGTAGGGTTCGACCAAAGTAAACGTAGGGCTTTTTACCGACCCTTGATGCCCCAGCCCCCTGATGATGCCCCGGGACAGCGTGGTTTTCCCCGCGCCCAGATCACCCTCGAGAAAAATCAGACCGTGCCCTTCAGTGGTTTGTGCGATGCGTGCGCCAAACGCAGTCATCGCCTCTTCATCAGCCAGGTACAGGGTTACTTCAGACACGGTGTTTGCTCCTCCAACAACTGACGAATGGCTGGAATCAGATCACTGGCCGCCAGCCCACGGCCCGATTTACCTTCTTTCGCGCCAGCATTGGCGTGCAGCCAGACGGCCAGGCAGGCGGCGTCGAACGCTTCCATGCCTTGTGCCAGCAATGCGCCGACCAGACCGGCCAGCACATCACCCAAACCGGCGGTGGCCATGGCCGGATGGCCCTGATGACACAACGCCAATCGCCCATCGGGGCTGGCGATCAAGCTGCCGGCGCCTTTCAGCACCACGACAGCTGTATATTTTTTGCTCAATGCGTGAGCCGCCGCAGGACGATCGGCCTGCACTTGGGCAGTGCTCATCCCCAACAAGCGCGCCGCCTCGCCCGGATGCGGGGTGATCACACAATCCCTGGGCAAGCTCACGTGCTCTGTGGCCAGCAGATTCAATGCATCGGCGTCCCAGACTTGCGGCAGCGGCGCAGTGGCAGCCGCCGACAAAAGGCTGCGCCCCCAGGAAGCCTGACCCAAGCCTGGGCCGACCACCAGCACGGAAACCTTTTGCAGCAGTTCCATCAGCTGATTGGCCGACGAAGTGCCCAACACCATGGCTTCAGGAATTCTCGCCAGCGCGGCCGGAACATGTTCACTGCGCGTCGCCACGGACACCATGCCCGCACCGCTGCGCAGGGCACTTTGCGCGCTCAGCAGGATGGCGCCACCAAAGCCGCGATCGCCGCCGACCAGCAGGACGTGGCCGAATTTGCCTTTATGGGAGGTTGGAGCACGGCCCGCCAGACGCGGCAAGGTACTGGCCGTCAGGCGACGCGCACTGATGGCGACTCCGTTGAACGACTCGGGGGAGGCCTGCAGATCGTTGAATACCAACTCGCCGACCACGTCCGCAGCATCGCCGGTGAACAGACCCAGTTTCAGGCCGATGAACGTCACCGTCAGGTCCGCCCGCACCGCCGCGCCGAGTATTCGGCCGGTATCAGCGCACAACCCCGAAGGGATATCCACCGCCGCAACTGGCAACCCGCTGCCGTTGATCGCCGCGATGGCGCCAGCGTAGGGCTCTCGCACCTCCCCCGTCAGACCGGTGCCGAGCAAGGCATCCAGCACGACACCGCGCAATTCGGACTGCGCGCTCCAGGCTTGAACCGCGACACCTTCAGACACAGCCTCAGCATGGGCCAATGCCGCATCACCTTGTAAACGCTTGGGATCACCGACCGCGAACACCCGCACATGCCAGCCAGCACGTCGGGCCAGCACGGCCACCAGATAACCGTCGCCAGCGTTATTGCCATGACCGGCCACGACACTCAATTCATTCGCCGACGGCCAATGGCGGACCAGCGCACGCCAGGTCGCCCGCGCCGCGCGCTGCATCAATTCGAAGCCCGGTGTGCCGGCCGCGATCAGGCTCGCATCGAGGGCTCGCACTTGCGCGGCGCTATACAGCGCGTCGGGTAAATCATCTTTAGTGTGCGGCATGCGTCTTCGGGCTCCGATGTCTGGCAGAATTATACGCACCTCAGCTCCGGTTTCTCTCGCCTCATGCCCGCAATTACCACAGACCTGCCCGCCCTCGCCCAATCCATCAAGGACTGGGGCCGCGAGCTGGGCTTTCAGCAAGTCGGCATCAGCGGCCTCGACCTGGCCGAGCATGAGCAGCACCTGGAGCGCTGGCTCGCGGCCGGCTACCACGGCGAAATGGACTACATGGGCGCCCACGGCAGCAAACGCTCACACCCGGAAGAGCTGGTGCCCGGCACGCTTCGGGTGGTTTCCCTGCGCATGGACTACCTGCCGGGCGATACCGAAATGGCCAAACGTCTGGCACAACCGGAAAAAGCCTACGTCTCGCGTTATGCCTTGGGCCGCGATTACCACAAATTGATCCGTAAACGCGTGCAACAACTGGCCGATAAAATTCAGGCCGAAATCGGCCCGTTTGGTTTCCGCGCCTTCGTCGACAGCGCGCCGGTGCTGGAAAAAGCCATCGCGGAACAGGCTGGTCTTGGATGGATCGGCAAAAACACCCTGGTCTTGAATCGAAAGGCCGGCAGTTACTTCTTTCTGAGCGAACTGTTTGTCGACCTGCCGCTGCCGGTTGACCCGCCACACAGCACCGAACACTGCGGCCGTTGCACCGCGTGCCTCGACATCTGCCCGACCAACGCCTTCGTCGGCCCGTACGTGCTGGATGCCCGACGCTGTATTTCCTACCTGACTATCGAACTGAAAAGCGCGATCCCGGAAGATCTGCGGCCACTGATCGGCAATCGGGTATTTGGCTGTGATGACTGCCAGATCGTCTGCCCGTGGAACCGCTTCGCCCGCCCCTCCGGCGAAAGCGACTTCAAGCCACGGCACAATCTGGACAACGCGGAGTTGGCAGAGCTGTTCATGTGGGATGAGGAGAAGTTTCTCAGCAGCACTGAAGGTTCGCCGTTACGCCGGGCGGGTTATGAGCGTTGGTTGCGAAACCTGGCGGTTGGCCTGGGCAATGCCCCGTCGAGCATTCCGGTAGTTGAAGCGCTTAAGGCGCGCCGTGAATACCCTTCAGAACTGGTCCGCGAACATGTGGAATGGGCCCTGAAACAACACGGACTTGTGTAGCAGCTGCCGAAGGCTGCGTTCGGCTGCGGAGCAGTCGTCATCCTGCAAAGCGAGTCCTGCGGCCTCGAACGCAGCCTTCGGCAGCTGCTACAAAGGCTGCGCGATGTCAGGCTTCATCGTTGTAGACGAATTTAGGCATTTCCCAGTGAAACCGGATCGCCAGTAACCGCAGCAGGAAACCGCCAAACAGGGTGATCAAAATCGCCTGTTCCCCCGGCAATTGCAGGTAAATGCACAGCATGTAGCACCACGCCGCGGCGAACGAGACGCTGGCGTAGAGTTCGCGGCGGAAGATCAGCGGGATGTCGTTGCAGAAGATGTCGCGCAGGATGCCGCCGAAAACCCCGGTGATCACACCGCTGACCGAGGCCACCAGCATGCCGTGGCCCATTTCCAGCGCGGTCATGCAGCCGATCAGGGTGAATGCCACCAGGCCCACGGCGTCGAGCACCAGAAACAGCGAGCGCAGGTGGCGCATCCAGCGTGCAGCGAAGACCGTGAACATCGCTGCCACCGAGGTCAGCACCAGGTATTCCGGGTGTTTGACCCACGTCAGCGGGTAATGGCCGAGCAGCACGTCACGCACCGAACCGCCGCCCAACGCCGTGACGCAGGCAATCAGCACCACGCCAAACCAGTCCATCCCGCGACGACCGGCAGACAGGGCACCGGTCATGGCTTCGGCGGTGATGGCAATCAGGTAAAGCATCAGCAACATGGTGGCGGTCCTTGCAGGAAGGCGCGCAGTCTACTCACTTCGCTGAGGTACCAAAAGAGAGCGTCGAAGCATTCACGCATACCTGTGGCGAGGGGGCTTGCCCCCGTTGGGTCGCGTAGCGGCCCCAGAACCTGGCACCGTGTTTTGTCAGGCAGTACGCGCCAGCCGATTTACGACTGCTTCGCAGCCGAACGGGGCGGTGCGACGTTTCGACAAGCCCCCTCGCCACAAAAGCCCTCACCGCTCTGCATCAGAACTTGATGAAATGCTTGCGATAGTGCTGCAGCTCGGCGATCGATTCGCGAATGTCGTCCAGGGCCAGGTGAGTGCTGCCCTTTTTGAAGCTGTCGCGCACGTCCGGCGCCCAGCGTGCGGCCAACTCTTTAAGAGTCGATACGTCGAGGTTGCGGTAGTGGAAGAAGCTTTCCAGGGATTTCATGTGCGTATAAAGGAAGCGACGGTCCTGGCAGATGCTGTTGCCACAGATCGGCGATTTGCCCTTCGGCACCCATTTTTCCAGGAAGGCGATGGTTTCGGCTTCGGCTTCGGCCATGCTGATACGGCTGTCGCGAACCCGCTGGGTCAGCCCGGAGCCGCCGTGTTGACGGGTGTTCCACTCATCCATGCCAGCGAGAATTTCGTCGCTGTGGTGGATGGCGATCACCGGACCTTCGGCCAAGGTGTTCAGGTCACTGTCGGTGACGATGGTGGCCATTTCGATGATGACGTCGGTATCAGGGTTCAGACCGGTCATTTCCAGGTCGATCCAGATCAGATTCTGCGGGTTTTGCATGTGTCGGCTCCTAGGCAATGCTGCGCAGTTTAGCCTAGGGCGGCGGCCGGGCGTGCTAAACTCGCGGCCGTTTTACCTAATCGCTGCATTCTTGATACGGAACACCCATGGCCAAACGCCAACTCAATCGTCGTCAAAACTGGCGCATCGAAAAGATTCAGGGCGAACGCGCTGCCCGCGCCGCCAAACGCGAGTCCTCGGCTGTCGAGGCACTTGAAGGTGGCGACCTGGGTCCGGAACAAACCGGCCTGGTGATCGCGCACTTCGGTGTGCAGGTCGAAGTCGAAGCCCTCGATGGCGATCTGGCCGGCCAGGTGTTCCGCTGCCATTTGCGCGCCAACCTGCCTGCGCTGGTGACCGGCGATCAGGTGGTCTGGCGTGCCGGCAACCAGGGTATCGGCGTGATCGTGGCGCAACTGCCGCGTAAAACCGAACTCTGCCGTCCGGACAGCCGTGGCCAGCTCAAGCCTGTCGCCGCCAACGTCGACATGATCGTCATCGTCTTCGCGCCGCTGCCCGAGCCCCATGCCAACCTGATCGACCGTTATCTGGTCGCCGCTGAGCACGCCGGGATTCGTCCGCTGCTGCTGCTCAACAAGTTCGACCTGATCGACGAGCAGAACGCCCCGGCGTTGAATGCCTTGCTGGCGGTTTACCGCACGCTGGGTTACCCGGTACTGGAAGTCTCGGCCCACCACGGCAATGGCATGGAGCAATTGCAGGCACAACTGGACGGGCACATCAGCGTATTCGTCGGCCAATCCGGCGTCGGCAAATCCTCGCTGGTCAACACTCTGCTGCCGGAAGTCGAAGCCCGTGTCGGCCCGCTGTCCGAGCTGTCCGGCCAGGGCACTCACACCACCACGACCGCGCGGCTGTTCCACTTCCCCGGCGGCGGTGAGTTGATCGACTCCCCGGGTATCCGCGAATTCGGCCTGGGCCACGTCAGCCGTGCCGACGTCGAAGCTGGCTTCATCGAGTTCAACGACCTGATCGGCACCTGCCGCTTCCGCGACTGCAAGCACGACCGCGAGCCGGGTTGCGCATTGCTCAAGGCCCTGGAAGAAGGCCGCGTGCAGCAGCAACGGATGAACAGCTATCGCTCGATCATCGCGAGTTTGCCGGAAACCAGCTACTAGACCGGCACAAAACCTGTGGGACCGTGCACACACTGAAAATGAAGTGGCTTCCAAACCAGTGAAAGCCGCAAAAAAAAGCCGACATCACTGTCGGCTTTTTCATGGGTCACTGCTTCGGCGGCTCACCCGGCTTCGGTGCCGGATCCTCGAACAGATTCAACCGCTGCCGAAGCTCATGCGCCGGCAACGGCTCTTTATCCGCCGGCAGCGCATTCGGATCGGCTGGCGTGGCGGGCACTTCGCCCGGGCCGCCCTGCCCTTGTGTCGGCGCTGGCTCTGGAGCCGGTTCCGCACCTTGCGAGCCTTCAATGGCACGCTGGGCTTTCTTGGTCAGCACCACGATGTCGATACGGCGGTTGACCGGGTTGAACGGGTTCTTGCGATCGAACAGGGCTGACGAGGCATAACCGACGACCCGCGCCACCTGAGTGTCCGGATAACTACCTGCGACCAGCGCACGACGTGCTGCGTTGGCGCGGTTGGCCGAGAGTTCCCAGTTACCGAAATCACCCGTGCCCGAATACGGCTTGGCATCGGTGTGGCCGCTGATGCTGATCTTGTTCGGCACCGCTTTGATGGTGTCGGCCATGGCCAGGAGGATGTCTTCGAAGTACGGCTTCAAACGCGCCGAGCCTGAGTCGAACATCGGCCGGTTTTCGGCGTCCACGATCTGGATGCGCAAACCATCCGATGTAATTTCGAACAGGATCTGGTCTTTGAATTTCTTCAGTTGCGGGTTTTCTTCGACTTTGTTCTGCAGTTCTTGCAGCAACAGCTCGAGACGTTCCTTCTCGACCTGTTCGGCCATGCCCTCAACCTGCTCGGCGTCGATGGTGACTTTGTCCGGTTGCGGCTGGGATTTCACCTCGGGGTTGAGGGTGCTCTCCGGCGCCAGGGTCGGTGTGCCGCCCAGGTCGATGATGTACGGCGTGCCGCTTTCGGAAAAGCCGACCGGGTCCTTGAAGTAACCGGCGATGGCGATCTTCTGTTCAGGCGTTGCGGTGGACAGCAGCCACAGCACCAGGAAGAACGCCATCATCGCCGTTGCAAAGTCAGCGAAGGCGATTTTCCAGGCGCCCCCGTGATGCCCGCCGGCGATGCGCTTGACGCGCTTGATGATTATCGGCTGGTTATTTTCCATGATCTAAGTGCTCTGTCTCACAAATACTGTTCCTTTTTGGCGGTGCCTGTTGTCGCCATACGGCGTTGCCGCTCCTCGCCATAGCGGGCTATGACTCGTCGCGGCGCCTTGTCTGGCAACAACAGTCACTCGCCAAAAAAGGAACGTATTTACGAAACAGAGCACTAGCGACCGCGAACCGCTTGTTCCAGCTCAGCGAAGCTAGGACGGTGCGCCGGGTACAGAACCTTGCGACCGAACTCCACCGCCAGCGATGGCGGCATACCGGAAGCCGAAGCGACCAGCGAGGCCTTGATGGCTTCGTAGACGTTGAGTTCTTCCTTGGCATCGTGCGCCAGGGAATGAGCCAGCGGACCGAAGAAACCGTACGCCGCGAGAATACCGAAGAAGGTACCGACGAGGGCCGCACCGACGTGCAGGCCGATGGATTTCTGATCGCCCTCACCCAGCGAAGCCATGGTCACCACGATACCGAGTACCGCCGCGACGATACCGAAACCGGGCATGGCGTCGGCAATACCGTTCACCGCGTGGGACGGATGCTCGAGGTCTTCCTTGAGGCTGTAAAGCTCCATGTCGAACAGGCCTTCAAGCTCATGGGGCGCCATGTTGCCGGAGGACATGATGCGCAGGTAATCGCAGATGAATGCGGTCATGCGTTCGTCTTTGAGCACGGCCGGATACTTGGCGAAGATCGGGCTCGCAGCAGCGTCTTCGATGTCGCCTTCGATGGCCATCATGCCTTCGCGGCGGCTCTTGTTGAGGATCTCGTAGATCAGGCCCAGCACTTCCAGATAGAACGTGTGGCTGAAACGCGAAGTGAACATGCCCAGGGATTTCTTGAGCACGTGCATGGTCATGTAACTGGGGTTGGCCTGGAGGAATGCGCCGAGGGCCGCACCACCAATAATCAACACCTCGAAGGGCTGAATCAGGGCGGCAATTTTGCCGTGGGAGAGCACGTATCCGCCGAGCACGCTCGCGAATACGACGATGATGCCGATTATTTTAGCCATAGGTAGGAGAGCACTTACTGAGTCGGGTTCAAGGTCATATTCGGAAGTTAAAAAATCTCTTCTTCTACTTATCGGCAAAACTGCGCCAGACTATAGCCAGTTCAGGCGAAAAGCCAATTTGGCCCGCTCCGGGCATAGGTAATGCAGACGGTGATCGCGTCCAGACATGGCTAACGAAACGAACGTTCCAATTCCAAAACCGACCACTCTCGAAGGCTGGGTCAAGCTTCTCGATGGCGTGCGCCTGCCGGTTCCGCAAGCCAGTCATGACCGTGTCTGCAAGGCCATCGCCAACAGTCGCAGCTCTCTGCGCGATATCGCCGAACTGATACAGGACAGCCCGGCGCTGGCCTTGAGCGTGATTCGCGAAGCCAATCGCCACACCCATGGCAGCATGACCGAACCTGCGGAAAACCTTGAGGTGGCGATCAATCGCCTCGGTTTGAAACGCACCGAAGAACTGCTCGCCCGGTTGCCTGCCCTGCCGCAATCGGAGATCCCGATTGCCCTGCGTCAGCTGCAGCTGATCAGCCAGCACGCGACCCAACAGGCCAACGGTTTTTTCGCCAGTCGCCTGGCGCGACTGTGGCAGGACATCCACTGGGGCAGCCTGCTGTTTCTCTCGCCGCTGTGGCCGATGGCATTGACTCATCCGCAGTTGCTCGAAGAGTGGGAACTGCGGGTCATGCACAAAGGCGAGTCGGCGCACAACGTTGAAAAGCAATTGTTCGGCACGCGTCTGCTGGAAATCTGCCTGGCGCTCGTGGACATCTGGCGCCTGCCGATCTGGGTGCAGCAGGGTTATCGGCTGCTGCTCAACGAGCAGCGTGAGCTGGTGAAAGTGCTGCGCATCGCGCGCGACAGCGATCATCCATTGCGCCAGCAGAACCGCCTCGATGACGACCCGACGCTGCGTCGCTGGCTCAATCAGCCGGCCAATACGGTGCTGCTGGCCAACGGTCTGGCGCTGTCGGCGCAGCAGTCCTGGAACAGTCCACACAGTGAGCGCTGGCAGTTCCTGACCAGCCTTTACCTGCAAATGCCGATGGACGAAGTGCAGCAGCAGTTGCACCAACAGGCCGCCAACAGCGCCCGCCATCACGCCATGCCAGACCTTTGGCACCCCGCCGTTTCGCTGATCTGGCCGTGGGGCATGAACCGCGTGCACGCAGGCTTGCTGCCGGCCCCGGCGCCGACCGCCGAAGACCTGGCGAAATGGCGCAGACAATGCGCCGAGCTGCTGGTCGAGCCCAGCCGCTTCACCAATGCCATGCACTTGACCACGTCTGCCCGGGACGCTTTGGTCGCGTGCGGCATGCGTCGGGTGATGATCCTGATGGCCGACCGCACCCACGCCAATCTGCGAGTGCACCAGACGGCCGGGCTGCCAAAGGAAGCGGCCGGCCTGAATTTTGTCGTCAGCCAAAGCACCGTGCTGCAACGCCTGCTCTCGCAACAAGCCCAGGTGCGCCTGACGCCGACCAACAACGCACAATTCTCGGCCATGCTGCCGGCCAGCCTGCGCTCGCAGTTCGGCGGCGAACACCTGCTGCTACGCTCACTGGTCAATAACGGCCGGGTGATCATGATTGTGGTGGCGGATCAGGGCGGCGGACCGTTCTCTGAAATCACCGTACAAGCCTTCGGCAAAACCGCGCAGTGCATCGAAAAGGCACTGCACAGCTTTAGTCACCGCTAGCAACGAAAGCAGCATCGGCCTGTAGCAGCTGTCGAGCCCCGGCGAGGCTGCGTTCGGCTGCGAAGCAGTCGTAAAATCAGGGATTGCGGTATATCCGGCAGATCGCATTCGCCAGGTTCACGACTGCTTCGCAGCCTCGCCGGGGCTCGACAGCTGCTACAAGCCCCGTTGTTTCCCCTGCCGAAATAACTGATAACAGGCCCTCATGACGCTGCTATACAATCCTCCCCTTTGTGCTCTGGAGACCTCACATGTCTGACTTCTCTGGCTTGCCGCTGGTGATCGAGCCGAGCGACTTGCTCCCGCGTCTCGACGCCCGCGAACTGATTCTGGTAGACCTGACCAGCAGCGCCCGCTATGCCGAAGGGCATATCCCCGGTGCGCGTTTTGTCGATCCGAAACGCACGCAACTCGGTCACGCGCCTGCGCCGGGACTGATGCCGCCGCAAGCGGCGCTCGAAGCGTTGTTCGGTGAGCTGGGACACAACCCTGATGCGGTCTACGTCGTCTATGACGACGAAGGCGGCGGTTGGGCCGGGCGCTTTATCTGGCTGCTGGATGTCATCGGCCACAGCAAGTACCACTATGTCGACGGCGGCCTGAAGGCCTGGCTGGCAGAAGGCTTGCCCATGTCGATCCAGATCCCGGCGCCGGTCGGCGGCCCGGTTGCGTTGACCCTGCACGACGAACCCACTGCCACCCGCGAATACCTGCAAAGCCGTCTCGGTGCCGCCGACCTGGCGATCTGGGATGCACGCGGGCCGCTGGAATACTCCGGTGAGAAAGTCCTGGCAGCCAAGGGCGGGCACATTCCCGGCGCGGTCAATTTCGAATGGACCGCGGGCATGGATCAGGCGCGCAACCTGCGCATCCGCACCGACATGCCGCAGATCCTGGAAAAACTCGGGATCAGCAAAGACAAAGAAGTCATTACCCACTGCCAGACTCACCATCGTTCTGGCTTCACCTATCTGGTGGCCAAATCCCTCGGTTATCCGCGGGTCAAAGGCTACGCCGGTTCCTGGGGCGAATGGGGCAACCATCCCGATACGCCCGTAGAGCTTTAAGGTTTTTAAGGACAGTTAATGAATAAGCGTTTGTTTATCCTCAGCCAATACCTGCTGCCCCATCACTTGCTGTCGCGCCTGGCCGGCTGCATTGCCGAATGCCGCGTGCGCTGGTTCAAGAACGCCTTCACCGCCTGGTTCGCCAAGCGTTATCAGGTGGACATGTCCCAGGCGCTGGTCGAAGACCTGACTGCCTACGAACACTTCAACGCATTCTTCACCCGCGCCTTGAAGGACGGCGCTCGCCCGCTGGACGAGACGCCTGGCGCGATCCTCAGCCCGGCCGACGGTGCGGTCAGCCAACTCGGCCCGATCGAACACGGTCGCGTGTTCCAGGCCAAGGGCCACAGCTTCAGCGTGCTGGAATTGCTGGGCGGCGACGCTGCCAACGCAGCGCCGTTCATGGGCGGCGATTTCGCGACTATTTATCTGTCGCCGAAGGACTACCACCGCGTGCACATGCCGTTGGCCGGCACCTTGCGCGAGATGGTCTACATCCCGGGCCGGATCTTCTCGGTCAACCAGACCACCGCCGAAAACGTTCCGGAACTGTTCGCCCGTAACGAGCGTGTGGCGTGCATTTTCGACACCGAGCGCGGGCCGATGGCCGTGGTGCTGGTGGGCGCAATGATCGTTGCGTCGATCGAAACCGTCTGGGCCGGGCTGGTCACGCCGCCGAAACGCGAGCTGAAAACCTTCCGCTACGACGAAGCTGCCCGTGCGCCGATCCATTTGGAGAAAGGTGCAGAACTGGGTCGCTTCAAACTGGGTTCGACCGCTGTCGTGCTGTTCGGGCCTGATCAAGTGAAGTGGGCTGAAGAGCTGGCGGCCGGTTCGCCGGTGCAGATGGGCCAGGGCATGGGCCTGGCAAAAGCCTGATCCCTGATCCGACCCCGCGAACGTCTTCGCGGGGTCGGACATTTCGGTGGTGCCGTTACTCTATCTGTCCACGGAAGCCGATCGGCCCTTCGTTGGCGTAGGTATTGGTGCCACTGAGGTTTTTCCCTCCATCACTGGAGGTCACGCTCAACGCCACAACGTTCTGATTATCACGGCCGCCGATGACCCATTTGCCACCCGGATGCCATGGAGCGTCGTTGCCGCCCCACTGATTTTCAACGTTGTACTGGTTCTGGCCCGTGCGCTGAGCCTTGAAGCCAATGGGACCTTCACCCGCATACGTCATGGTGCCGGTGAAACTCTTGCCGCCATCGCCCGATTTGATCTCGATCGCGACAACGTTCTGGTTGTCCCGCGCGCCTAGCGTCCAGTCTCCGCCCGGATGCCAGGGTGCCGAACTACCGCCCCATTGATTTGCCACTACGTATCTAGACATAAACTTCATCTCCTTGAAGTTACAAGAGACCTGCCCTGCGTAGGCAGCAGGCCGTACGACTGTGCGTATCCAGTCGCACGACTGTCAGATTAGTAGTACGCCCGGATGACACTCGACTGACAGACAAACGGTAAAAATCCATAGCTGCTACAGTCAGATCATTCACTGCCCATTTACCGGTTGGAGTTTTTTCACGGCATGAATGAGACCAGCCCCCATCTTCTGCTACGCGCGCCCGTTCCGCTGCAGGTGCGCCTGTCGTTCTGTGAAGCCACCCCGCGCGATCTCAAGCGCTGGATCGCCAATCTGCCCAAAGCCAACATCGGTGAAACCGCTCGTCAGCTATATAAAGGCTTGAGCGAACTCAATCAGCTGTTCACACCCAGCGACAATCGCCTGCAATTGCTCGAACTGCTGCGGCCTGAGGTGTATTACGTCTGCAAACACCTTGAGCAGCATTTCCTGCATCAATCGATTGTCCTCGACGAGCGTTCCCGCAAGATCGCCAACCTCTGCCAGGCGCTGCAAAGTCACTTGGCCATTGGCTATAAACAGATCGTGGTGCGCATTACACCGAAGTTCAGCAAGGACCGTGCGCCGCTGCTGACCCAGGCGCTGCAACGGGCGATCCATTGCCTGAACGGGCCGCTGATTCGCGCGACCAAACTCTATTGCCCGGTGCCGGAAGGCTTGTGGCTGGAGTTGCATCAGCTCTACCGGATCGCCTGCGCGCACCGGCTCCAGCACACGAGCCTGCGCGATGAGCTGGCCAGCCAGACGCAAACCCTGAGTATCGAACAGACGTACGTGGTCGCCTTGCTGCTGGGCGCCTCACGCTGCAACCAACTGCGCCAGCATCAGATAGCCCGGGTGGCCGAGGTGCTGGAGCCCTGGAGCCGATGGATCAAGCTGCAACCGGGCATGCCGGCCACCGGGTTGTTTGCCGTCGCGCAAGACCTCGACACCGGGCCGCGTTACCGCACCAAGTTCCGCGCAGAACAGCAGGAGAGTTTGCTGGGGATCGATCCGCAGCCGTTGGTCGCGGCAATTGAAGCTCATCTGCAAAAAAATGACAGTTCATCGCCACTGCCCGTGCCGGCGGGATTAAGCCTGGACACGTTGCAACACCTTCATGCCGCCTGGGGCCAGACGGCCGAGCGCGGTTTCCAGCGTACCGTGGGCCATGGCACGCTGACCCTGTGCCTGGGCATGAGCGCGCTGCATTTTTATCTGGGTGGGCAACGCTCATTCAGCGACATCCTGAAAAACCCCGGCGCCCGGCCTGCACAGTTTTCGGTGACGCCTGTGTCCGGCCGGGAAAAGGACCAATGGCACCATGCCTTCGACGCTGCACCCCAAGGCAATGCAGACGCTTTATTGCCCTACGAAGAGATCGAATATCCACAACTTCAGAATGACGACAGTCGCGAAGCGTCCGACCGCAATCAGCACTTCCCGACCCATGTCCTGTCAGTGGTCAATCACAGCCCCGGCGGTTACTGCCTGGCCTGGCCTGGCGCAGTGCCGGCCGAGTTGCAGGCCGGTGAGATGGTCGGTATCGAGGATGCTGCCGGTCAGGGTTGGAGCATCGCGGTGGTGCGCTGGATCCGCCAGGTGCGCGGCGGTGGCACGCAGATGGGTATCGAGCAGGTTGCCCCCTGCGCCGAGCCTTGCGGCCTGCAACTGGTGCGTACCCACGATGACCACAGCCAATACCTGCGCGGCCTGTTGCTGCCGCAAATCAGCGCCATCGACGTGCCGGCCACTTTGCTCGCGCCGCGCCTGCCCTTTCAGGAGGGCAACAAAGTCATGATCAATACCCACGGCGAGGAACGTCGAGTCGGGCTGGAACGGCGGCTGGCGAGCACCAACAGTTTCAATCAGTTCGCCTACCGTCCACTGGAGGTAGCCAGAAACGACAACGCCGCGGTGAGCGGCGCTGAGGAGGATTTTGATTCGCTGTGGAAAACACTTTGAGGAAGTAGCCGATCCCTGTCAGTCAATACGAGACTTAAAGCTGCCCGTCGCGATCCCGGAAACCCAGCAGATACAGCACGCCATCCAGCCCAAGGGTGGAAATCGCCTGCTTCGCCGACTGCTTGACCAGCGGCTTGGCACGGAACGCCACGCCCAATCCGGCAATCGCCAGCATTGGCAAATCGTTGGCGCCGTCGCCGACCGCAATGGTCTGCTCCAGACGCAAACCTTCCTTGTGCGCCAGTTCCTTCAGCAGATCCGCCTTGCGTTGCGCATCAACAATCGGCTCGACCGCCACGCCAGTCACTTTGCCGTCCACGACTTCCAGTTCATTGGCGAACACGTAGTCGATGCCCAGCTTGGCCTGCAATTGCTTGGCGAAATAGGTAAAGCCGCCCGACAGGATGGCGGTCTTGTAGCCCAGACGCTTGAGTTCGGCGAACAGTGTTTCGGCACCTTCGGTCAACCGCAGGGAGGCGCCGATGGAATCCAGCACGCTGACGTCCAACCCTTTCAACAAGGCCAGGCGCTCCTTGAAGCTGGCGCGGAAGTCCAATTCGCCGGCCATCGCCCGCTCGGTGATCGCAGACACCTGATCACCGACGCCGGCAGCCTTGGCCAGTTCGTCGATGACTTCGGCTTCGATCAGCGTCGAGTCCATGTCGAACACCGCCAGGCGACGGTTACGACGGAACAGTGAATCTTCCTGGAAGGCGATGTCGACGTTCAGTTCCTGCGCGACGCTGAGGAATTCGGCCCGCAGCGCTTGCGGATCAGCCGCTTCACCACGAACGGAAAACTCGATGCAGCCCTTGCCCTGATCGGCCGGGGTGTCCAGCGGCATGCGCCCGGACAGACGATCGATGTGGTCGATGTTCAGGCCATATTTAGCAGTGATCGAACTCACGGCCTGCAATTGTCCGGCGGTCACTTTGCGGGTCAGCAGGGTCACGATGTGGCGTTTCTTGCCTTGATTGCCAACCCACTGCTGGTAATCCTCTTCGGACACCGGTGTGAAGCGCACCTGCTGATCGAGCTTATACGCCGTGAACAGGATGTCCTTGAGCACCGACTTGCCTTGCTCGGTGTCAGGAATTTCAACCAGGATGCCGAACGACAGGGTGTCGTGGATCACCGCCTGACCAATGTCGAGAATGTTCACACCACCCTGGGCCAGAACGCCGGTAATGGCCGCAGTCAGACCCGGACGGTCGACTCCCGTGATGTTTATCAGGACGATTTCGCGCAAGGCGCACCCCCGCAAGTGGAAAAAAACCGCATTCTACCTACATTCAGTGACCATCGGGCACCGTGAGCGCTTTGACGGTCTAGGGCCTGTCGCTATACTGCGCGTCAACTTCACGGACAAAAGAGCCGAGCTCAAGTGAACCGGCCCACGCCAGTAAAAACCGATAACTTCTTTCTGCTGATCTTCCGTGCACTGCGCCACCGCCGTGTACCGATTGCATTGCGCATCGCCAGCCATAACGTGATCCTGGTCGCTCTGGCCCTGGTGATCTATGCCTGCGTGATGGGTTTGCAGTTCAAGCAGGCCATGCACGAGCAGGCGGATGCGCTGGGCGAAAGCCTGACCACCCAGACGGCCACCTCCGCCACGGAGCTGTTGGTGTCCAACGACATCCTCAGCCTCAACGTGCTGCTCAACAACCTGACCAAAAACAAGCTGGTGGCTCACGCTGCCATCTACAGCGTGGATAACCGCATCCTCGCCGAAGCCGGTCAGCGCCCCAAGCACAGCCTGCTGGGCGAAGCCGAAGGCATGTACCAGAGCAAGATCACCTTCCAGGACGTGACCGCCGGGCAACTGCGCATCAGCCTGGACATGGATCAGTTCCAGCAGCCGATGACCATCAGCCTGCAAAGCATGGGCATTTTGAGCGCGATTCTGCTGGCGCTGTCCCTGGCCTTGAGCCTGCGCCTGGGTCGGCACATCTCCACGCCGTTGCTGCAATTGCGAGTGTGGCTGCGCCATATCGACGAACACACCCCGGCCACCGAGCGTCAGGATGAGATCGGCGATCTGGCCCGCCAGCTGCACGCCGACTTCGCGCCAGAGCCCGCCGAGCCGGAACCCGCTCCCGAGCCTGAATACAACGAAAGCGACTACGAAGACGCGGACGATAACGAGCCAACCTTCGAAGTGCGCAATTTGCGTGACCCGAGTTTCGATGAAACCAAGCCTGTGGCCGGCCTCAAACCTGCACCACGGCGCATTGTCAGCACCGTTGAAGACGATGATGACGACGATGCCTTTGCCGACTTGCGTGATGAATCAGCGGCGACCGCGCCGAAACCGCTAGTCAAACCGCAACTGTCGAACGTGCCGCAGCACAGCGCAGTGCTGGCCGTGCAACTGGGCGCCCAGGATCAACTGCGTCGCCTGCCCCGCACACGCCTGGAAGAACTGCTCAAACGCTATCGCGACTGCCTCGATCAGGCCGCCTCGCTCTACCAGAGCGAACTGCACACCCTGAACGATGGCAGCACGCTGATGCTGTTCCACACCGAAGACAGCGGCGACGACTACCTGACCAACGCCATCTGTTGCGGTGAGCTGTTGCGGGCTCTGGGCCATCAATTGCAGATCGAAGTCGCCGACAGCGGCATCACCCTGCAATTGCAATTGGGCCTGACCCTGGGTGACGAGCTGTTCGGCCTGAGCCAGATCGATCTGCTGCTGACCGAATCCGCCCAGGATGCGTTGGCCCTGTCGCAACACAGCCGCAACCTGTTGCTGGTGGAGCGCAAGATCGGTGACGACGCGCTGATCCGCCAGCGCGCACGAATCCGACCGATCGCCAGCCCGGAAGGCGCTTGTTGCGTAGAGCGGCTGATGGAGCCTTATCCGTCGATGCTCGAGCGGCAACTGGCGCGGATGCACGAACGCCGGGCGTAACTAGCCCCGTTATGAAAAAGCCCGCAGACGAGTGATTGTCTGCGGGCTTTTTTGTTGCCTGTCCTGGCCTCAGCAGCAAAGGAGATCCCCAACCCGCAGAAACAACAAAGCCCGCACATGGCGGGCTTTGTTCCTGGATCAATCCAGGCTTAGAACCTGAACACTTCCATATCGGTCCTGATCGGCGAAGCCATCGGGATCTTCGGTTGTTTGTCTTGCCCGGCTGCCGGTGCCGCAGGCTTTGCAGGAGCTTTACGTGGCGCCTCGGCGATCGGTGGCTGATTCGCCAGCGGCTTGAGCGCTGTCGACAGTTGCTCGGCCAGACGCTGCAACAACACACCCTGGGCCTGAACCTGAGCCGCCGTCCCACCCGCATGTTGCTCTTGCAGATGAATGATGCGGTTATCACGAACCTGGC
Source organism: Pseudomonas sp. FW305-20 (assembly GCF_058788075.1). Lineage (NCBI taxonomy): Bacteria > Pseudomonadati > Pseudomonadota > Gammaproteobacteria > Pseudomonadales > Pseudomonadaceae > Pseudomonas > Pseudomonas sp. FW305-20. The sequence continues at coordinate 11,484 of NZ_JBYTAJ010000017.1, read as the reverse complement.
CACGACGGTCGATCAGACGCCATTGCGCATCAAGGATCGCCGGTTGCGACTCACCCGAGTCCAGGCGAGTAATCGTCAGGAGAACCTGCACATCCGGCGTGAAGCCCACTGTCGCTGGCGCCAGCACCACGCGCTGGCTGTCCAGATGACCGGCGACCTGACGCAGCAGCAGCTGGTCAATATCCGACGACAGGCTACCCGCCCAACGACCATCCGTCGAAGCTTGCAAGCTGCCATCCGGCTGTCGCTGCAACAATGTTTCGCGTTGCAGGTAATCGGCAACCGTTACCGGACCCAACAATACCGCCATGCCCGCGCTTTGCGCAGGTTGAGCCGGACTTCCGCTGTCCAGCTGATACAGCGACACCGGTTGGTGAACGCTGCAACCCGCCAGGCCAAGAACGCCGGCGAGCATCAAAATAAAAGGAAGGCGCAGAGCAGTCATCGTCCCATCCAGGTGGTTGCCACAAGGCTAACCACAGTGAAAATACTCAAAAAATGTGAAGAACGCTCGGCCACGCCGGCGCTTGAAAGGCCATATCATCCGTGAATATGCGTTCCGACTCCAGCGGCAAAGCGTCGATCTACGCGTTAAATCGTAGATCGAGCGCTCTAGGACGCTTAATTGAGGTTTTCGACGAGCAGTGCATCTACCCTCTGAAAGCCACGTGGCAGTTTGTTACCACGACGTCCACGCTCACCTTTGTAGTGTTCGAGGTCGTCTGCTTTTAGTGACAAGGTACGTTTTCCGGCCTGCAACACCAATGTGGCGCCATCCGGCAGTACGGCGATGTCCGTGACATATTCTTCGCGGCTGGCCACACGCTCGCCGGAAATCCCGATGATCTTGTTGCCTTTGCCCTTACCTAATTGTGGCAGGTCGCTGATTTTGAAAATCAGCAGGCGACCTTCGGTAGTCACCGAAGCCAGCCAGTTCTGTTCACGATCAGCCACCGGACGCGGCAGAATCACCTTCGCGTTGTTCGGCAGACTCAACAGAGCCTTACCCGCCTTATTCTTGGCTTGCAGGTCTTCACCTTTTACCACGAAACCGTAACCGGCATCGGACGCAATCACGTACAGCGAGTCGTCTTCCGGCATCAGCACGCATTCAAAGCTCGCCCCCGGTGGCGGCGTCAGACGACCGGTCAGCGGTTCACCCTGGCCTCGGGCCGATGGCAGCGTGTGCGCGGCCACCGAATAGCTGCGACCGGTGGAGTCGATAAACACCGCAAACTGGTTGGAGCGCCCGGGCGCCAGAGCCTTGAAACCGTCCCCGGCCTTGTAGGAAAGCCCGGTGGCGTCGATTTCGTGACCCTTGGCGGACCGAACCCAGCCTTTTTCCGACAGGACGACGGTCACTTTCTCGTTTGGCAGCAGATCGTGCTCGGTCAGGGCCTTGGCTTCGGCGCGTTCGACGATTGGCGACCGGCGGTCGTCGCCGTACGTTTCGGCGTCCTTGATCAGTTCGGTGCGCACCAGTTTTTTCAGTTTGGCTTCGCTGCCCAGCAGGGCTTGCAGCTTGGCTTGTTCCTTGAGCAGTTCATCCTGCTCGGCACGCAGCTTCATTTCTTCCAGTCGCGCCAATTGACGCAAACGGGTGTCGAGAATGTAGTCGGCCTGGATTTCGCTCAGGGCGAAACGCTCGATCAGCGCGGCTTTCGGGTGCTCCTCGGTGCGGATGATGTGAATCACTTCATCCAGGTTGAGGTAGGCGATCAACAAACCGTCCAACAGGTGCAGGCGACGCTCGACCTTGTCCAGGCGGAATTGCAGGCGACGACGCACAGTCTGCACCCGGAATTCCAGCCACTCGACCAACAGCGCGCGCAGGTTTTTCAGTTGCGGCTTACCGTCCAGACCAATGATGTTGATGTTGACCCGGTAGCTCGACTCCAGCTCGGTGCTGGCGAACAGGTGGGTCATCAATGCATCGTGGTCAAAGTTTTTGCGTGCGCCGGGAATAATCACGATCCGGCACGGGTTTTCGTGGTCGGACTCGTCTCGCAGGTCGGCGATCTGCGGGGCTTTCGACGGTTTGGCCTGCATCATGGCCGCGATCTGTTCCAGCACCTTGGCGCCAGACACCTGATGCGGCAGCGCGGTGACGATGATGTCGCCGTCTTCGACGTGGTAAACAGCGCGCATGCGCACCGAGCCCTTGCCGGTTTCGTATATTTTCAGCAGGTCGGCGCGAGGCGTGATGATTTCCGCTTCGGTCGGGTAATCCGGGCCCTGGATGTGTTCGCAGAGTTGCTCGACCGTGGCTTTGGGCTCATCGAGCAAACGCACGCAAGCCGTGGCGACTTCGCGCAGGTTGTGCGGCGGTACGTCGGTGGCCATGCCAACGGCAATGCCGGTGGTGCCGTTGAGCAGGATGTTGGGCAAACGCGCCGGCAACACCAGCGGCTCTTCCAGCGTACCGTCGAAGTTCGGCCCCCAGTCCGCAGTGCCCTGGCCCAGTTCGCTGAGCAGCACTTCGGAATAACGCGACAGCCGCGCTTCGGTGTAACGCATGGCGGCGAAGGATTTGGGATCATCCGGCGCACCCCAGTTACCCTGGCCGTCGACCAGCGTGTAGCGGTAGCTGAACGGCTGGGCCATCAGGACCATGGCTTCGTAGCAGGCCGAGTCGCCGTGCGGGTGGAACTTGCCGAGCACGTCACCGACGGTACGCGCCGATTTCTTGTGCTTGGAATCGGCGTCCAGCCCCAACTCGCTCATCGCGTAGATGATGCGCCGCTGTACCGGTTTCAGGCCGTCGCCGATATGCGGCAAGGCACGGTCCATGATCACGTACATGGAGTAGTTGAGGTAGGCATTTTCGGTGAAGTCAGCCAGTGACCGGCGTTCTACACCGTCCAGGCTGAGATCAAGGGAGTCGCTCATGCGGGCCTCATCGGTTCGTTGTCTGGCGCAGCAGCATGGTGCCACCGCGCTGGGTAAATTCAAGTTTGTTCAGCGCGCTCATTCCGAGCAGCACTTGCTTGCCATCCAGGCCCGGCACGACGAGGGCGCGCACATCACGCAGCACAATGTCGCCCAGTTGCAGGCGGTCGATGCGGGTTCGGTAACCCTGGGCTCGACCGTTGGCTGTGCTCAGGGTCACCCCGAAGCCTTTTTCCAGCTTCAGCCGTTCGGCCAATTCCGCCGGGATCGACACGTCGGTCGCCCCGGTATCGAGCATGAAATCCACCGGTTGGCCGTTGATCTGGCCGCTGGCGACGAAGTGACCCTGGTTGTTACTGGCCAGTTTCACCTCGATAAAACCTTCGCCCTGCTCCGAGCTGACCACAATATTAGGATTCTGCTGACGCGCTTCCCACTGGCCGAAAAATCGAGTGGCCAGAAACAGCGCCGCGCACCAGGCCAGCACCATTAACACACGACCGACGCGTTTGCCTGGCGGCTGCTGACTCATGACTTGGCACTCCAGCCACCTTCAGGCGCGGCAAAGCGCCAGACGATCGGACGTTCCTCGCCATCGGCTCGGGCATCGTTGTTGTTGTCAGTGCCAATCCACGCGCCCTCGGCGTCAACAATCAACGCTTCGGTCAGGCCGTAGGGATTTGAATAGCGGCGCTGCACCTGCAAGGCTTCATCAGCAAAGGACCAGCAGCGCTCGACCTTGGCCGTCACCGAATCACGGCGGCAGATCTGGTAGGCGTTGCGCTCAAGGGTAAACAGCTTGCCGTTGAACAGCGACAGGTCGGCGAAGTCTCGGGTCACCGCTTTGGCTCGGGGAAACGGCGCCGGCTGCATTTCTTTCCCGGCTTCACTCAGCAACACACAGCCACCATCGCAATCCCAGACCGTCTGTTTGCGCTTGATCAGCAACAAGCCACGGCTTTGACGCTCAGAGGCGAGCCACAATTGATCACCCGCCGGATTGATCGCCAGACCCTCGAACAACGCATTGAAGTGCAACAGCATGCCGCTGGCCCGGGCTTCGCGAATCAGCATCGGCGAGATTTTCAGCCAGGACGATGGCCCAACGGGTGGCACTTGCAGAATCGCGGCATGGGATTCGCTGACGAGGTAGCGATTACCGGCGCTGTCGCAGGTGATGCCTTCAAAGTCCAGATCCCCACCACGGACAAACGACGCCACCCAGGTTCGTGAACGCAAGCCCCAGGGCAAACCGCTGTCTGGCACCGGTGGTACGCCGATGGCCACGGTTTCGGCCTGCCATACCTTGTCGCGGGTATCGAGCCGGTAAATCTGGTCGTCGTCGCGATCCGATACCGTCCACAGGTCATTACCGCACTGGGCCAACCCTGACAGGTTGCCGCCGCGCATACCTTCAACGGGATGCTCGGACAACAGGCGCAGTTCCGGCACCGGCTCGGCAACCGCCGAAATCGAGGTCAGAAGCAACGCACACGCCAGGGCAAAGCCAACCCGCATCAGCCAAGAACCTCGGCCAGGTTGCCTTTGGATTCCAGCCAGGATTTGCGGTCACCGGCGCGTTTCTTCGCCAGCAGCATGTCCATCATTTCAGAGGTTGCGTCGAAATCTTCCAGCGTCAACTGCACCAGACGCCGAGTGTTCGGGTCCATGGTGGTTTCGCGCAGCTGCGGCGGGTTCATTTCACCCAGGCCTTTGAATCGTGTGACCTGCGGCTTGCCGCGTTTCTTCTCGGCCACCAGGCGATCGAGGATGCCATCGCGCTCGGCTTCGTCCAGGGCGTAGTAAATCTCTTTGCCCAGGTCGATTCGGTACAACGGCGGCATCGCGACGTAGACGTGACCGGCATCCACCAACGGGCGGAAATGCTGGACGAACAACGCGCACAGCAACGTGGCGATGTGCAGACCGTCGGAGTCGGCGTCGGCGAGGATGCAGATCTTGCCGTAACGCAGCTGGGCGATATCCGCCGAACCCGGATCGACACCAATGGCCACGGCGATGTTGTGCACTTCCTGGCTGGCCAGCACTTCGCTGCCGTCGACTTCCCAGGTGTTCAGAATCTTGCCGCGCAACGGCAGGATCGCTTGAAATTCTTTGTCTCGCGCTTGCTTGGCCGAACCGCCGGCGGAATCACCTTCCACCAGGAACAGCTCGGAACGCATCGGGTCCTGCCCGGCGCAGTCGGCGAGTTTGCCCGGCAGTGCCGGCCCCGCCGTGATGCGCTTGCGCTCGACCTTCTTGCTGGCCTTCAGACGTCGGCCGGCGTTGTTGATCGCCAGCTCTGCCAGCAACATGCCGGTTTCCGGGTTGGCGTTGAGCCACAGGCTGAACGCGTCCTTGACCACACCGGAAACGAATGCAGCCGCTTCACGGGACGACAGACGCTCTTTGGTCTGGCCGGAGAATTGCGGCTCTTGCATCTTCATCGACAGCACGAAAGCAATGCGCTCCCAGACGTCTTCCGGCGCCAGCTTCACGCCGCGTGGCAGCAGGCTGCGGAATTCGCAGAACTCGCGCATCGCATCAAGCAAGCCCTGACGCAGACCGTTGACGTGGGTACCGCCCTGCGCCGTCGGGATCAGGTTGACGTAGCTTTCCTGAACGCTGTCGCCACCTTCGGGCAACCACAACAGCGCCCAATCGACCGCTTCTTTGTTACCGGCCAGGCTGCCGCAGAACGGCTCGTCCGGCAGGCGCTCGAATTCGTTGACCGCGTCCACCAGGTAGGAGCGCAGGCCGTCTTCGTAATGCCACTCAACTTTCTCGCCGGTGGCCTTGTCTTCAAAACTGACCAGCAGCCCCGGGCACAGAACGGCCTTGGCCTTGAGTACGTGCTTGAGGCGGCTGATGGAGAATTTCGGCGAATCGAAGTACTTCGGGTCCGGGGCGAAGAACACGCTGGTACCGGTGTTGCGCTTGCCGACGGTACCGATGATTTCCAGCTCGGTTTTCTTGTAACCGTCGGCGAAAGTCATCTGGTATTCGTTGCCGTCACGCTTTACGCGCACCCGGACTTCGTTCGACAAGGCGTTGACCACGGAAATACCCACCCCGTGCAGACCGCCGGAGAACTGGTAGTTCTTGTTGGAAAACTTGCCGCCCGCATGGAGCTTGGTGAGGATCAGCTCGACGCCCGACACGCCTTCTTCGGCGTGGATATCCACCGGCATGCCGCGGCCGTCATCGCTGACTTCCAGGGAGTGATCGGCGTGCAGGATGACCTGCACCGAGGTCGCGTGCCCGGCCAAGGCTTCGTCGACGCTGTTGTCGATGACTTCCTGGGCGAGGTGGTTGGGCCGACTGGTGTCGGTGTACATGCCGGGGCGTTTGCGCACCGGGTCGAGGCCCGAGAGGACTTCGATGGCGTCTGCGTTATAAGAGCTAGCGCTGGGAGTGGCCATGGGGTCTCGTCGTCCGCCTGTAAAAAGAGTGTTCGTTGAAAATAGGAGCGACGGTTCACAAAGCAGTGAAATCAATCGCCTGATACAAATCTGCGCCGATGCCGGCAAAACTCAGCATTGCCGGCAATTGCTCGGCAAAACCCCGGAAGCTATGGTCGCCGCCGGCCTGGATGCGCAAGGCACAGGCCCGGTAATACTGCTGGGCGAGGCGGTAGTCCAGCGTTTCATCGCCGGTCTGCAACCATACCTGATACCGCTGCGGGTCCTGGGGCGCCGGCACTTCCAGCTCGGCCAAGGCCGTCACGTGGTCGTGGGTCAATTCCCAGGCCTCATCGGTATACAGGTTTTTCTGCGTCCCCAGATACCCGTCGAACATCCGGTGCGGGCTGACGGCAGGGTTGATCAACAGGGCCTTGAGGCCATGGCGCTCGGCCAAGTGAGTCGCATAGTAGCCGCCGAGTGAGCTGCCGACCAGCAGTGGCCGTCCAAGCTCCTCAATCGCCTTGTTTAGCTGACCGATGGCCTCACGCGGATGGTGATGCAAGGCCGGGACGCGCAACTGTTCGCTCAAGCCCAGACGTTCCATTACTTGAACCAACTGCGTGGCCTTTTTAGACGAAGGCGCGCTGTTGAAACCGTGGATATAAAGGATCGAACCAGACATTTGAGCTCCCTGTGCGTCGGGTAAAGAAGGCGGAGTTTACAGGGAGTCGGGGGGATCGGGGATATCCGTGGGAACCAGGTTGTCTTGGCGGACGCCATCGCGAGCAGGCTCGCTCCCACAGGGATATGCATTCCAATGTGGGAGCGAGCCTGCTCGCGATGGCCGCGCCGCGGTCTTTCTGAGAGTTCAGTAACCGTTGGAACCGTAATCGACCTCAAAGTCGAAACCGGTAACGCGTTCCACGCCCGTTTCGAGCTGACCATCCGGCAAAAGCCGCAACCACCGATACCCTGGCGCCTGGTCACTGACCTTGAAATCATCACTGCCCGGTTCGAACTGAATACAGGTCGAAGGCGAGGCAATCAGCCGCACGCCATTGCGAACCTGATCGATCTCTTGATGCACATGCCCCCATAAAACAGCGCGCACCTGCGCAAACCGATCCAGCACGGCAAACAATGCGTCTGGATTGCGCAATCCGATCGGCTCCATCCACGCACACCCGATCGACACCGGATGATGATGCAAGCACACCAGATGATGCCGTTCTGGCGCCTCGCTCAACGAGCGGACCAGCAACTGTAACTGCTCATCCTGCAAATACCCCGGCACCGAACCCGGTACGGCCGAATCGAGCAATGTGACGCGCCAGTTACCGACATCCACCACCGGCTCCAGCAACGCACTCTGCACGGCGGCCTGCGCCATGATCTGCGGCTCATCGTGATTGCCGGGAATCCAGCGCGCCGGCGCATCGAGTTGCCGCGTCAGGTCACGAAACTGCTGATAGGACTCCAGCGTCCCGTCCTGAGAAAGATCGCCACTGGCAATGATCAGGTCGATCTGCGGCTGCTGACGCCGCACCAGCTCGATGACTTTTTGCAGGCTGTCCCGGGTATTCATGCCCAGCAACGTTTCGTCCGTTTCGGCAAACAGATGACTGTCGGACAGTTGCACCAGCAACGCCGGATCGGCGGTGGTCAAAGTGGATACGCTCGGCAAGGCGTTCTCCCAGGGCTGAATCACGGGATGGATGAGTGCCGCAATTATGCTGGGGGATGATCAAAAGGGGAAACCTGTGAACCTGACGCAGTTCACATCTACCGCTACCGCACCACCGCGTACTCGTGTCCGCAGGCCAGGCAATGGCTCAGCCACTCGCCCAGGAACATATTCAGCTGGGCCTTTTCGTCCGGCTGATGCATTGAGGCATTCGGGTAAGGATAGATGCCGCGAAAGCGTCGTGCATGTTCGGCGCTGACCACTTCGGCCATGCACGCGTCGTGATAGACCTGAACTTCCAGTTGCGGCACCGGCAGCCACGGCAGGCTGTGTTCCTGGCGTACTTGCAGGGTTGTGGTGTACGGGCAGACTTGAAGGACTTCGAGGGCCAGTACGCCGAGCATCTGCTCGCCGTGGGTCACGGCTATGCGCCGCGCCTCCGGTTCGTTGCGCATGTCGGGCAGCAATCGCATCAGGCGCGCGTAGTTGGCCTCGCAGGAGGCTTGCAGCCCCACCAGGTCGACCCTATAGCGATCGCGCAACTTGTTTACGACCATAACCCCCTCACTTCAACGCGGTTCAAAGCTAACCATTGCAAGGCAATGATGCTGGCCGCGTTGGCAATTCGTCCGTCGCGTACGGCTTGCAAGGCATCTTCGAACGCCCAGACCGTGACGCGGATATCTTCTGCTTCTTCCTCCAGCCCATGCAGGCCACCGACCCCTACACTGTCACAGCGCCCTAGGTACAAGTGCACAAATTCATTGCTGCCGCCCGGCGATGGAAAATATTTGGTCATCGGCCAAAGCGCCCCGAACACAAGCCCAGCTTCCTCCTGCGCTTCGCGGTGAGCAACTTCTTCCGGCACCTCATCCTTGTCGATCAGACCGGCGACCAGTTCGATCAGCCATGGATTGTCGGTTTTGCTCATGGCGCCGACGCGAAACTGCTCGATCAACACCACTTCATCGCGCTGCGGATCGTACGGCAGCACGCACACCGCATCGTGGCGAACGAACACTTCACGATTGATCTCGCGACTCATGCCCCCGGCGAACAATTCGTGGCGCAAGTGCACACGATCGAGCTTGTAGAAACCCTCGTAGCACTTTTCGCGCCGAACGATATCAACGGCGGTCGGAACGGCGTTGGCAAAATCAGTCATGACTATCCTCGTTTACTGCAAATCCGTTATGAGGCTCCTTTTTGTTACTTGCAACCTCGACTTCGCGCCATCCTAACGCGCCCGCGATGTTTGATGCAGCCCCTTTCCAGTCAGCGGGATAGACGGTGAGAGCAAAACCAACTCTAATCAGCTTAGTGGCGAACTGACTGCTTCGTTGAGAGTCGAAGCGGATAACTTTTTGCCTTTCCCAGTTTCATGAAGGACGCCCATGTCGCTTTTTAAAATCGCCTCCGTGGCTGCAATCGCCCTGACTTTGGGCGCCTGCCAGAGTTTGTTCCAACCCAACTACCGGGCGCCGCTGGAAACTACCCGCGATGCATCCGAACAGCTGAAACCGGGTTGCACAACCGCTGACTGCCCGCTGGTTAACATCGATACGCTGCGCTTCCCTGCCGAACCTGCGCTTGACGGCATCGTCGAAAAACGCCTGCTGCAACTGACTCGCACCTCGCCCGACGCCCCGGTGGCGCCGACGCTGGCCGCGTATCGCGAGCAGTTTTTGAGCAGTGCCGGCCCGCGTAACAGCAGTTACTTGCAAGCCAAGGTACGTGAGCAGCATGACGGCTTGGTGATCGTCGAATTTTCCAGCTACCTGGACACTGGCGGTGCCCATGGCACGCCGGGCCGCAGTTTCATCAACTATTCACGCCAGCAGCATAAAGTGCTGACGCTGTCGGACATGTTGGTCCCGGGGCAGGAAGAAGCGTTCTGGAAAGCGGCGCAAGTAGCGCACAACAGCTGGCTGATCAGCACCAAGCTTGATCAGGAGCCAGAGTTCGTGAAGAGCTGGCCCTTCGTCAAAACCCAAAACATTGCGCTGACGTACGGCGGGGTGATCCTCAAGTACGAAGTGAGCACCATCGCGCCATACGCGCTGGGCCACGTCGAACTGAAGATCCCCTACCCGCGCCTGAACGGTATTCTCAAGCCCGAGCTGTTTCCCGGCCGTAGCTGAAGGCTCGACCGAGCAGCAGTTGCAGCAGCCCTGCCAGGATCAGCGACGGCAGGGTTGCGCCGATGTCAGGATACAGATTGGCCAGCAAATGATAGGTACTCACCCCGCCCAACCAGGCGAGCAACGCCGGCCAGCGCAATGCGGCTGACGCCACGCGAGCACTGCGCTTGCGCAGGATGAAGTGATCCACCAGCACCACGCCGAACAGCGGCGCAAACACCGAACCGATCAACAGCAGGAAGTTCTGATACTGGGCCAACGGCGCCAGGCAGGCGATCAGTGTGCAGATCACGCCAATTGCCAGCGCCAGATGCTCAACTTTCAAGCGCAGCAGTATTCCGCTGGAAACGGCCGCCGAGTGAATGTCGGCGAAGGCGTTTTCCGACTCGTCCAACAGGATCAGCAGCAGCGGAATCCCCAAGCCGGCACCTGCCAATGCCAACAGCAAGGCATTCACTTCTCCGCTCGGCGCGAACGCCAGGGTGTAGGCCACGCCCAGGCTCATCAACCAGAAGTTACCGATAAAGAAGCCGATCGCTGTACCGCCGAACACGTTTTTTGCACGCTTGCCGAAACGTGAGTAGTCGGCAATCAGCGGCAACCACGACAGCGGCATGGCGATGGCAATGTCGAAGCCCACGGCGAACGGCATCGAACCATCACCGGCCTGCGCCCACAGCGCCGCCAGATCAGCTTTGGCGAACAGGTTCCAGGTCAGCCAGATGCACGCGGCCAGCAGCAACCAGATGCCCCACTTGCGCAGGATCTGACGGACGAATGTCAGCGGACCACTGACGGCCAGCAAGGTCGCCAAACCACCAAAAAACACAGTCCACAGCAGTGGATTGGACAGCAGGCTGCCTTCGCTGAACGCCCGCGCACCGAGCAGGCTGGCGGCGTCGCGCATGACGATGATTTCGAACGAGCCCCAACCGATCAGTTGCAGCAGGTTCAGCACGGCCGGCAGGCTCGCGCCTTTTGCACCGAGGCTGAGTTTGAGAGCGGCCATCGACGACAGACCGGTGTCGCTACCGATCACGCCGACCGCGGCCAGCAGCAAAACACCGACCAGCGTTCCGAGAAAAATTGCCAGCAACGAGCCGGACAGGCCCAGACCTGGCGCGAGCAGAGCGCCGGTCTGCAACACCATCAGACCGATGCCGAGGGAAAACCACAGGGAAAACAGATCGCGGCCGCCGAAGACACGTTTGTCTTGGGGCACCGCGATATCAGGGGAATACGTGCTGGGTTGAATGCTCAAGGGTGTTATCTCAGAGGGGCATTTGTTGTGATCGTTCCCACGCTCCGCGTGGGAATGCCTCTAGGGACGCTCCGCGTCCAGTGACGCGGAGCGTCACGGGCTGCA